>DASUJK010000454.1:0-28770 GCA_036279295.1 Pseudonocardiaceae bacterium | reverse complement strand
CTGCACATCGCGGCCGACGCGGCCAACGCAGCGGGCGCCACGCCGGTCGTGAGCATGCTGGCCAAGGACCTCTGGCAGGGCGCGTTGACCCGGTACGGCAAGGAGGGCGACATGCTGCGGATGCTGGACTACGTCAGCCGGTCCACGTTCGGCGTGCCATGGGACGAGATCGACGGCGACTGAGCCGGTCAGCCCTTGGTCGCCGATCAGTTCGGTCGCCCTCGGTACAGCAGGCCGAATCCGTGTTCGTCGGCCAGCGCCGCGGCCTCGGTGAGCAGTTCTTCCGCCGTCCCGCCTCGTCGCTGTTCGACGGTGGCCATCGCGAGCAGGGCCTGGACCACGGGCACCGGGTGCCCCAGCTGTCGGGCCACCCGCAGCGCCTCGACCAGGTCGGGTCAGCAGCGCGATCACCTCGGTGTCCAGCCTGGCCCCGTCAGGACAACGTCCTCGTGACTCCCGTCGCGACCAACCTGCCCACATCATCCTCGTGGCTGCCGGTGGGGTCAGGCGATCTCGTCGATGAGGGTGCGGACGTGTCGCTCGATCTCGTCGCGGATGGGGCGGATCTGGTCGATGGTCCTGCCTGCCGGATCGTCCAGCGCCCAGTCGAGATGGCGCTTGCCGGGAAACACCGGACAGGTGTCACCGCATCCCATCGTGATCACCACATCCGATGCCTCGACCGCGTCGACGGTGAGCACCTTCGGGATCTCGCCGGAGATGTCGATGCCGGTCTCGGTCATCGCCGCGACCACAGCCGGGTTGAGGTGCTCGGCCGGGGCGGACCCTGCCGAGCGGACATCGACCCGGTCCCCGGCGAGATGGGTGAGGAACGCGGCTGCCATCTGCGACCGGCCCGCGTTGTGCACGCACACGAACAGCACCGACGGACGACTGTCCGGGTCGGACATCGAAGGTGTCTCCTGAGGGTCCAGCGACAGGCTCACCGGGTCCCCATGGCCGTCTGGCCGGTACCCAGCACCATGGCCAGCCGATCAAGCGCCGAGGGCACCACCCAGTAGTGGACCCAGGTCCCGCGCCGCTGGCAGTCGATCAACCCGGCCTGCCGCAACAACTTCAGATGATGCGAGATAGTCGGCTGGGACAGCTCGAACTCCGGAGTCATCTCGCACACGCACACCTCGCCGCCCCGTCGTGACGCGATCATCGACAGCAGCCGCAGCCGCACGGGATCGCCCAGCGCCTTGAACACCGTGGCGAGCTCGACGGCCTGCTCGGCGTCCAGTGGCGCGGCCGCCAACCCCACGCAACAGGCGCCACCGCCGGAGTCCACGACCTCCAGCTCCTGATTCGACATGGTTCTATATTGACGTTTGCCGATCCAGGGCGCAAGGTTGAATCGACATTCATCGATGCAGGCTGGTTCGAGCCCCTGCACCGCCCGTGAGGAGCCAGGCATGACCGAACAGTCCACCGAACTGCGTGAAATCGTCCGGCAGCGGTACGCCGCCGCCGCGACCACGGTCGCCGAAGGCGGCACCGCATGCTGCGGCCCGCAGTCCATCGAGACCGACCCGAACTTCGGCGCCACCCTCTACTCCGGCGACGAGCAGGACGCGCTGCCCGCCCAGGCCATCGCCGCGTCCCTGGGCTGCGGCAACCCCACCGCGGTCGCCGAACTGCGCTCCGGTGAGCGGGTGCTCGACCTCGGCTCGGGCGGCGGGATCGACGTGCTGCTGTCCGCGCGCCGGGTCGGCCCGACCGGCAAGGTATACGGACTGGACATGACCGAGGAGATGCTCGCCCTCTCGCTGGCCAACACCGCAAAGGCCGGAGCGACGAACGTGGAGTTCCTGAAAGGCACGATCGAGGCGATCCCGTTGCCCGCAAACACGATCGACGTCGTGATCTCCAATTGCGTCATCAACCTGTCGGTCGACAAGCCAGCCGTGTTCGCCGAGACCTTCCGGGTGCTCAGGCCCGGCGGCCGGATCGGCGTCTCCGATGTCGTCGCCGCGGACACTCTCACCGCCGACCAGCGCGCGGAGCGGGGCGACTACGTCGGCTGCATCGCCGGTGCGCTGTCCTTCACCGAGTACCGCCAGGGCCTGCACACCGCGGGCTTCACCGACATCGAGATCACGCCCACGCACGAAGTGGCTGATGGCATGCACTCGGCGATCGTCCGAGCGATCAAGCCCACGAACGCCACTCCCACCATCGGCCGGTCCACCGCGATCGATGCGGCAGAACCGGTGGACACCTGCTGCGGCGTCAACTCCTGCTGCACCTCAGGGGAATAGGCCCAAGACCGCCGCCACGCCGTCGAACCGGACGACGCGGAACCGCGGGTGACGACCGAAGTGCCGTGCGGTCCGACCAGGAATGACATGCGTGGGCGCGTGTGTGTGGGTGGCCGGTCCGCCGGGTAGTCAGGAGGGATGAGTCAGCCCAGTAACGCGTCCACCGAGGATCTCGGGGTGACGATCACGCCGTGCGTGAACGGGCCACTGCTGATCCGAGGCCCGGCCAGTCTGGTGTCGCAGTCCGGCGAGGCGATCGAACGGCGGCGCGACACGATCGCGCTGTGCAGATGCGGCCATTCGGCGATCAAACCGTTCTGTGACGGCACACACAAGGCCGCGAAGTTCCGCGCTACGAGCGGCCCTGAGCGTCCGAGGTGATCGCCGCGACCGGTGGTTCGCCGATCGTCTGACCGCGCAGCGACGACATGCCCTGCTGCCAGCGGTCCATCAGGAACCGGGCGAACTCGCGGTCGACGGCGAGGCCGCAGGCGGCGCCGAGCAGGACGTCCGGTGCGGAGCCGGGGTGGTCGGTGACGTGGCCGCCACACAGATCGTTGGCCGCGATCTGTTCGTGCACGGCGTCGGCTTCGACGTGTTCGTCGTAGAAGCGGGTGGCGTCGGCGCCCATGCCCAGCCGGCGCAGGCCGTTGCCGTAGCGCCGGTTGGGCAGTGAGGATGTCATCTCGAAGGCGGCCAGGTGGCCCAGGAGCGCCGGTGTCCAGCGGCGGTGCAGCCCGAACAACGACATGAGGTTGCTGACCGCGAGTGTCACCGCGGGAACCTGGTCGACGTAGTGGCCGTAGGTGTCGTTCAGGCCCAACGCCCGCAGGGTCTGCCGGAACAGCTCGGCGTGCATCCGCTCCACGCGCCCACCGCCGTACTCGTCGGCCTGGATCTCGACGAGTGCGGCTTTCGCGACGCCGCCCAGCCGCGGCAGGGCCCAGCTGTGCGGATCGGCCTCCTTGAGGTGGTACACGGAGCGGTGTACGGCGAACTCGCGGAACTGGGCCAACGTGGCCTTCCGTTGCAGGAACATGGCCATCGACGGTCCTTCGTCCGCCGTCGTGAGATCCCGCAACGCCGCTGGCACGTCGTCAACGGCCAGCGGCGGGACCGGGGCGAGCGCGCGCAGCTCGACCAGCCAGTGCCGCTCCAGGTGCAGCCGGAGAGCGAGGAGTTCCGGACACGAGTCCCAGTCGTCGTCGACGTCGTCGAAGCCGCGATAGTGCAGTTCGTAGCACGTCCACAGCGCGAGCTGGATGTCATCGTCGTGGGTCAGTGCGGTGGGTCTGAACGGCCGGACGACATCCGACCACGCTGGCACCGGGCCGCGCTCGAGAAGCGCGTCGACGACCGCGCCGCTGATCGGGCCGCGAGGGTCGGGTAGCAGCATGGTTCTCCCCAGTTGTTCGGCACGAGTCGATGTGACCAGCGAATACCCATTTGGCGCACGATCAACCGCTCAGCACGCTGTGGTGGATGCGACACGATGAGTTGGCGATGTGTGTGACGGATGCGCTGGTGGGTAGTCAGACGAGGTGGAGTGCAGGAGGTATCCGATGATCATCGTGACCCGTGACATGCCGATCGGTCCGGCTGCGGTCTTCGCCTTGCTGGCGGACGGTTGGTCCTATGCGGGCTGGGTGGTGGGCAACTCGCACGTTCGCGATGTCGACCCGGGCTGGCCTGCGCCAGGGACGCGGATCCATCACAGTGCGGGGATGTGGCCGGCGCAGATTCAGGACGTCACCGAGGTGCGTGCGGTCGAGCAGGACCGGTCACTGGAGTTGACCGCGAGACTGTGGTGGCTGGGCACGGCCACGATCCGCTTCACCCTGACCCCGCTGGACGGCGGTACCGGGACGCACGTGGAAATGGCGGAAGAAGCCAAGGGCGGCCCGGCCGGGCTGATCCCGGCCCGATTGCAGGCGCTGGTGTTGCGGCCGCGCAACGTGGAGTCGTTGTCCCGGCTGGCCGATCTCGCGGCCGGGCGGGTGCGGCTGTCCGGACGTGCCGAATCAGGCCCGACCACGTGACCGGCCCTGCGCGAACGGTCGACGCGGTGGTCATCGGGGCAGGCCCGAACGGTCTGGTCGCCGCGAACCTGCTGGCCGATGAGGGCTGGGACGTGCTCGTGCTGGAGGCGGCCGACACACCCGGCGGCGCGGTCCGCACCGAGGAACTGATCGAACCGGGCTTCCACAGCGACCTGTTCAGCTCGTTCTACCCGTTGGGTGCCGCCTCGCCGGTCCTGCGTGGACTGGCGTTGGAGGACCACGGCCTGCGCTGGGTGCACGCGCCGGCCGTCCTGGCCCACGTGCTGCCCGATGACCGCTGCGCCGTGGTGTCGCGCGACCTGGACCGGACCGCCGCGTCCTTGGCGTCGTTCTCGCCTGCCGACGGTGATGCGTGGCGTGCCGAGGTCGCGCTGTGGTCACGCGTGCGGGACAGCTTGCTGGACGCGTTGTTCACGCCGTTCCCGCCGGTGCGGGCCGGGCTGCGGTTGGCCAGGGTGCTCGGTACCGCCGACGGCCTGCGGATGGCCAGGATGCTGACGATGCCGGCCAGGACTTTCGGTGCGGAGCGGTTCGCCGGGGAGGGCGCCCAACTGTTGTTGGCCGGCAACGCCTTGCACTCCGATCTTGGACCCGTGCAGGCCGGTAGCGCGGTGTTCGGGTGGCTGCTGACCATGCTGGCTCAGGACGTGGGCTTCCCGGTGCCGGCCGGGGGAGCAGGTGAGCTGACCGCCGCGTTGGTGCGCAGGCTGACCGCGCGCTGCGGCACCGTCGCCTGTGGCCGGACGGTGACAAAGGTGTTGGTGGCGCGGGGTGAGGCGGTCGGTGTCGCCGACGCCGACGGCGAGTTGGTGCGGGTCAGGCGGGCGGTCCTGGCCACCGTGCCGGCCCCCGTCCTGTACGGGCAGTTGCTGGACGCCGAGTGGTTGCCGGCGCGGCTGTTGACCGACCTGCGCCGATTCCATTGGGATGACAGCACGATCAAGGTCGACTGGACACTGTCGGGTCGGATTCCGTGGTGCAATCCGGCGGTGGGTGCCGCCGGCACCGTGCACCTGGACGCCGACCTGGACGGCCTGACCGACTTCGGCTCGGCGCTGGCCGGTGGCCATGTCCCGGCGCGGCCGTTCCTGCTCCTTGGTCAGATGACCACGAGCGACCCGTCCCGTTCGCCGGCCGGCACCGAGGCGTGTTGGGCATACACCCACGTGCCACGCGGACCGCATTGGACCGATGACGAGGTGCGCCGGTATGCCGACCGGATCGAGCAGGTCGTCGAGCGGCATGCCCCCGGGTTCACCTCACTGATCCGGGGGCGGCACGTGGCCGGACCAGACGACCTGCAGAGCAGCGACAGCGGGCTGGTCGGTGGCGCGATCAACGCGGGGACCTCGGCCATGCACCAGCAGTTGTTCTTCCGCCCGGTGCCCGGCCTCGGCCGTGCCGACACCCCTGTCGACCGGCTGTTCCTGGCCGGTGCTTCGGCCCACCCCGGCGGGGCGGTGCACGGTGGCCCCGGCGCCAACGCGGCCCGTGCGGCACTGGCCAGGGCCGGTCTCGGGGGCGGCGCCTATCGGCGGACCATCAGTGCCCTGCACAGCCGGATCTACCGGTGAACGGTGTTCACCGGGTGGCGGTAACCACAGTGTTGATCGCCCGAATCTCGGGTAGCTCTCGGGCATGACCTCACCGAGTGGCGAACCGGCGCAGCCGGACCGGGTTCTGGTTGTGTCGGCGGCGATGGGTGCCGGACATGACGCTGCTGGCCGTGCGTTGGCCGCCGCCGTCACCAGGTTGTGGCCCGACGCCACGGTGCAGTGGGTCGACGTACTGGACGCCGTTGGTCTCGGCACGGCGCCGCTGTTCCGGGGGATCTATGCCGGCAGCGTGCAGCACTGGCCGTGGGCCTACGAGTACTTCTACGGGTCACTGTGGCGACGGCGGTGGTTCGCGCGTGCCGCGAAGCGGTTCATGGGCATGTGGACGGGACGGCGCCTGCTGCCGGTGCTGGCACGGTGCCGGCCGGACCTGGTGGTGTCCACCTTCCCGATGGCCAGCACCGGCCTGGAGTGGTTGCGGCGGCACCGTGACCTTTCGGTGCGCACCGGGGCATGGATCTGTGACTTCGCTCCGCACCCCTCCTGGGTGCACGCGGATGTGGACCTCAACCTGGTCCTGCACGAGGTTGCCGTGCGGCCGGCGCGCGACGCGGTGCCCGGTGCGGTGGTGGCGGTGACCGCACCACCGGTGGCGCAGTCGTTCCGGCCTGCCTCGCGGACCGAGGCCCGGCGTGGGCTGGACATGCCCGACACGGCGCTGTTGGCCGTCGTGTCGTGTGGCTCGCTGGGGTTCGGGCCGGTCGGGGACACGGTCCAGGAGCTGTTGGACGGCCATCCTCGGTGGCAGGTGGTCGTCGTCAGCGGACACAACGATCGACAACACGCGGAGTTGGGCGTTCGGTTCGACTGCGTGCGGCGGGTGCGGGTGCTCGGCTGGGTTGAGAACATGGCCGAGCTGATGGCCGCGGCGGACCTGGTGGTGACCAATGCCGGCGGGGCCACCGTGTTGGAGGCGTTGGCCTGCGGACGGGCGGTCGTGCTGCACAACCCGATAGCCGGGCACGGCAGGGCCAACGCGGCACTGCTGGCCGAGGCCGGCCTTGTCCGGGTCTGTTCCGGCCCCGGTGAGCTGACGGCCCTGGTCGGTGAACTGGCCGAGGACCGGCGTGGGCTGCGCGAGTTGGAGGCGGCTGCGCAGCGGTACACGAACAGCCGTGATCTGGAGGCCGGTCTGGTCGCCCTGAGCACAGCTGGGTTCGAATTCTCGGCAGACGGGTATGGGGGTGCGGAAGCAGGTGCCCTTCCATCAGCGGTCCTCGACAGCGAAAGCGCGTGATCACGGGTGAACATGACGGTCAACACCATCGACATCCTCTTGGTCGAGGACGACCCGGGTGACGTGTTGATGACGCAGGAGGCGTTCGAGCACCACAAGATCCGCAACCGGCTGTTCGTGGTGTCCGACGGGGTGGAGGCCATGCAGTTCCTGCGGTGTGAGGGCGAGTTCGCGGGTGTGCCACGGCCCGGTCTGGTCCTGTTGGACCTGAACCTGCCGCGCATGGATCGCCGAGAGGTGCTGGCCGAGGTCAAGAGCATGCCGGAGTTGTGGTCGATCCCGGCGATCGTGACCCTGCCCGGTGCCCGGGGCCAGGTTTCCGCGGCTGACCGGAACGGGCTGTGACAGCGCTACGCTGTCCGCGACTGTCCATCGTGGTCGGTTGAGATGGCTGAGGGAGTGGCCTGGTGCCCGCTGATCGCGTTCCGGTCGAACGGCGGCTCCGCGTTGTTGTGGGTGCGTTGCAGGTGTGGCTGACCAACGTGACCGCGTTCGGTCTCGCCTACTGGGAACTGGACCGGGGTGGGCCGGTCGGCCGTACCCAGCTCCCGCGTGACGATCTGCCGTTGGCTGATTTCAGCTTCTCCCAGGACGAGAACCATGACGGGGGTCAGCGTGTTGCGCTGAACAGTTCCGCGTTGAGGATCGTCCGCTTCGGCACCGGCTGACCGCGGTGCATCTTGGCCAGCAGGTCCACGACGCTGACGGCGAGCCGATGACTGTCCTGGACCACCGTGGCGCGCAGCCTGCTCCGCCCGGTCTCGATCAACGCCCTTGCCTCCAGCACGCCGTCGACGCCGATCACGACGGTGTCGGTCGTGGCCGGCGAGGGTAGCGCGAGAGCGTCCACGACCCCGAGCGCCATCTCGTCATTGGTGCAGAAGACGGCGTCAAGGTGTTCGGTGGCGGCCAACTGCCGGACGTGGGCGCACACAGCGTCATACGCTCGCGAGCGGACGAATCCGCACCCATCGTCGACCGTGACCACCGCGGTGGGCAGTGCGTCGTGAATCGCTTGTGCGCAGCGCCGTTGCCGGTCGCTGTGTTCGCGGCTGGCGATGATGAGGACATGCGGGCGCGTTCTACCGCGTAAGTGGGCGACCAGCCACTTGCCGGCGAGTGCGCCGAGTTCGCCGGTGTCGTAGCCGATGTAGGCGCTGTTGGCGGGATACTCGGACTCGGTGTCGAACGGCTCGACATCGGTGAACACGACCGGCAGGTGCGATTCGCGGCAGAACATCGACAAGTCGTCGTGCAGTCGGTGTATCTCGCCGGCGAAGATGATGCCGCCGAGGAAATCCTGCTTCCGGCTCAGAATCCGGCGCAGGTGATGGGCCTGAGCGCCGGCGTCGTAGTCCCGATCCGGCACCTTGATCACCAGGTCGACACCATCCTGGTCGAGCGCGCTCTGCACACGTTGCACGAATGAGGCGACATAGTATTTCTGGCTGAACGCCGACGTGACCAGGAATGCTCTGCTCGGCGGTTTGCGGACCAGTGAGATCGTGCCGATCACCGCCAGGCAGAGCAACGCGACACCGCCGGCTGCCACCGCGAACCAGATGACGGTCGCGCCCGCGGAAAGGCCGGTGCGCAGCGCTTGCGTGATGCCGGCCAGGACGAGACCGCTCATCACGGATGTCGTCACCGCGAACAACACCGGTCGCCGCGCCTGGTTCAGCCGAAACATCCGTAGTCCCTCCGCGAACGGTGCTACGCCGGGATGGATCGTACGGAGGAACGCCGTGGCGCGTGGTGCGTCAGCTCGGTGCCACCCTGCCGGCCTAGTTGTCGGGGGAGTCACCGACGGCGGCCGGGCCGGCGCGGGGACCCACGTGAGATGTCCCTGGCCCGTTGTCGCGCCATCGTCTGGGGAGGTTGACCATGTACCGATGAGTTCCTCACACCGCCCGCCGCACGTCGGTGGCCGACCGGATTCGACAGGTGGACAGTCCGCTGCCGCCGGCAAGTATCTGCTGGACAACGCGCGCGTCGAGGCCGGCGAACGATTCGGGTGGCTGGCCGAGCTGTTCGACGGTGTCACGCGCGGGCACCTCGATCGACTGGGGCTCAGGGCCGGCTCGCGCTGCTGGGAAGTGGGCGCCGGTGGACCCGGCATCCCGAAAGCGCTCGCCGCGGTCGTCGGTCCGTCCGGGCACGTGCTGGCCACCGACATCGACCCGGCATGGCTGACCGCAGGCCAGGGGTACGAGGTGCGCCGGCACGACGTCGTCGCTGATCCGTCCCCGGAGCCGGGGACCTTCGATCTGGTGCACGCCCGGCTCGTGCTGATCCATGTACCCGACCGGGCTGCGGCGTTGGCCACGATGGCCGCGGCGCTCCGGCCGGGCGGCTGGCTGCTGGTCGAGGATGCCGACACCGCGCTGCAGCCACTGGCCTGCCTGGACGACAGTGGCCCCGCGCAGCGGCGGGCCAACCGGCTGCGCGACGCGGTCCGGGAACTGCTCACCCGGCGCGGCGCTGACCTGCGCTTCGGCCGGACCCTGCCACGGACATTGCGTGCGGCCGGCCTGGTCGACGTCGGTGCGGCAGGGTTCTTCCCGGTCGGCGGACTCGCCTGCGACCGGTTGGAGGCGTCGACCTTCCGGCACGTGCGCGGCGAACTGCTCGCGGCCGGCCTGGCCGAGGACACGGAGATCGACGCGCACCTGGCCGCCATCGATGCCGGCGAACTCGACCTGACGCTCGCGCCGCTGATCTCGGCGTGGGGCCGCCGCGCCGAGCGCTCACCCGGTTAGGTGTTGCGGCGAGCGAGGGCCGCGCGTGCGGTGGATGGACCGTGCCGGGGGTGTTCGGCACGCTTCGTCAGCCGATCCACACCGTTTTCGCGTTGCAGAACTCGCGGATGCCCAGCGCGGACAGCTCACGGCCGTAACCGGATGTCTTGACGCCACCGAAGGGCAGCTCGGGGTAGGACACGGTCATGCCGTTGACGAACGTCGCGCCCACGGCCAGTTCGTCGACGAAGCGGCCGCGTTCCTGCTCGTCGTCGGTCCACACGTTGGAGCTCAGGCCGAACGGGGTGTCGTTCGCCAGGGTGATCGCCGTGTCGATGTCGGCCACCCGGTACAGCTGGGCGACCGGGCCGAAGAGTTCCTCGCGGTACATGCGCATCTCAGTGGTGATGTCGGTGACGACGGTCGGCGGGTAGTACCAGCCCGGCCGGTCGGGGCGCTGCCCACCGCACAGCACCGTCGCACCGGAGGAGACGGCGTCGGCAACCAGTTCCTCGACGTCCGTGCGGCCCTGCTCGGTCGCCAGCGGGCCGACGTCGGTGTCCTCGTCCATCGGGTCGCCGACGACGAGGGCCGACATCTTCGCCACGAACAGCCGCTGGAACTCGTCGGCCACGTCGGCGTGCACGATGAACCGTTTCGCCGAGATGCAGCTCTGCCCGTTGTTCTGACAGCGGGACGTCACCGCGACACCGGCGGCGGCGTCCAGGTCCGCCGACGGCATCACCACGAACGCGTCGCTGCCGCCCAGCTCCAGCACGGTCTTCTTGATCTGGCCGCCCGCGATCTCGGCCACCGACCGCCCGGCACCCTCACTACCGGTGAGCGTCGCCGCCACCACCCGGCCGTCCTTCAGAATCCGTTCGACGGCCGACGAACCCACCAGCAGCGTCTGGAACGCACCCGCCGGGAACCCTGCCCTGCCGAACAGCTCGCCCAACCACAGGGCGGTCTGCGGGACGTTCGACGCGTGCTTGAGCAGCCCGACGTTGCCGGCCATCAGCGCGGGCGCCGCGAACCGCATCACCTGCCACAGCGGGAAGTTCCACGGCATCACGGCGAGCACCGGGCCCAGCGGCAGCCACCTGGTGTACGCGGTCGACGCGGACACAGCCGCCGCGTCGGCGGGCTGGTCGGCGAGGAACTCCTCGGCGTGCTCGGCGTAGAAGCGGGCCGCCTTCGCGCACTTGTGCACCTCGGCCCGCGCCGCGCCGATCGTCTTGCCCATCTCGGTGGTCATCAGCCGGGCCAGGTCCTCGACGTCCTTGTCCAGGAGGTCGGCGGCCGCCCGCATCCACTCGGCGCGCTGCCCGAACGTGGTGTGGCGCAGCTCGTGGAAGGTGCGGTCGGCCAGTTCGATACGGCGGCTGATCTCGTCGTCGGCCAGTGGCGCGAACGTCTGGAGTGTCTCGCCGGTTGCCGGGTTCACGGTTGCGATGGCCATGGTGCATGGCTACCCACTTCACCGGCCGAGCGCAACATCGGCTTCCCGGTCCAGTGTGGCGAGCAGGTCGGCCAGGCCACCGGGCGCCCGGCCGCGGCGGCGTGCGCTCGTGACCACCCGGGGGCCTTCCGCGTAGCGGCAGCGGTAGCCGGCCCGCCGCAGCCGCCGCCACAGGTCGTGGTCCTCACCGGTGGCCACGGCTCCGAAGCCGCCGACCGCCCGGTAGGCGTCGGCCCGCACGCCCAGGTTCGCCGCGTAGACGTTGCCGTGGCCCTCCGGTCCCCGGGTGCCGGCCAGCAACGCCGAGTAGCGGCGCGCGACCGCCGCCGGCAGGGCGGCGTGCGGTGCCAGGAGCGCCACTCCGGCGACCGCGTGTGCGCCACGCCGGGCATGTTCCAGGTGGCGCGCTGCCCAGTCCGGAGTGACCGTGGTGTCCGCGTCGGTGGACAGCAGCCACCAGCGCTCCGGCGGGTGCCCCGCCAGGTCGATGTGGTCGACGCCGAGATCGCGGACCTCACCGATGGTGATCGCCGACCGGTTGCGCACCACCGGCACACCGGCCAGCTCGGCCACCGCCGCCGTGTCGTCGGTGCAGCGGTCGGCCACGACGCACACCGACCGGTGGATGCCCGGCGGCAGCGCCGACAACGCCGTGAACACGCTGCGGACACACGCACCGATCGTCGCTGCCTCGTCCCGCGCCGGCACCACGACGCCGACGGCAGTGATCACCGCCGACCCAGCACGTGCAGCACAAAACGCTCGTCGACGTGCTCGACCTGTGGTGTCAGCCCGGTATGGGCGAGCAGGAACCGGTGTGCCGCCGCACCGTCCCGGGGCGCCTCGGCCGCCCACGGCAGCCAGTGCACGGCGATGAGCTGGCCGCCCGGCCGCAGCAGCTCGACCGCTGCCGCCACCGAGGCGGTCAGGTCGTCGTCACCGAGGTAGTAGAGGATCTCGCTGAACACGACCAGGTCGGCAGGTTCGGGCGGCAGGTCGGGCAGTGTGCCGATCGACACGTCCACGTTCGACAGGTCCGCCGTGTGCTCACGGCACCGGCGAACCGCGCTGGGCACCGGGTCGGACGCCAACACCCGGTCACAGCGACCGGCCAGTTCCCTGGTCAGGAACCCGGTGCCGCAGGCCGGTTCGACGGCGGTGCCGTAACGCTGGTTCGGCAGCGCGGCCAGGACCATCGCACGTTTGCGTCGCTCGTACCACTTCGTGGCCACGCCCCACGGATCGTCGTCGTCGTACAACTCGGTGAACCGGCTGACCGGGGCGGTGCGTGTCGGTGGCTGCCGGAAGAAGACCTCCACATCGTCCGGTCCGGTGTGGACCGGAGACCCGAGTTCCGCGACGCCATCGGCCTTGCGGCGCTGTTGTCGCTCGGTCAGCCGGTGCAGGAACGCGTCGGGCCGCCGGATGTCGTCCGGTGTCGCGAGCCGGTAGGACCACCGGTGTGCCGTGACGGGCGCGGCCGCCAGGGCGATCTCGCCCAGCGTGTGGTCGTCCGGGCACGGCACCAGGCACGCGTCGGCGTCGCGCAGCAGTGCGGCAGGGCCGGCCGCGGACTGGTCGAGCCGGTGCACGTCGATGTCCGGCATGCCCTGTGCCTTCAGCGACGCGCCCAACATGGCGGCGTCGTCGGTCGACGTGGCGACGACGATGGATGCGCCGCCGTCGTACCAGCGTTGCAGCAGGCCGCTGACACCCAGAACGACGTCCGCCGGACACGCGGCGACCACGACGACGTGCCTGGGCCGCTCATCCGGGAACGGCCGCGGTCGTGGTGCGCCGAGCAGGCCGGTCACCTGTGCCGCTCCGCGGCGAGCACGTCGGCACCCAGCACCGCGAGGTCCCGTTCGGCGTGGTGCTGGCGGACGTAGACCTCCAGGTCGGCCAGTTGTTGGGCGAAGCGCCGGTCCCGGCACAGCGGCGTCGGCCCGGTGATCCTGGGCACCCGGTCACGGGTGTCCCAGGCCGCGCGCTCGATCGCGGCCTTCGCGGTCCGGATCGGGATCGTGGGGTCGGGGTCCGGGTGGCTGTCGACGAGCCGGGCCGTGTCGGCGAGCAGCGCGTCGGCGGCGCGCAGCATCGCGTGCAGGGCGCCGAGATGGGCCAGCTGGTGCTCGTCGACCCTGGGCGCCTCACGCAGCAGCGCCAGGACCGTGTCGAGCACGCCTGCCGTGCCGCCCAGCCAGACCGCGGCCACCCCGCCGCTGCCCAGCCGGAAGCCGCGGCGGTTGAGATACCAGCCGGGCCCGCCGACGGCACCGTCCACTCGCACACCGGCGAGATGCACGTCGAGGCTGTCCGATGCGTCCATCCCGATCGCCTGCCAGCTGTCCGGGTCCCGGTGCACACCGGGGTCGGCGAGGTCGATGTCGAACAGCCAGCCGGTGCCGTCGGCCGATGTGGCGGCGACCAGGGCACGGTCCAGGAAGGTGGCACCGGAACAGAACCGCACGGTGCCGGCCAACCGGCCGGCGTCGACGGTGGCCCCGGTGCCGCCGGACCGGGCCGCCCACACGCCGTACAGCGCGCCGGGCACGGGATCGTGGCCGGCCTCGGCGAGGATCGCGACAGCGTCGGTGTGACCCTCCGCCACCCTGGCCAGCGCCAGATCGCAGCGGCCGATGGCGGCCAGCGCAGCCCACCGCGGCCCCGTCCGGCCGGTGCCCGGCAACGGCAGGTCGAGCGCCCCCGAACCGGCCATGTGCCGCAACTGCTCGGCGAGCGTCTCGGTGGTGCGGGGCAGCGGCAGCGGTTTGGGCGCTGCCGCGTCGAGGATCGCGGTCACCCGGTCGTCGGTCATGCAGAAGTCATTGCCGGTGGGGCCGATGTGTACTCACGGTCCCGACTGGGTACTCAGCCGGCCCGAATCGCGGTGATCACCGCGGCCATGTCGTCGTCACCGTGGCCGGCGCGCTGTGCGGCGTCGAACAGACGCTGTTGCGCCGCCATCAGCTCCGGGTTCGTACCGGCCGCGCGCAGCGCGGTCTGGATCAGGTCGGCGTCCTTCGTGGCACCGCTGAGCGTGAACGACGGCGTGAAGTCGCCGTTGATCATCGCCTTGCCCTTGAGCTGGGCATACTGCGAGTCCAGCGGGCCGCCCGCGATCACGTCGAGGAACAGCTGCGGATCAAGGCCGAGATCGGCGGCCAGCCCGATGGCCTGCGCTGTCGCCGCGGTCACGGACAGGACCCACGAGTTCGCGACCAGCTTCAGCCGGTGCCCGTCGCCGGGCTGCTCGCCGACCCACAGCGTGCGGGCGCCGATCGCATCCAGTACCGGCGTGACCGCGTCCCGGGCGGCCGCCGGGCCGCCGGCCAGCACGATCAGCTTGCCGTCCTCGGCCGGTTGGCGGGTGCCCAGCACGGGCGCGTCGACGAACGTGATGCCGTGCTGCCCGGCGAGTTCGGCGAGGCTGCGCACGCCGTCCAGGCCGACCGTGCTGGTCTGTAGCCACACGGCGTCCCGGCGCATGGCCGGCAGCGCGGCCGTCGCGACCTCGGTGACGGCCACCGTGTCGAACAACATCGTGATCACGACATCGGCACCGGACACGGCGGCCGCGACATCCGGTGCCACCGTGGCGCCGTCGTCGGCCAGGGGAGTGGCCTTGTCGGCGCTGCGGTTCCAGACCGTGACGTCGAACCCGGCACGCAACAGGCTGCGCGCGACACCCGCGCCCATGATGCCTGTCCCCAGCACCGTGACGGCCTTCGTCATGTGACCACTCCGTTCTGTTCGGTTCGTTTCACTTCCAGGCTGCGCACGGCCGCCCTGCTGTCGAACGCGGTGAACGGGCGCAACGGGACGATCGACATCCGGTCGAGGTTGGACTGGAGGTAGTGCAGCACGATGCCCTCGCGCAGCGCCCACGGGCTGACCTCGACCCGGGTCACGTCCAGCGCCTTCATCGTCGCCTTCGCCACGACGGCGCCCGCGATGATCTGCCGGGCTCGCGACCGGGACACACCGCGCAGTTCCGCCCGCTCGGCCACGGTCAGTGCCACCAACTTGGGGATCCACTCGGCGAGATCCTTCGCGGTCAGCATGCGCCGTACGAACGGTCCCTTGCGCTGCGGTGGAGCACCAGCCAACCGGGCGAGCTGCTTGAACGTCTTGGACGTGGCGACCGCGCGGTCCGGCGGTCCCTCCCAGCGCAGCCGGTCGCTCACCTCGCGCAGCGTCGCGTTCACATGCCGGCGCAGGGCCTTGAGCTGCCGGGCGGTCGGCATGTCGCTGGGCAGGAACTCCCTGGTCAGACGGCCCGCGCCGAGTGGAAGGGACAACGCGAGATCCGGCTCCGCGTCCCGGCCGAGCGCGATCTCCATCGACCCGCCGCCGATGTCGATCATCAGCAGTCGCCCGGCCGACCAGCCGTGCCAGCGATGGGCGGCGAGATAGGTCAGCCGTGCCTCGTCCTCGCCGGACAGGAACTGCAACCGCACCCCGCACTCCGCCTCCAGCCGGTCCAGGATCAACTCCCGGTTCGCCGCGTCCCGTACGGCGGCCGTGACGAAGGCGTACAGCTGGTCGACACCGAACTGGCGGGCCGTGCGCAGCGCGTGGTCGACGGCCCGCACCACGCTGTCCACGCCGGCAGGTGTGATGGCGCCGTCGTCGTCGAACTCCTGGCCGAGCAGCGTCGGGGCCTTCAGGGCATAGGTCGGCAGGGGCGGTGCGCCGCTGCGGGCGTCGACCACCTGGAGTTGGGCCGAGTTGGAGCCGACATCCAACACTCCTAGTCGCATGTCCATGGCATACCCCCTCACCGGCCGTTCATGCTTTCGGGGTTAGCCATCGATCGCGCTGGTTACTCAGCGGTCATGAGACAGATTGACCCGGTCGACGGGGTCGCGAGAGCGACATGGCTGGACGGCGTGGCGGGCGGTGTTCGGGACGCGACGAAGAAGGTGCTGCGGCCGGGCACGCTCAAGGACGCACTGCACGGTGTCTGGCTCGGCCACCCGCTGCACCCGTCGTTGGCCCAGTTCGCTGTCGGTTGCTTCACCAGCGCCGCGTTGCTGGACGTGACCGGCGACCGGCAGGCCGCGACCCGGCTGATCCGGTTCGGAGTGCTCGGCAGCCTGCCGGCCGCTGCCGCCGGCCTGGCCGACTACGCGGAAGGGCACGAGGAACAGCAGCGGGTCGGTGTCGTGCACGCGGCAGCGAACTCGGCGGCGCTGGGCTGCTACCTGGTGTCGCTGCGCCTGCGTGCGACCGGTAGGCGGGGTGGCGTGCTCGCCGGGCTGCTCGGGTTCTCGCTGGCCGCCACCGGCGCCGCGCTCGGCGGCGACCTGGCCTTCCGCTGGGCGGCCGGACCCAACCACGCGGCCGAGGTGCCCCACGCCGGCCCAGGGAACTGGACCGACCTGGGTGCGGTCGGTGACTTCGTCGACGGCGAACCGGTGCGGGTGTCGGCAGGACTCATTCCGGTGCTGGTGCTGCTGGCCGACGGCGACTTCTTCGTGTTGCACGACCGGTGCAGCCACATGGCCGCGCCGTTGCACCAGGGCGAGTTCACCGAGCAGGACGGTGCTCGGTGCGTGGTGTGCCCGTGGCACAGCAGCGTGTTCCGGCTCATGGACGGCTCGATCGTGCGTGGCCCGGCGACAGCACCGCAGCCGGTGCTCGACAGTCGTGTCCTCGATGGTCGATTGCAGGCCAGGGTGCGGCCGATTCCTGGCGTTCCGGCCAGCTGACATGGACGCCGGGCGGTCGATGTGTGTCCCGCGCGGTCGATGGGTATGCCACTGAACACCAACTGAAGGAGGACGACGACATGCCCGTGTACGAGAAGTCAGTGGACGTAGCCGTCCCGGTGCGCGTCGCCTACGACCAGTGGACGCAGTTCGAGACCTTCCCGATGTTCATGTCCGGTGTTGACCAGATCACCCAGGAGACGCCCACCAGGACGCACTGGGTGACGTCGGTCGGCGGTGTCCGGCGTGAGTTCGACGCGACGATCACCGAGCAGCAGCCGGACGAGCGGATCGCGTGGCGCGCCGACAACGGTCCCACGCAGGCCGGCGTGGTGACGTTCCACCGGCTGAGCGACGAGGCCACCCGGGTGCACCTGCAACTGGAGCTGGAGCCGGAGGGCATCGCCGAGCGTGCGGGTGCGGTGACCGGTGTGCTCGGTCACAGCCTGCAGGGCGACCTGGTGCGGTTCAAGGAGTTCGTCGAGGGCGCAGGCCAGCAGACCGGCGGTTGGCGCGGCGCGGTCGATCCGGAGCCGCAGCACAACCCGGTCATCGGACACACACCGGAGAGCCCGCGGGGCTGACCGGTCGGGCGGCCGGGCCATGCCTACCGGGAGGGCATGGCCCGGCCGTTTTCACTCCGAATCGGCATCGGCGAGCGCGGCCATCGTGTCGCGGCACAGTTGCAGTTCCTCGCGTGGCCGCACGACGAGGACCGGGACGGCAGCGCCGGGCGGGCTGATCACACCGGGTCGAGGAGCTTGTTCGCGTGCCACGAGCCTGCTGTCGGCCCGGTTTCCGCCTCCCCGTCGCCGACCAGGCACGCGACCAGTAGCTCCGGATTGTCCATGGCAGCACCGAAGGCCGTGGCCAGCGCGGAGCCCAGTTCCCCGCCTTCGTGGATGACGCCGGGCACCTCGGGGGAGAGGTGGCTGGGGAAGCCGCCGGGCCAGGAGAATCGCCTGACCAGTTCGGTCAGCCCGCGTCCGTCCCGGATCAGGGCCGGGTCGTGGTGCGCGTGAGTAGCTTCCAACCAGAGATTCGCGTGCACGGCGGGCGCACCGTGGCCCGGTCCGGTGACCAGCAGCGTCCGCCGACCGGTGCGCCGCACCAGGCCGTTGAGCCCGCTGTAGAGACATGTGATGCCGGGGCAGGTGCCCCAGTGCCCCAGCAGCCGGGGTTTGAGGTGCTCACGCCGCAACGGCTCGGTGAGCAGCACGTTGTTCCTTCAGGTAGATCATGCCGGCGGCGAGGAAGTCGCAGGCGCGTCGGTAGCGCCGCACCGATTCGGACCGGCTCACCTGTTGCTCTCGGCCCTGTCGCGCTCGCTCCTGCGCACCCAGTAGCTGCCACCGAAGGCTCTTTCGGCCGCCCACATGAGCAGTCCGAGACCGAGCACCGCGAGAAATGCGTGCAGCCAGTTGTTCGCCGGGCCGGCGAACCAGTTGACCGCGCCGACGCCCGTGATGAACATGACGCCGTAGCCGACCGCCTGGAGCCCGGTCGCCCGGAGCGCCCAGGCGTGGTTCGTGGTGCCGACCAGCGCCAGGACAGCCGTTGCCAGCAGGACGATCGCGTGCTGCCAGGTGATGTGGAACAGCAGCACCGGCGCGCCGGCCGGACCGTTGCCGCGCTCGGTGAGGTCGGCGACCAGGCCCCACACGCCGAGGGCGGTGAGGAGTACCGCTTCGATCACGAGGGCCACCCGCGCGGTGACCAGTGCCTCTGGGTCCGGATCGACCGGCACCAGGTCGCTGCCAGGCACCTCGCCCGTCGTCGTCATGCCGCTGGCCAGGGTGTTCGTCGGGCCAGGCTGCTGATCAGCCTGTGGTTGCGGATCTGCTTGATGGGCCATGACTGGTGACTACCCATTGCACACAGCATCGAACCCGCGGGGGACTTGCCCCGCGGGTTCGATGTGCCGTGTTCGGTGACCGGTTCGGGCTGGTCACCGTCGATTGTGGATGCTTCGTGGGTCAGGCGACGATGCCAGTGGCTCAGAACCAGTGTGCACGGCCACCGATGGCGCGCCCCGTGGCGCCCAGCACCGCGAACACCACGCCGACCACGGCGAGGATGATGCCGATGGTGTACAGCACCGGTATTCCGACGAGGAAACCGATGATGATCAGAATGACTCCGAGAACGATCATTGTCCCGCCCTCCTCTGGAGGATGTCGGCGGGCGCGACACCAGTTGTCCGCCCACAGAGGAGCATCCCGTTCTGGCCGGACTTCAAACATCACAACGGCATCAGCCGTGTCCGGAATCGGTTCAGACGTCGGCCGGTCCCACGGATCGCTACCCGGTGACCAGCAAACTGTTGCGAAGGAACGGATTCTGGGTAGCCCGGACTGAACGAAAGGGGGTTTGCCATGTCAGGCATTGAACTGACCGTGCCACCCGCCCCGCCGGAACCGGTACCGGCGCCGCCCGACCCGGATGTCATCCCGCCGCCGCAGCCGATCCGGCCGATCCAGCCCGATCCCGAGCCCCAGCCCGAACCGGGGCCAGCCCAGCCGCCGCCATCGTGAACCGGTAAAGCGATCCCGGGGCCTAACCGGCCGCGGAGCGCAGAGCCGGCAGCAGTTCCCGCTCCGCGAACGGGAAGAACTCGTCCTGCTGGTCGCCGCCGATCTGCACCAGCGCCACATCCGTGAAGCCGGCCCGCCAGAACTGGCCGACGGCATCCAGGATCGGCTCGATCTCCGGCCCACACGGGATGTTCGCCGCGGTGTCCTGCTCCGTGACGAACTGGGTGGCGGCGGTGAATGCCTCCGTGCCGGGCAGTTCCGCGTTCACCTTCCATCCGCCTGCGAACCAACGGAACTGCTCGTGTGCCCTGCGCACCGCCTTGTCCCGGTCGGTGTCCCAGCAGATCGGGACCTGCGCGATCTTGCGCCGCATCGAGTCCCCGGGCAGCGAGTCCCAGTGGAGCACCAGGTCGGCGTCCGGTTGGACCGCGATCATCGCGTCCGACCGTGGTGCGGCCAGCTCAACCGACTGCGGCCCGGACACGGCCGTGGCGATCGGCACCCGCCGGTCGGGCAGGTCCCACAGCTTGGCCGAGTCGACAGTGAAGTGCTTGCCCCGATAGCTCACATAACCGCCGTCGAACAGCGAGGCGATGATGGTCAGCGCCTCGGCCAGCATCTCGTGCCGGATGTCGACCGGCGGCCAGCCTGCGCCCGTCACATGTTCGTTCAGGTTCTCGCCCGCACCGAGGCCGAGGGTGAACCGCCCGCCGGCCAACAGTTGCACCGTCGCCGCCTTCTGCGCGACGACGGCGGGGTGGTACCTCCCGGTCGGACACGTGACGTAGGTCATCAGCTCCACCCGCTCGGTGACCTGGGTGACCGCCCCGAGCACGCTCCAGGCATACGGAGCGTGCCCTTGGCTGGCCAGCCAAGGGAAATAGTGGTCGCTGATGACCTCGAAGTCGAACCCGGCTGCTTCCGCCGACGCCGCATGGGACACCAATGCCCTCGGCCCGGCTTGTTCTGTCATCAGCGTGTAGCCGATGCCAACCATCTGTGTCCTTCCGATCGGTCGGTGGCCAGGTCCTATGCCTTGGCCCGCATGCTCTTGCGGGCGCCGTTGCCCTGTGCGGCCGCCTTCGGGTCCTTCTCGTCGTGCTTGGCGTGCACGCCGGTCTCGATGCGGTCGCCGAGATCCTTGTCCACGTTGCGCCAGTACTCGAACGCCCGCCGCAGCACCGGTTCGCTGACACCGTTGAGCAGATGACCGACGACGTTGTCCACCAGTCGCTCCCTGGCCGCGTCGTCGAAGACGTCCCTGACCAGCGTGCCGGCCTGGCCCCAGTCGTCGTCCGCCTCGTGCGACACATATGCGGACCGGACCATCTCACCGCTGGTGGCCCACCCGGCAGGTTCACCGGATCGAGTGATGTCCGCCTTGGGGCCGCCCTTCGAGTTGGGCGCGTACACCGGGTCCGAAACCGGTTCGTACCGCATCGCGCCGTCCTTGCTGTAGCTGTGCACGGGCGCGTGCGGCGCGTTGACCCGCAACTGCCGGTAGTTGGCGCCGATCCGGTAGCGGTGCGCGTCGGCGTAGGAGAACAGCCGCGCCAACAGCATCCGATCCGGGCTCGGCCCGATGCCCGGCACCAGGTTGTTCGGCTCGAACGCGGCCTGCTCGATCTCCGTGTGGTGATCGGTCGGGTTGCGGTCCAGTGTCAGCCTGCCGACCTCGATCAGCGGGTAGTCCTCGTGCGGCCACACCTTCGTCAGGTCGAACGGGTTGAACCGGTAGTTCTCGGCGTCCGCGAACGGCATGATCTGCATGTGCAGTGTCCAACTGGGATGGTCGCCGCGCTCGATCGACTCGAACAGGTCCCTGGTGTGGTAGTCGGTGTCCGCGGATGCCATCTGGTCGGACTCGTCCTGGGTGAAGAACTCGATGCCCTGGTCGGTCTTGAAGTGGTACTTGACCCAGAACTTCTCGCGCGCTTCGTTGATCCACATGTAGGTGTGCGAGCTGTAGCCGTTCATGTGTCGCCACGTGCGCGGAATGCCCCGATCGCCCATCAGCCAGGTGACCTGGTGTGCCGACTCCGGCGACAGTGTCCAGAAGTCCCACTGCATGTCGTGGTCACGCAGGTTGTTGTCGGCGCGGCGTTTCTGCGATCGGATGAAGTGCTGGAACTTCATCGGGTCCTTGATGAAGAACACCGGGGTGTTGTTGCCGACCATGTCGTAGTTGCCGTCGGCGGTGTAGAACTTGAGGGCGAAACCACGCGGGTCGCGCCACGTGTCGGGGCTGCCGCGCTCGCCGGCCACGGTGGAGAACCGGGCCAGCACATCGGTCTTCGTCCCAGGCTGGAAGACGGCCGCCCTGGTGTACGCGGTCACGTCGTTGGTGACCTCGAAATGCCCGAAAGCGCCGCTGCCCTTGGCGTGTGGTTGGCGTTCCGGCACCCGTTCCCGGTTGAACTGCGCCATCTGCTCGATGAGGTAGTTGTCCTGCAACAGGATCGGACCGTCGGGACCGACGGTGAGCGAGTGCTCGTCGCTCTCGACGGGGACACCGGCGTCCGTCGTCGTCGGCTTGTGCTCGGATGTCGTCATGTGTCACGCCTCCTCACGGTGAACGTGCCCGGCAGCGCGGAGAGCGCGCCCGGCGGCGTGCTCTGACGACTACCCAGGAGGGTGTACCGCCCAAACCATCCATGTGGTGCATGTCTGTGCCGGACGGATCACTGACGGGTGCGGCGGATGGCGTCCAGGGCGTCCACGATGTCCTGCAGGTCGCGGAACGGCCGGTTGCGCAGCGGGAGCCTGCGTAACCGCTGCCTGGTTCCGCCGTCGGCGCCGTAGGTGTCGGCGGCGGTGATGATCTCCCAGCGCCGTGCCGGATAGACGACTTCGGACAGGACGATGCGCAGTAGCTGTCGTTCGATGTCGGTCATGGCTTCCCTCAGGTCGAGGCGGGCTGCACGCGGTGCGCCTCTGTGATACCCGTCACGGCAGAACCCAAACCACCGGGGAGCCGACCATGTCGTAGACCAGTGCCGTTGTCGCCACCACGATTCCGTTCAGGGCCAGCGGCGTCGTCCGCGCCGCCGTGCCAGGCCGGTGAGCCACGCCACGACACGCGCCGCCCGCGCCCAGCGCGAATGCGGCTGCTTGCCACTGCGCCGTCGCACCAGCGCCAGTATCGGGAACCAGGGGAACGCGAGCAGCGGCCGTTGACCGCACTTGACGGCCGATTCGTGTTCGGGACGTAGCGGTCGACGATCTGGTCGATGAGGTCCTTGCCGTCCCAGTTCGCGACGCCGTTCGTCCCGTCGCCGTTGCGGACGACGTAGATCCCGAGCCCCTTGGCGCGCAGCATCGCGAGATTGGCATGGAAGCCGGGGAGGTCGCCGTCCCTGAACAGCGGCGGCTGACCGTCGCGCGGCTGCTCCTGGAGCATCCATCCCATTCCCGGCGGCCGAGGGTCCACCGTGAAGTGCTGCTGCCGCAGCGGTTGGGCGACGCCTCGTTGCCTGGATCATCATGTAGTAGATCGTTTTACCATTCGGCCGGCAACCACGGCACCCGGTGGGCCGACAAGATCGGATGTTCAGCCTGCCGTATCGCCCTGACCGGCTGCGAAGTGCTTTGCATGAAGTTCTTGACACTTTATGGCGACCATGGTTTCCTTCTCGCTACATCCGGGGGACACACAGCTCGGCAGGAGATTCGGCAAGGAGACAACGATGCGTTCTTGTCCGTCCGCCGCGCGACGCCGCGGTGGCCCGGCCGCGACAGCCGCGGCATTGATCAGCACGATGGCCCTCGCGTTGACCGCCTGCGGCGGTGCGTCGCCCGGTGCGGGCCGGCCGGCCGCCAGTGGCAAGGCCGGCGACACGCTGACCGTGGCGTGGAGCGTGGCACCACAGACCCTGGATCCGGCGAAAGCCGTGCAGAACGACGCCTACTTCGACGAACTGGCCTACGAACCGCTGATCGTGCGCCGGTCGGACGGCAGCCTCGCCCCGGGGCTGGCGCAGTCCTGGGCGTACACGGGCACTGGCAACACCACGTTCGTGATGCATCTGCGGCCGGGCGTGAAGTTCGCCGACGGCGGCGCCCTGACGGCGCAGGGCGTTGCCGATCACCTGCGGTACGTGCTGGCATCCAGCGGCCAGATGGCGCCGTTGTTGAGCGGCGACACGTTCACGGCCACCGATCCGTCGACCGTGACGATCACCGGTACGAAGCCGAATCCGAACCTACCGATCATCCTGACCCAGGACTACGTGGTCGGTGGTGTCATCTCGCCGACGGGACTGCACGCGACCGGGAAGCTCGGCACGCGCACGTTCGGCGCCGGCCCGTACATGCTCGATCCCGCGCAGACCGTGGACGGCGACCACTACACGTACGTGCCGAATCCGAACTACTACGACAAGGCGTCGGTGCACTGGCACAAGGTCGTCATCCGGGTCATCACCGACGCCCAGTCGGTGCTCAACGCGCTCAAGACCGGTCAGGCCGACGTTGCCGGCGGTGATCCGTCCACTGTGTCGGCCGCGGCGCAGGCCGGGTTGAACGTCACCGGCTCGCCGCTGCTGTGGTCGGGTGTCGTGCTGGCGGACCGGCACGGCACGCTGGCCAAACCGCTGGCCGACGTGCGGGTTCGGCAGGCGCTGAACTACGCGACCGACCGTGTCGCCATCACCGACGCGTTGTTCGGCGGCGTCGGGAAGCCGACCAACCAGCTGACGGTACCCGGTGGCTACGGTTTCGACGCCGCGTTGAACGGGACGTACCCGCATGACGTGGCGAAGGCCAAGCAACTGCTGGCCGCTGCCGGCTACCCCAACGGCTTCAGCCTGCGGATCGTCACTCCCGAGGTGCAGCAGCTCAACCTGGTGGCGCAGGCGTTGGAGCAGCAGTGGAAGCAGGTCGGCGTCAACCTCCAGATCACCGACTACGCCAACGACAACCAGTACGTGTCGGACGCGTTCGGTGCCAAGTTCCCCGCGTTCATGACAGCGTTCGGCCAGCTGCCACTGTGGATGGAGGGGCCGTCGCTGTATCTGCCCACGGCGTCGTTCAACCCGTTCCACGTCGCCGATCCCGTCCTGCAGGCCCTGTTCGACCGGGAAGCGCGGTCCTCCGGCGCCGAGCAGACGAGTCTGGACCAGCAGATCGAGGGCTACCTGGTGCACCAGGCCTGGTTCGTGCCCGTGGTGACGACCAATCTGGCGTACTACGCGCGGAAGACCGTCACCGGCACGGCCACCTCGGCCAAGGCGCCGCTGATGGAGTTGTACGAGATCCAGCCGGCGGCCGCGTGACGGCGAACGGGAGGAAGTGATGGTGCGACAGACGCTGCGCTGGCTGGTCTCGTCGCTGGTGCTGCTGTTCGTGGTGACCGCGTTGACGTTCGTGCTGGTGTCGCTGGCGCCGGGCGACGCGGCCAGGTCGATCCTGTCCAGCGCGAGCGGCTCCTACACCGAGCAGCAGTACCAGCAGATGCGGCACCTGCTGGGCATCGACCAGCCGTTGGCGGCGCAGTACTGGCACTGGTTGTCGAACCTGCTGCACGGCAGCCTGGGCACCGACCTGTTCAGCGGGCAACCGGTCACCGAGGTGCTGGCCGACCGGATCGGGCCCAGCCTGTCGATCACGCTGGGCACCGTGCTGGTGTCCGGTGTGGTGGGTGTCGGCCTCGGCATCATCAGCGCCCGGTCGGGTGGTGTCCTCGGCCGGCTGGTCGACTTCATCTCCCTGCTCGGTCTCGCCGTGCCGAACTTCTGGCTGGCGCTGGTACTGGTGGAACTGTTCGCCGTGCGACTGGCCGTGTTCCCGGCAGGCGGCTACGTCGATCCGGTTGGCGATCCGGCAGGCTGGCTGGCCAGCATCGCGCTGCCGATCATCACGCTGTCGGCCGGCGGGGTGGCGTTCATCGCCAAACAGACCAGGGACGCGATGGCCGAGGTCCTCGGCAGGGAGTTCGTCACCATGTTGCGGGCCAGGGGACTGTCCACCGGTTCGATCGTGCTGCGGCACGCGCTGCGCAACGCGGCGATTCCGGTGGTGACCGTGCTGGGATTGCTGCTGGTGAGCCTGCTGGGCGGCACCGTGCTGGTGGAGAGCGTGTTCTCCATCCCTGGCCTCGGGCAGGAGGCGGTCACCGCCAGCGGCGGCCATGACCTGCCGGTGATCGCGGGTGTCGCCTTCTACTTCACCGTCGTCGTGGTCATCGCGAACCTGCTGGTGGACATGTCCTACCGCTGGCTCAACCCGAAGGTGCGTGCGTCATGACGATCGCGTCCGCGTCGGCGTCGTCCGTGGTCGAGCCCGCGCCGGCGCCGACGGCGGCCAGGACCTGTCGGGCGTGGCGGGTGCTGCTGCGCAAACCGCTGGGCAGGGTGGCAGCGGGCTACCTGCTGGTCGTCGTGGTCGCGTCGGTGGGCGCGCCGGTGTTCGCGCCGACCGATCCGGCGGCCCAGGACCTGGCCCACGCGCTGAGCGGGCCGAGCGCGGCGCACTGGCTGGGCACCGATCGGTTGGGCCGGGATGTGCTGTCCCGGCTGATGTTCGGCGGTCAGATCACCCTGCTGTCCACGGTGGAGGCCACGGTGGTGTTCGCCGTGCTCGGGGTCGGCCTCGGCCTGGTGGCCGGGTTCCGGGGCGGCTGGGTCGACGGTGTCACCGCCCGGTTCGCCGACCTGGTGCTGGCCCTGCCGGCGATCATCGTGCTGCTCATGGTCGTGTCGGTGTTCCCCGGTGACGACCTGGTCACCATGGTCGCGCTCGGCGTGCTCAGCTGCCCCACCCTGCTGCGGGTGGTGCGCGGCCAGTCCATGGCGCTGCGCCAGGAGTTGTACGTCAAGGCGGCTCGGCTGGCCGGGCTGACCAACCTGCGGATCATGATCCGCCACATCCTGCCCCGGCTGACCGGGCCCGTCATCGTGCAGCTGTCCCTGTTCTCCGCCGTCGCCGTGCTGGTCCAGGCGGCCCTGTCGTTCCTCGGCCTGAGCACACCGGAGACCAGGGGACCGAGCTGGGGCAACATGGTCGGCGAGGCGTCCCAGGTGCTGAGCCGGGACCAGTGGCTGCTGGTGCCCACCGGCGGAGTGCTGGTGCTGACCGTGCTGGCGCTCGGGCTGCTCGGCGACGCGGTCTGGGACGTCACCGTCGGCCGGTTCCAGCGGACGCAGAGCACGGCCCGCCGACCGGTCATGCACTCCACTGTGGACACCGAACATGTCGATGCGTTGCTGTCGGTGCGCGGTCTGACCATCGCCTTCCCCGGCGAGGCCGGGGACGTGACGGTGGTGCAGGACGTCAGTTTCGACGTGGCGGCCGGGGAGGCGGTCGGGATCGTGGGTGAATCCGGGTGCGGCAAGACGATGACCGCGCGCGGCCTGCTCGGCCTGCTGCCCGACGGCGGGCGGATCATCGCCGGCAGCGCCCGCTTCGAGGGCCGAGATCTGGCCCGGCTGACCGAGCGCGAACACGCCCGCGTTCGCGGCTCGCGCATCGGGCTGATCTCCCAGGAACCCATGGCCGGCCTCGACCCGTCGTTCCGGGTCGGCAGCCAGCTGGTGGAGGTGGTGCGCCGGCACTCCACCATGTCCCGCCGACAGGGCCGAGCACGCGCCCTGGAACTGCTGGACCTGGTGAACCTGCCCGAACCCGACCAGGTCGCTCGCCGCTATCCGCACGAACTGTCCGGCGGGATGGCGCAGCGGGTCGCCATCGCGCTGGCGCTGGCGGGCGATCCGGTGCTGCTGGTCGCCGACGAGCCGACCACCGCGTTGGACGTCACCGTGCAGGCGGAGATCCTGGCGCTGCTGGCCGACCTGCGGGCCCGGCTGGGCATGGCGGTCATCCTGGTCACCCATGACTGGGGCGTGCTTGCGGACCTGTGTGACCGCGCGGTCGTCATGTACGCCGGGCAGATCGTGGAACAGGCTGGCGTGACCGAGCTGTACCGGGCACCGCGGCATCCCTACACCGAGGGCCTGCTGGCCGCCAATCCCCATCTCGCGGCGACCACCGGCGACCTGCCGGCGATCCCGGGCACGGTGCCACCGCCGTCGGCCTGGCCGGTCAGCTGTCACTTCCTGCCCCGCTGCCGCTACGCCACCGAGAGCTGCGGCGCCGAGGCCATCCCGTTGGGCACCGCGGCACCCGGGCACCTGACCCGCTGCGTCCACTCCGACCAACTGGTGGCCCGATGACCGACGTGCTACTGGAAACCGACCGGCTCACCGTCCGTTATCGCCGTGGCCGCAGGCAGCCAGAACTGACCGCCGTACGGGAGGCGACGCTGCGGATCGGCCGTGGCGAGACCGTCGCCCTGGTGGGGGAGAGCGGTTCCGGCAAGTCCACCATCGGCAACGCGGTCCTCGGCCTGGTACCGGCCAGCTCCGGCACCATCCGGTTCGACGGCGAGGCCATCACCAACGCCACCGCCGGCCACCGGCGCGCCCTGACCCAGCGCATCCAGGTCATCTTCCAGGATCCGTACGGTTCGCTGAACCCGATGCGCACCATCGGCAGCACGCTGGCCGAACCGCTGCTGGCACACGGTAGGCCCGCGGTCCGGGAGGCGGTCGCCGCCGCACTGGACCGGGTTGGCCTGCCCGCCGATGCCGCAGACCGGTACCCGGCGCACTTCTCCGGCGGCCAGCGGCAGCGCATCGCCATCGCCCGGGCCATCATCGTCGAACCCGAGCTGATCATCTGTGACGAGCCGACCAGCGCGCTGGACCTGTCCATCCAGGCCCAGGTGATCAACCTGCTGAACAAGCTGCAACGTGATCTGGGCGTGAGCTATCTGTTCATCACCCACGACCTGGCGGTCATCCGGCACATCGCGCACCGCGTCGTCGTGCTGTACCGGGGTCACGTGCTGGAAACCGGCCCCACCGCCGAGGTCTGCGACCACCCTCGACATCCCTACACCGAGGCGCTGCTGGCCGCGGCGCCGGTCCCCGATCCCGTAGCACAGCAACAAAAGCGCCGCGATCGCGACCGGCCCAATGGCGTGCCGGCCCCGGCTGCCGGCTGCCCGTTCGCACACCGCTGCCCGCACGTGATCGAGATCTGCCGGCAGGAGTTGCCAGCGCTGCGCCCGATCGACGGCGGGCAGGTGGCGTGTGTCCGTTACCCCGTCCCGGAGGGCCGATGACCGACCTGACCGCAGTGCCGCAAC
>DASUJK010000453.1:0-22131 GCA_036279295.1 Pseudonocardiaceae bacterium | reverse complement strand
GGAACTCCTGCGACCAGGTTTCGCCCTCGTCGCTGGTCTCCACCAGCCACACGTAGTCCGTGTCCGGCACGGCCGGCGTCGTCTCGACTCGTGCAGTCGAGGCCGTCGCGTTGTCGCTCACCTGGCCATTCTGGACCGCTGACCAGCAACGGGAAGCCCGCTGCGGCCCGGCGCCGACAACGTCGCCCCGATCGAGTGAGCCCCCCGACGCGGCGCCACATCACCGCCCATCGGTTGCCGCCCGCTGCGCTGCGCGCAGCACAGCCCCCAGCACGCGGCCGTGGACCGTCGGCGTACCCACGGCTTCGGGGGGTTCCGTTCGTGACCGCTTCACAGCCCCGTGACCTGAACCTGCGTAACGGCCAGTGGGAACCGGTCAGCATCCTCACCGAGTGCCCCGACGGCCAGGCTTACGGGCCGTGTTGACGCTTCCGACGCGAAGCCCCGATGATCAGTTGTTGGATGAAGTCCTGTGAGTCATCAGCTGACAGGCTCGCCGCGCGGAGTCGGAGATACTTGCGGTACGCCGTCGCGACATCCTCCTGACCGTCAGTCGGAGCGTTCACGCCGCCGTAGCGACGGAACAACCATCGTGGGTCCAGCCCGTTCGAGAATTCCAGCAATCGCCATCCGTGCTGGGCGCCGACCAGACCGGAGCGAGTCTTCGGCAGTATCCTCACAGTCACCGCTTGCTGCTCGATGACCGCCATCAGATGTGCCCACTGCTGGGCCATCACATGAGGTGAGACAAGCGGTGCCCGTAGTGCGCTCTCGGTGACAACCAGATGCATCGGCATCCAGGGCGGACCTGCCAGGCGGCCTTGGCGCAGGGCTAGGGCGGCCAAGCCGGTCTGGATCAGGTGTTCAGTCAGCTCGCTCGCCCAGGTGCACCTGATCTGCGATGCGAACGCTGTCTGGGAGTGCGAGGTGTACACCGCCCGTGCGTAGTCGCTGGTGTGCAGTAGTTCTGGGATATGAGTCACTGCCACCTCACAGAGCCGTGTCGCGCTGCACTCCCAGGCCAACTGATCCAGATGCCAGGCGGCGAAGTCGCTTACCCTGCCCCGGTGTCGGGCCAGACGAGCCATCACGAGTACATCCGAATCCGGGTGGCCGTACATCTTCGTCATCGACTGTGCCAGTGGGGTGGCACGGCAAATTGCCCGCTCTCCATCTGATCCAGCATGTCTGTGGGCAGGTGCAAGTACCGGGCGGCAATGTCGAGGGTCAATCCAGTCGATTTGCGCATCGCCCTCAGTCGGCCTCCCACGTATTCGCGCGTGCGTAGGTCGTCCGCTGCCGGCCGGGTGGTGTGGTGCTCGACCCGTTCAGTGGAGCCGCGACCACCGGCCTGGCCGCACAAGAGCTGGGCCGGTCCTACATCGGGATCGACCTGAACGAAGAGTTCCACGCCATCGGACTGCGCCGCCTGGGCCTGGACCAGCCCATTGCAGGCGAGGGGATGGCTGCGTGAGTGGCCCGAACAGTGAAGATGGCCGCTCACCGAGCCCTGGCGTCACAGACCAAGGCCGAGGGGCTGTGTTCCGCAGTAGTGAGGGCGTCACCCTCCTGACCGGGGATGCCGGAAGCGTGCTGGCAGGGTTGCCGGCGGGGTCAGTGGACTGTGTGGTGACCTCGCCGCCCTACTGGGGTCTGCGCAACTATCAGATACCGGGCCAGTACGGGCTGGAAGCCACCGTCGAGGATTACGTTGCCTCACTGGCCAGGGTGTTCGACGGGTTGACTCGCGTGCTGACACCTTCGGGCACGGTGTGGCTGAACCTGGCCGACACCTTTGGCGGGTCGTGGGGCAACTACATCGCGATCGGCTCACGCGCCAGGACCGCGTCTGCGCGGGTGAGCTGGAAGCAGGGCCCGCAGCGTCCACCCCAGACTCGCTCCCGCGCGAAGGATTTGCAAGGTGTGCCGTGGCGGGTGGCGCTGGCGCTGATGCAGCGTGGATGGCAGTTGCGGCGAGCGATCGTGTGGGTGAAGCCCAACGCCCGCCCCGAGAGCGCGCGGGACCGGCTGGCGCAACGACACGAAATGATATTTGTCCTGAACCTCGCCGGTGCCGCGGAGCCGCTCGACACCCTTCGAGTGGAACAGGAGGAGGGGTCGGATGTGTGGATCATCCCGGCACCTCGCTCACGGTGGGGACATGTGGCCGCCGGGCCCGTGGCACTGGCCCAGCGGTGTGTGCGCCTGGGCTGTCGGCCCGGTGGCACCGTTTTGGATCCGTTTTGCGGCAGCGGCACTACGGGACTGGCCGCACGCGGTGTGGGGTGCGATTTCGTAGGGATCGATCTGGATCCGGCCAGTTGCGCTCTCTCGTGGCGTCGGCTCACCGAGCAGAGGGTGCCTCGATGACATTGGACCCGTCGACACCTGCACCGGATCCGATCGCGCTCACGTTCGCCGACATCGCTGGGCTTGCGGTCACGGTGGATCTAGTGACCGCCGGTCGAGCGTTGGGGATCGGCCGGACCACCGCCTACATGCTGGCCCGTGGGGGAGAGTTCCCGTGCCCGGTGCTGCGGGTGGGTGGCTCCTACCGAGTGCCGACCATCGGGTTGTTGCGGTTGTTGGGCCTGGATGGATCGTTTGGCCAGTGGCCGGATCAGGACTCGGAGCACGCCCGATCGGGTCTCGGGCTTCCCCGAGCGGGCACTTCAGCGCGAGCATGACTGTCATGACCAGTTCGATCCAGTTCATGATGGGGGTTGTGTAATGGCTGTGGGGTCGGTGTTTCGTCGGTGTTCCTGTGTGGATGATGCAGGGAAACCGTTGGGCAGCAAGTGCCCCAAGCGCAACCGCACCGGACACGGGCAATGGGGTTGGCGCATTGAGCTACCAGCTGATGCGGCAGACGCTCGGCGTCCGCGCCGACGTAGTGGGTTCTCCTCCTCCACCGCCGCGCAGAAGGAGTTGGACGATGTCCGCGCGTTGCTCGCGATCCCGGACGAGGACGACACCGCCACCCAACGCAAGGTCGGTGATCTGCTCGCCCAGGTGATCCAAGACAAGAAGCCGATCCCGAACGTGGAGACGGTGCGCCGGCTGCTGCGCGCCTCGGTCACCGTGCTGGAGCACCCCACGGTGGAGCAGTGGCTGAAGGCATGGCTACCGACGAAGAAGCGGCTGTCCCGTAATGCCCGTCGCAGCTACGAATCTCATATCCGGCTCTACCTCAACCGCTACCTGGGCGCGGTCCGGCTAGACAAGCTGCGGGTAGCGCACGTGGCCGACATGTTCGAGCAGATCGCAGAACACAATGAGCAGATCACCGCTGCACGGGCCAGCAAAGACCAGGAACGTTGGGAAGCGGTGAAATGGCAGCGTCCGGTCGGTCCTTCGTCGATGGAACGAATCCGGGAGACCTTGCGGGCCGCGCTCAACGACGCTATCCGCGAAGAGTTGCTGACCGTGAACGCCGCCAAGTGGGTCGAGATGCCTCCGGCTGAGCGGCCCAAGCCTTTGGTGTGGACCCCGCAGCGGGTCGCGCACTGGCGGGCTACGGGTGAGGTGCCCTCGCCGGTGATGGTGTGGACCCCGGCGCAGACCGGGCAGTTTCTCGATCACGCGGTCCGTGATTGGCTCTATCCGTTGTTCCACCTGATCTCCCATTGCGGGCTGCGTCGTGGCGAGGGGTGCGGGCTGCGGTGGATCGACACGAATCTGGAAGACGGCACGATCGACGTGCTCAACCAGCTCGTGCAGTACGGGTGGGAGACTGGTCAGGCCAAGCCGAAGACCGATGAGTCCGAGGCGACCGTAGCGTTGGATGCCGGCACGGTAGCCGTGCTATGTGACCATCAGGTCCGTCAAGGGGTGGAGCGGCTCGCGGCAGGAGAGAATTGGGTCGCGTCCGGTTTGGTGTTTACGCAACGGGATGGCAGTCCACTCCACCCGGCTGACGTGACCGAACGCTTCCAATTCCTTGCCCGGGAAGCGGGGTTGCCTCCGATCCGGCTGCATGACCTGCGCCACGGAGCTGCGACCCTGGCATTGGCGGCAGGGGTCGACATGAAGGTGGTGCAGGCGATGCTGCGACATGCCTCTATCACCACGACCAGCAATCTGTACACCAACGTGCTACCGGAAGTAGCCCGCGCGGCGGCGGAAAAGACTGCGTTGATCATTCCTCGGGCGTCGGTGCGTCGTCTCGGGCGCGTCTCGGGCGCGGATGACGCCGCGACGCACAGTTTCGAACATCCGCAAGCAGCCTCAGAGACGACTGAAGCGCAGGTCAACGATAGTGTCGATCTACGCTTCAGTGGTGCGCCGCCAGGGACTCGAACCCCGAACCCGCTGGTTAAGAGCCAGCTGCTCTGCCAGTTGAGCTAGCGGCGCTAGCCAGGTGCTTACGCTCCTGCTGACGGCGAAAACGTTAGCACAGGGCCCGCTGGCGCTCCCAATCGGCTGGTCAGAGCCACTTTCGTGATCGTCGGCCGGAAAGGGTGGGGTGCGGAACGACCGTGGCCCCGACGTTGGACGTCGGGGCCACGCGTACCTGGGGTGAGTGACGGGAATTGAACCCGCGACACCTGGGACCACAACCCAGTGCTCTACCGACTGAGCTACACCCACCATCGCCGGATCGACCATCCGGTCGCGCCAGCCAGAACATCGTAGCGTGCGCGGTACCGGGATCGAAAACCGGTTCCATCACCCGCCTGGCCTACCCATCTGCCGCCGCGCGGCCCGGCTCCCCGTCGACGGGCAGTGCGTAGGGTTATTTCGGCTGGCCGCGCAGCAACTCGGCCGCGACGGACCGTGCCTCCTCTGTGGATGGTCCGGGCAGCGGCACGAACGCGGTCCGCCGGTAGTACTCCAACTCGCGGATGGACTCCCTGATGTCGGCCAGCGCCCGGTGCGCCAGGCCCTTCTCCGGCTGGGCGTAGTAGATCCGGGGGAACCAGCGCCGGCACAGCTCCTTGATCGACGACACGTCCACCATGCGGTAGTGCAGATGCGTGTCGAGGTCGGGCATGTCCCTCGCGATGAAACCGCGGTCGGTGGCGATCGAGTTGCCGGCCAGCGGCGCCGTCCTGGGGTCGGGCACGTAGGTCCGCACGTACTCCAGGACCTGCCGTTCCGCCTCGGCCATGCTCACCGTCGAGCGCCGTACCTCCTGCGTCAACCCTGACTTCGCGTGCATCTCCCGCACGACGTCCGGCATCCCGTCCAGCGCCGAGTCGTCGGCGTGGATCACGACGTCCACCCCGTCGCCGAGCACCTTCAGGTCAGCGTCGGTGACCAGGGCCGCGATCTCGATGAGGGCATCCTTGCCCAGATCCAGCCCGGTCATCTCGCAGTCGATCCACACCAGGTGATCTACCATTCCCGCAGCCTAACGCTGCTGGGTTCGATCATGGCCTCCTCGACGAGGAACGGCGCGAGCAGTCCGGGCACGGTCTCCTCGGCCAGCCGGATGCCGTCGGACTCGGTGATGTCGAGCACGTGGTAGGCACCCCGGCCCGCCGCGATGGTCGCGGTCAGCGTGACGAGGCCGGCCCGTCGCTGGAAGAACGACCTGCGCAGCTTCCACCCGATGACGCCGTCCCGTTGCAGGGCCACCGTCTTCCGATCGAACGACCCCGACCGGCTGACCAGGTACCGAGGTGTCAGCGCATGCCCCAGGTTGGCGAACCTGCTCAACCCGAGTGGCACGCCGAGCACCGGCAGCACACACGCCGCCTCCCACGGCCAGTTCGGCCAATCACCCCACACGTGTGCCACCCACAGCAGAAGCGCCAGGATCAGTCCGGGCAGCACCGCCCGCAGCAGGCGCCTGCGTAATGCCCGGCCGGAGTGCTTGATCAGCCGTGCCCGCGTTGGCGACGAGCCCGGATCATCGATGCGGAGTACCTTCGCCGCCACCCGATGTGCCTCGCCGACCGGGCCGGGCGGCATCAACAGGTGGCTCTCGTTGCGGTGCTGCAACCCGGTGGCGACCGCCAAACACCGGGCGCCCCGACCGACCCGGAGCAGCATCGGCTCACGGATCTCCACGCCGCGCAGCCGGGCTTCCTCGATCGTCACGGCGGAGGTGGTGAGCAATCCGCGCCGCACGTGCAGGGTGTCGTCGGCCTCCCTCGTCAGCAGGTAGCCATTGAACTTCAACGCGTACACGACCATCGAGCCGAACACGATGATCACCAGTGCCACCACCGCGATGATGACGATCACCATGCCGACACTGGTCTGCTCGAACCAGTGCACGCCGTCCCGCAGCAGGCCGATCCGGCTCACGTTGATGTCCAGCTCGTTGAACGACCGCCACACCAGACCCGCGATCGCCACGACCGCAAACAGCCCGGACAGGGTCAGCGGGGCGTACCGCAGCCAGCTCCAGTCGAGCCGCTCGATGACCTCGGCGGGCACCTGCCGTTCCGGGACCGGGTCGGCACCGACGGCCGGACTCACCATGCGCCGCAGCAGTTCCTTGCGCAGCAGGTCGGCCTCGGCCATGGTCACCGCGTCCAGCTTCATGGTCTTGCTGTTCTTCTGGTCGTGCTGGCCGGTGCCGATCCGTACTGACGTCACGCCGAACAGCCGGTGCCCGAACTTCGCCGTCGCCTCGACGGTCCTGATCCGGGCCCTACGGGTGGCCAGCCGCTGCCGGAAGATCAGACCGGTACGCAGTTCCACCTGCTCGTCGGTGATCCGGTACCGAGTGGTCAGCCAGTGCAGCAGCCCCCGACCCAACAGCAGCACGATGATGCCGATGCCCCACCACAGCCGTGAGCCACCGTGCTGCCCGAGCGCCACCACACCGATCAGCAGCGGGATGAAGCTCAGGATCTCGTTGAACGGCCGAACCAGAATCGTCCTGATCTCCAGGCGCCGCCACCCGTCCGCCTGCCCGACGACGGGCGCGGCCTGCTCGGTGAGCTGGTCGGCCGTTGTCAGTTCACTCATGTCGCGTCCCCCGGTGTCGCCTGCGTGACGGCGGTCAGCTCGTCCACCAGCCGGGCCGCGTCGTCATGGCCGAGCCCGGCGATCTGCACGGGGCCTGCCGCGGACGCCGTGGTCACGGTGACCGTGGCCAGGCCGAGCATCTGCTCCAGCGGACCGCGCTTGGTGTCGACGGTCTGGATCCGGGACAGCGGGGCGACCCGCCATTCCTGGGTGACCCAGCCGCTTCTGGTGACGACGGCCTCCTGGTTGGCCTCCCAACGGTGCACCCGGTAGCGCCACTGCGGCTCGACAACGACCTGCACCACGCCGAGCACGATCGAGATGATCAGCGTGACCGCGAGCCAACTCGGTGGTGGCGAGGCGAAGATCTCCCCGGCGGTCTGGCCGAGGATGATCACCAGCCAGAAGATGGTGGTGCGCAAGGTCCACAACAGGATCGACTTGCGGTGCACCCGTTGGCGGGGGTCGCGCAGCCTGAGCACACCGGACGACGAGGCCGGCTGTGGTGCCGGCCCGCCCGCCGGACTGGCAGCGTGAGTCGTTGGTCCGCTCTGCATGACTCGATCGTCGCACTGTTCCGGGGGCCACCGGGATGTCAAGCGTCAGAGCATTGCCCTGACATTTGTCACTCAGTGTGCGATTTCCGACACCAGCACCGTCAGCGCCGCCACCACAGCCTGGTCAGCGCCCCGGCACCGGCGACGAGCGGGGAGTGTCGCTCGGTGTCCGACTCCGGCATCATCGAGTACAGGAGATGCGCGATCAGCCTGCTGGCGTTGGGTGCGGCGAGCGCGGCCAGTTCCGCTGCCACGCCTTCCGGCCTGCCGACCCGGACCGGACGCCGCTCCAACGCACGCACCACGAGCAGCGCCGCGTCCCTCGGACTGGCCGCCGGCAGGGCCTTGTATGCCGTTGTCGGGGCGATCATCGGCGTGCGCACCAGCGGCATTCGGACCGACGTGAACGTGACGTTGTCGCTGAGCAGTTCCCGGCCCGCGACCGCGCCGAACTCCTCCAACGCCGCTTTGGATGCCAGGTAGGCGGCGAATCGGGGCGTGTCGGTCTGCAGGCCCATCGTGGTGACGTTGACGACGTGTCCGAAACCCCTCGCGCGCATGTGCGGCAGCAGGCCGAGGGTCAGCCGCAGCGGCGCGAAGTAGTTCAGGTTCATCGTGCGTTCGAAGTCGTGCAGTCGGTCCACGGACAGGCGCACGGAGCGGCGGATCGACCGGCCCGCGTTGTTCACCACCATGTCCACCGCGTCGTGGTCGACCAACAACTGTTTGACGAGGGCGTCCACGGCCTCGCCGTCGGTCAGGTCGCACGGGTAGGCGTGCGCGGTGCCGCCCGCGGCCTGGATCTCCGCCCGGACCGCGTCCAATTCGTCCGGTCGCCTGGCCACCAGCAGCGGGATCGCACCCCGCGCGGCCACTTCGATCGCGGTCGCCCTGCCGATGCCGGAGGACGCGCCGGTGATCACGATCCGCCTGCCGGCCAGCGGCTGGTGCCGATCGGTGTGCTTGGCGGCCCGGTTCGGATCGAGGTGATCGCTCCAGTACCGCCAGAGGACATCCGCGTAGTCGGTGAACGGAGGGATCTCGATGCCGCTGCCGACCAGCGCGGCACGGGTGCGATCGGATTCGAACGTGGCGGCCAGGGTCACGTGCGGCAGCACGCTGACCGGCACGCCCAGTTCGGCCAGCACCGTCTCGCGGACGGCCGGCCCTCGGGTCACCTTGTCGACGACAGCCGCCGCGACATCGCCGAGGATGCGCAGCGGCGTGCCGGTCCAGCCAGGCGTGGTCAACCGGACCCGTGGCGCGTCGGCGGCTCGCGCGAAGCCGTCGTAGACCTCTGCCAACGTCTGGCCGGTGGGGGAGGTGAGGTGATAGGTGCTGCCGTCCGGCGCTTCGGCGTGCATCAGGTGATCCAGCGCCGCGACCACGTAGTCGACCGGCACCAGGTTGGTCGAGCCGAGGTCGGGCACGACCAGCGGCAGTCGGCCGGGCAGCGCGGCGAGCTTGGCGATCAGCGGTAGGAAGTGGTACGGACCGTCGATCTTGTCCATGTCGCCGGTCCGCGAGTCACCGACCACAACGGATGGCCGGTAGACCCGCCATGGCACCGGGGAACGCTGCCTGACCAGCTGCTCGGCCTCGAACTTCGTCGCGTGGTACGGCGATGGCAGCCGTTGGCCGAGGTCAAAGTCCCGCTCGGTGAACGGCCCACGGTGGTCACCGGCGACGGCGACGGACGAGACATGGTGCAGCAAGCTCGCGTCCAGCCGGGCCGCCAGTTCCAGCACGCGCAGGGTGCCGGTCACATTGGTCGCCCGGTTGACGGCCTCGGGCGCCGTCAGGTCGTACACGCCGCCGAGGTGGATGACGTGGTCGATGTAGGGCGGCAGGTCGGCCGGGTCGATGCCGAGGCGGGGCTCGGTCAGGTCGCCCTGGATGCCGACGACGGCACCCGGTCGCGGCCACTTCTGAGCCAGCGCACTCAGCCTGTCCGACGATCCCGGCCTGACCAGCAGATACACTGTGTCGCACTCGGCGCGGTCGAGCAGCTTGGCGACCAGGCGGCGACCGAGGAACCCGGTGCCGCCGGTCACGAAGTAGGTGGTCACCATGCACCTCCGCGACCTATCGTCGCACTGCCTACCCGCGAGTAGGTCATTGAGGTGCCGGGCTCAGGGCTGGATGACGGAAGCGTCCACGGCCGCGTCCCGCAGGATGGCCCGAAGTCGGCCGACCTCCAGCGGCGCCAGGACGGCGGTCTCGCCGGGTGGTGCGACCAGCACGATGTGTCCACCACTGGCGAACACGGTCAGTTCTCGTTTCCGGCCGGCCACATCACGGCAGTCCACGGACCACTCCTTCCGTGCCGTCATCTGCGCCAGCCCCCCACCCCGTAGGTTTTCGCCTGCCGTGCTGCGCCCACTTGGTGTCTCCCGTCCACGCTTCAATCTTTTGAGGGACGTCCGCGACACCATCGCATGACGTCGGCCAGAGCCGTTTTCGCCCTTCTACTGAGCAATCGTTTCTGGCTCCACCAGCGTCACACAAGAGTGAACTGATCGTGCGAGCGGGTGATCATTGCACCTGATGAACGCGCAGAGTGCTCGCTTGGTTCCGGCCTGCTGACATGTCGTTCACCGGCAGAACCGCACCGATGTGGCAATGGGGACATTTTTACTGGTCAGGGCCCTGACCAGGGCCGATCGCTGCTGGTGACGGCGACATCGCCCAGGTCGAACGGCTGTCGAGTCGTCCGGAAATCGCCTTCGGTGGGTAATCGGACCACAACCGCGATCCGGACCCCTCACTCTGTCGTGGTGTGGTCGGGATCACCCGTTACCGGCCGGTATTGATCACCGGCCGGTAACGAAATCGGTGTCAGGGCTTGCCGAGCCAGCCCAGTGCGGCGCCGACCAATGCCGATACACCCGTGTCGATGGTCGGCTCCACCAACGGCGCGAAGAACGGTGAATGGTTGCTCGGGATGTCCTTGTCCCGGGTGCCGGCCATCTCCGCGGCCAGGAACGCGGCCGGGTCCACGCCACCGAACAACCAGTAGCAGCCCGGCACACCGGCCGACGTGGCGAAGATGCCGAAGTCCTCGCTGCCGGTCACCGCACCGGGATCCAGCACCTGATCGGTGCCCAGCGCGGCACGCAACGCCCCCATCGTGTGCTCGGTCGCGGCCGGATCGTTGACGAGCACCGGGAACGAGTCGATCAGGGTGATCTCGGGATCGCGCTCGGCACCGGACGCGGCGGCCTCCGCATGGATGATCCGCCGCACCGCGGTCAACACCCGGTCCCGCACCACGGGCGTGTACGAGCGGATGTTCAGCTTCAGCTCGGCATCGTCCGCGATGATGTTGTCCTTCGTCCCGGCACGCATCGAGCCCACCGTGACCACGGCGGTCTCGGCGCCCGCGACCTCCCTGGACACCACGGTCTGCAGACGCAGCACGGTCGCAGCCGCCATCACCACCGGGTCGATCGTGGTCTCCGGGCGGGAGCCGTGCCCACCCCGGCCGAACAGGCGGACCAGCAGCGAGTCCGACGCGGCGAACGCGGGACCGGGATGCGCGCCCGCCATGCCGGCCGGCATCGGCGCCACGTGTTGACCGAGCACCACGTCCGGGTGGCCGAACCGCTCGAACATCCCGTCCGCCACCATCGCCTCTGCGCCGCCGCCCAGCTCCTCGGCGGGTTGGAAGGCGGCGACCACAGTGCCCGTCCAGGAAGTGCGCTCCTTGGCCAGCAGGTCCAGCGCGCCGAGCAGACACGTGACGTGCATGTCGTGGCCGCAGGCGTGCATCACGGGTACGTCGTTGCCGTCCGGGTCGACACCGCGCTGGGTGCTCGCATAGGGGAGGCCGGTGCGTTCGGCCACCGGCAGCGCGTCCATGTCGGCGCGCAACAGGACCGTTGGGCCGCTGCCGTTGCGCAGCACACCGACCACCCCGGTACCGCCGACCCGCTCGGTGACGTCGAGGCCCAGCGCGGTGAGCCTGCGCGCCACTTCGGCCGCCGTGCGCACCTCGGCGTTGGACAGCTCCGGATGGGCATGCAGATCCCGGTACAGCTCGGCAAGCCCACCCCTGGTGCCGGCCAACCCGGTCAGCACCGCACGCACACGTTCGCTCATCCGCCGACCACCTTGTCCACGAGTTGATCACCAGGCTACGCCTCTCGACGTAGCGGCCAGCTCAGATCTTCGTGCCGGACGTACGTCCCCTACACCCGATTGGGTAGATCCGGATACGTGCTGCAGCCGATGTGGCCGAGGCGGGGTTCTTCGTAGCGTGACTCTGCATCATCCACCGAACGGACAGAAAATGGCGGCCCGTCATGAACCGGAACAAGCCCATCGCGATCGCCTGTACCGTCGTCATCGTCGCCGGCATTCCGCAGTTGGTGCTCGGCATGCTGTTCTGGGCCGGCATCGGCCGCGGTCTCATCCCCGTGCACGAGACGATCGGCAGCGTTTTAGTGCTTTCGCTGCTGACATTGGCAATCCTGGCGGCGCGAGCCGGGGCACCGGTCGGTCTCGTGGTGCTCGTCATTGTGTGGGCCCTCGTGCTGCCATTTGTCGGCATCGGTCAGACCGACATCCTGGTCGGCTCCTTGCACTGGATCATCCAGGCCATTCACCTGCTGCTGGGCCTCGGCGCGATGGGCATGGCAAGCGTGTTGGCCGCTCGGGTACCGCGCCAGGTACCCGTCGGATCGTGACCGGCACGGCACTCAGCCTGGCCAGGGTCGAGTTCGCCGTCACCGCGTGCGTGCATTTCCTGTTCGTCACGCTGACTTTGGGTCTGCTGCCGGTGGTCGCCGTGTTCCAGACTCGTTGGGTGGCCACCGGTGGACCGGTGTTCGAGCGGTTGACCCAGTTCTGGGGCAACTTCCACGACACGATCGCCGTCAACCTCCGCATCGGCAGACCGGACGCCACCGACGCCGAGCTGACCGCCGTTGCTGCCCGGATGCGGTTGCTGGCCTGGATCGCGTCGCTGCCGGACGGTTGGCAGACCGTGCCCGGCGAGGACGCCGCGCTGGCGTCCGGCGGTCAACGTCAGCGATTACTGCTGGCCAGGGCGCTGCTCGCCAACCCGCCGCTGTTACTTCTTGACGAGCCGACCGAGGGCCTCGATCCGGAGACGGCCGATGCGGTCCTCGCGGACGTGCTTGCCGCCACCGAAGGGCAGAGCGTCGTTCTGGTGACCCATCGGCTGGCTGGCCTGGCCGGGTTCGACGAGGTGGTCGTCCTGGACGGTGGGCGCGTTCAGCAACAGGGGCCGCATCACGAGTTGGCCTGCCGACCGGGGCCTTACCGGGACATGTGGCGCATGAGGGAGGTGATCGGTTAGCGCGTCAACGGACGAATCATGGCGGTCCTGGGCGCGACCACGATGCCGGCTGCCTGCTCGGCGGCCCACACGGCACGCAACTGCGGTCCCCATTCGCCGGCCGGCAGCACGGCGAATCCGCGTGCGGCGTACCAGGGCGCGTTCCACGGCACGTCGACGAACGTGGTCAGCGTGATCGCCGACCGTTCCATCTCGGCGCCCAGCGAGCACGCGGCGGTGAGCAGTCGGCCGCCGATGCCGCGCCTGCCGTGGCTCGGGTGGACGCCGAGGGTGGCCAGGTGCGCCCGGCCGTCCACGGTGTTCACCACGGCGAAGCCGACGGCGGGCGAGCCGGCCACCAGGACGTGTTCGGCGTGCCGTAGTTCGGCGGTCGGGTCGTCCGGCGGCAGGTCGAGTCCTGCGTCGTCGGTGAACAGGCGATCCGCCGCCTGGCTGACCTCCACCAGCCGTGCCAGGTCGTCAGACCGCCAGCGGCGGATCGTCAGTTCGTCCATGCCGGCATCGTGACAGGCCGCCGCCCTCCACAGCCAGTTATTTAGCTGGGCTGATGGAATTGTGGCACAGTGATCGCAGCGATCTCGAAGGATGGTGAAAATTAGTAAGCTATGCTGATGGCATGATCGCGGAGAGTTCGGTGGAGGACGCCGCGCAGACAGTGCGCATGAGCGTGATGCGGCTGCATCGCAGGCTCCGCAAGGAGCGGCCGGACAGCGGCCTGAGCCTGACGAACCTGTCCGCGCTCGGACGGATGGATCGAGATGGCCCGCTGACCGCAAGCGCCCTTGCCGACGCCGAGCGCATCCAGCCGCAGTCCGTCACCAGGATGGTGGCCGACCTGGAACGGAACGGTCTGATCGAGCGGCTGCCCGATGCGACCGACCGCAGGCGAATCCTGTTGCGGCTCAGCGACACCGGCCGTGCGCTGCTGGCCGAGGACCGCAAGCAGCGGGACGGGTGGCTGGCCGTTGCCATGGCGTCGACGCTGACCCCCGCCGAACGCGACATCCTGGTTGTCGCGGCCCGGCTGATCGACCGACTAGCGGAGTCGTGAGTGATGGGCCGAATCACGACGGTGACCAGCGAACATCTGCGCCGGGACTGATCGAGATCGCATAGGCTGCCGAAGCGACAACACGTACTCGACGCGGAGGACGGACACTGTGGCTGCCCAGCCTGGCACGTACCAGAGCGAGATCTACCTGCAGGGTCTGGCCGACCAGGTGCCGGAGTTCACCACCAACGGTTCGGCCCTGGAGCAGGCCGCCAGCGAGTCGCTGGCACCGGGACCGTTCGGCTACGTGGCGGGCGCTGCCGGCTCGGGCGCGACGAACCGGGCGAACCTGGCCGCATTCGAGCGCTGGCGGCTGGTGCCGCGCATGCTGACCGGCTCGACCGTCCGTGACCTGGAGACAACCGTTCTCGGTACGAGGATGCCGGCTCCCGTGCTGCTGGGCCCGGTCGGTGTGCAGTCCATCCTGCATGCCGACGGCGAACTGGCCACCGCACGGGCAGCGGCCGCGCTCGGTATGCCGATGGTGATGTCGACGCACTCCTCGTACTCGATCGAGGACGTGGCTGCCGCCAGCGGCGAGGGACCACGCTGGTTCCAGCTCTACCGGCCCAACGACGACGCCGTCTGCGTCAGCATCCTGGACCGCGCCCGCGCGGCGGGTTTCTCGGTTCTCGTGGTCACGCTGGACACCTGGACCCTTGGCTGGCGGACCACCGACCTGGACAGCGCGTACCTGCCGTTCCTGCGGGGCGTCGGCGCCGCCGTGGCGTTCACCGACCCGGTGTTCCGCAGCGGCCTGGCCAGCCCACCGGAGGAGGACATCACACCGGCCGTGCTCAAGTGGGTGTCGATGTTCACCGGCACCGACCGGACCTGGGACGACCTGGAGTTCCTCCGCGAACACTGGGACGGGCCGATCGTGCTCAAGGGCATCCAGCACGTCGCGGACGCGCGCCGCGCCGCCGAGGCCGGGATGGACGGCATCATCGTGTCCAACCACGGCGGCCGACAGGTGGACGGCGCGATCGGCTCACTGGAGGCGCTGCCCGGCATCGCGGCCGCGGTCGGTGATGAGCTGTCCGTGCTGTTCGACTCCGGTATTCGCGGCGGTGCCGATGTGGTGAAGGCGTTGGCGCTCGGGGCGAAGGCAGTGCTACTCGGGCGCCTGTACGCCTACGGTCTCGGCATCGGCGGCGAGTCCGGGGTGCGGCACGTGCTGCGCAGCGTGCTCGCCGAGACCGACCTGACACTCGGCCTGTCCGGCCATCGGTCGGTGCACGAACTCAGCCCGGACTCGCTGTACCGGGACTGAGTCACTTCGCGTCGGCGTAGCAGTCGACCACCTTGGCGTCCAACGGAAACCGCACCGGGGTGGCACCGAACACCAGCGTGGTGGCGGTGGTCGCGGCCGCGCCGATGTCGGCCACCACGGCTTCGGCGTCGGCCTGCCGGCAGTGCACCAGCACCTCGTCGTGCTGGAAGAACACCAGTTCCGCGGTTGGCGCGCTGGCCGCCAGTCGGGAGCGCAGCGTGGCCAGTAGTGCTGCCGTCCAGTCGGCAGCGCTGGCCTGCACGACGAAGTTCCTGGTGAACCGGCCCCACTCCCTGGCCGCCTGCCGGGACCGGCGCTCGTCACTGACGAGCAGCGCCTGCCTGGCCGCCGACGGTGCCGGTGACGTCCTGCCCAGCCGCGACCGGACCATGTGCCCGGCTTCGCCTTCCCGCGCCGCGTCCTCGACATAGCCCACAGCACTGGGGAACCGGCGACGCAGCACGGCCAGCAGTGGTCCCGCCTCGCCGCTCGTGCCGCCGTACATCGCCGACAGCATCGCGATCTTCGCCCTGCCACGATCGTGCTCGAACGCATCCCTGGCCAGGCTGGCGTACAGGTCGCTGTCGCCGGCGACCTCGGCCAGCCGACCGTCCTGGGACAGCGCGGCCAGCACGCGCGGTTCGAGCTGGGCCGCGTCGGCCGCGACGAACGTCCAACCCGGTTCGGCGCGCACCGCCACGCGCAGCACCTTCGGCAGTTGCAGCGCGGCACCACCGTTGGTGGCCCACCGACCGGACACCACACCGCCGACGACGTACTCCGGCCGAAACCGTCCGTTGTGGACCCACGAGTCCAGCCACGTCCAGCCGTGCGCGACGTAGATCCGGGCGAGTTCCTTGTACTCCAGCAGAGGCGCGACCGCGGGGTGGTCGACCTGCCGAAGTACCCACCGCCTGCTGGACGCCACGTCGATGCCGACCTTGGCGAACGCCCGGACCACGCCCGGCGGATGGTCCGGGTTCACCTCCATGCCGAACGCGGCCGTGATCCGGTCGGCGAGCTCGGCCAGCTTCTTGGGCCGCACACCGGACATCGGCCGTGGCCCCAGCATCTCGGTCAGCAGCGCAGCATGGATGTCCGCGCGCCACGGCAGCCCATGGTGGCTCATCTCCGCGGCGGTCAGCGCGCTGGCCGACTCGGCGGCGGCCAGCAGTCGCATCCGATCCGGGTGTTCGACATCGGCCAGCCGGTCGCGCTGGGTGCGGTAGACGATGGCCAACGCGTCCAGCGGGTCGGTGTCCCCGGGCAGTGCTGCCGGCGTCGGCTCGAACAAGGCAGGCTGCTGGTCCTGCCGGGCGGCCGGTGGATCGTCGGGCACCAACAGGTCCTTCGCCCTGGCCACAGCGGCGGCCAGCCCACGCGGCTCGGCGTGGCGGCCCGCGTGGTTGAGCAGGATGCCTTCCACCAGGAGCACGTCGTGGCAGCGGTCCACCCTGGTGCCGGCGGCGAGCAGCGCCGGGTAGCAGTCGGCGGTGGCCGCCCACATCCACCTCGGCCGCAGCGTGCGCTCCAGTTCGCCGATTCGACCCGCGAGATCGGTGACGCGCTCCTCGGGGCCGGCCGGGGTGCCGTCGTCGGCGAGTGGCCGCACGCGACCACCGCCGTCGGACTCCGGCACCACAGCTACCAACACGGACCGATTCTGCGCCCGACCACCGACAACGCATACCATCGGTAGGTGAAATCCTGCAGGTAGGAGCGAACGACGTGCTGAAGTACCTGTCGAATCTGCCCGACTACGTGGGAAAACTGGTCGACCTGCCGCCTCGCATCGACGTGTTGCGCAAGGCAGGACTGTTCGACCCGACACGCCCGGACGAGGGCATCCGCTCGATGCTCGCCGTGCGCCGACTGGGTCCGGTGGCGGGTGCCACATGGATCGCCGCGCGCAGGGAGCCTGGTTCACCCGCCGTCGTCGATGAACTCGGCATGCTCACCTACGCGCAGCTGGATGCCTGCTCCAACGCGATGGCGCGGGCCTGGACCAACGCCGGCTTCGGCCCCGACTCGGTGATCGCGGTGCTGTGCCGGGATCACCGCTGGCTGGTGGCGTGCATGCTGGCCGCGGCGAAGCTCGGTGCCCGGCTGCTGTTGCTGAACACGGGTTTCAGCCGTCCGCAGCTGGCCGATGTGGCCGAGCGCGAGGGCGTGTCCGCGCTCGTCTGCGACCAGGAGTTCACCGGCATCCTCGGTGACGTCCGGCCGGACATTCCGCGCTACCTCGGTTGGTGCGACGACGAGCCCGCCGACGACGTGCCCACCCTGGCCGGTCTGGTCGAGGGCGCCGACGACAGCCAGGTGCCGGATCCGCCGTCGCCCGGTGGTCTCGTGTTGCTGACCAGCGGCACGACCGGCACCCCGAAGGGTGCCCCGAGGCACGTCCGGTCGCCGCTGGCCGCGACCCATCTGCTGGAGCGGATTCCGTTGCGGCGCGGTGGCGCCATGTTCATCGCGTCGCCGATGTTCCACGCCACCGGCCTGTCCCAGCTGATCGTGTCGCTGGCGCTCGGCTCGGCCGTCGTGGTGCGGCGCCGGTTCGACCCGGAAGCCACCCTGCGGACGGTCGCCGAGCAGCGTTGCACGGCACTGGTCCTGGTGCCCACGATGCTCCGCCGCATGCTTGATCTGAGCCCGGAAGTGTTGGCACAGCACGACACCAGCCGCCTGCGGGTGATCCTGACCGCAGGCTCCGCGCTCACCCCGGATGTCAGCGGCCGCGCGCTGGACGTCTTCGGCGATGTGCTCTACAACCTGTACGGCTCGACCGAGATCGCCGTGGCGACCGTGGCCACGCCGGACGAGCTACGGGCGGCCCCGGGCACGGTTGGCAGGTCACCGAGGGGTTGTGTGGTCCGGCTCTACGACGCGGCCGGGCAGCGGATCCGGAACGCGAACGAGAGCGGCAGGCTGTTCGTCGGCAGTGAGCTGGCGTTCGGTGGCTACACCGGCGGCGGCCACAAGGAGATCATCGACGGGCTGCTCAGCAGCGGTGACATGGGCCATCTGGACGAGCGTGGCCTGCTGTTCGTGGACGGCAGGGACGACGACATGATCGTGTCCGGCGGGGAGAACGTGTTCCCGGTCGAGGTGGAGAACCTGCTGACATCGCGCCAGGACGTCGCCGACGCGGCCGTGATCGGTGTGCCCGACCCGGACTTCGGCCAGCGGCTGAAGGCCTTCGTGGTGCCGACCGACGGTGCCGAACTGGACGCCACCGAGCTACGCGACTACGTCAAGGCGAACCTGGCCCGCTACAAGGTGCCACGAGACGTGGTGTTCCTGGACGAGCTGCCGCGCAACGCGACCGGCAAGGTGCTGCGCGACAAGCTGCTCGACCACCAGTAGGCAACTCCGGTCAGCTTCCCGCGCCGACACGCACACAATCCTTGCGTACCACGGCGATCGGGCCCCGGATGCTGCGCAGCAGGGCCTGGCTGACCGAACCGGACAGCAACCCGGCGGCCACGCCGTGCCCACGTGACCCGACCACCAGCAGCCGGCATCCCGCCGACCGCGCGGTCAGGATCGGCACCGGCTCGCCGATGGTGAAGTCGATGTCGATGGCCACGTGCGGATACTTGATGGCCAGTTCCGCCATCGAGTCCGCCGTGCGCCACCGGCGATTCTCCTGATCCTCGGGGTCCCGGTCGGCCGAGGGGGGCATGACGTGCATGGCGCGGACGCCGACGCCGTGCCGGTCGGCGAGTTCGAACGCGAAGCCCAGTGCCGCCGCGGACACCTTCGTCCCGTCGACGCCGACCGCGACGGGAGCGTCCACCGAGACCGACTCGGGCTGCGCCCGGACCGCGACCACCGGGCACCGGCTGCGGACCGCAAGCGTGCCGCACACCGAACCGAAGACCAGCTCGGCGAACAGCCCGGAACCCTCACTGCCCAGCACCACCATGGTCGCCGACTCGGCCTGCCGGCACAGCACACCGACCGGGCTGCCCGGCTCGATGTACGTGCTGACCTCGACGTCCGGCGCGATCCGGTGCACGAGGTCGGCGGTGTCGGCGACCAGCTGCCGGGGATCTGCTTGCCGTACGGCAAGTTCCATGGCTGGCACGATGCCGGGGTCGATCACGGCGGCCGCGTATCTGTCCGTTTCCCCATGTACCAGCGCCAGTGGCACCCTGGCCGCCTGTGCCTCGCGGGCGGCCCACTCCACGGCGAGCGCGCTCTGCGCGCCTTCGTCGATGCCGACGACGATCCGGTCACGCTGCTGCGTGTCCACGTTCCACCTCGCTGGCCGGTGGGCACTGGGCCCACTGAGGTTACAGACTTCTACTGTGCCGTGGTCGAGCCGCTGACACCAGGCCGACTCTCCGCCGACCGGGTATTTCCCGGCTCGACCGGGGGTAACCGTCCACTACGGAATGCCACATGACGGCAACTCTCAACCAGATTGCTCCCGGCTGGAAGAATGCGACTCATGGGTCAGGGGGACCGGCGCCGCGGGGTGGCCGAGATCGTCACCGAAGTGTGTTCGCCAGCCGTCGTCGTCATCCTGTTGCCGCTGGCTGTGGCCTGGCACGCCACCGGATACCGGCCCGGCCCTACCGTGCTGTGGGGGCTGGTGGTGGCACTTTTCGCCAGCATTCTGCCGATGGCTTTCATCATCCGAGGCGCACGTCAGGGCCGGTGGGACGGCCATCATGTGCGCAATCGGGAAGGCAGGTTGATACCACTGCTGCTCTGTCTGGTCAGCACCGTCATCGGCCTGCTCATTCTGCTGTTCGGGCGGGCGCCCCGGGACGTGGTCGCCCTGAATATGGCGATGCTCGTCACACTGCTCGTCTGCACTGTGATCACCCAATGGTGGAAGATTTCTCTACATTCGGCCGTCGCGGGCGGAGCCGCGGCCACCATGGTTCTCATTTACGGACCGTTGGCGCTGGTCGGAGTACCTGTGGTGGCTCTCATCGCGTGGTCGCGAGTTGCTGTCCGCGACCATACGGCGGCCCAGGCCGTGGCCGGGACGCTCATCGGTCCGATCGTCGGCGGAGTGGTGTTTGTGCTGGTCCGCTGAGTTCTGCCGAACAATTCCGTGTTAACACCTTTCGTGGCAGTCCGGTGGCCACCTGTCGCTGCGCGTAACAGAACGCGTTCCCCTCCGATCCCATCAGAGTGGACCTTGCGGGTGGGCCGCCTGGTCAGCGAACGATAGGGGCGATGGGCATGGGTACGCTGCGCCGCACCGCGCTGGTGCTGGGCGCGACCGGCGAGCTGGGTGCTGACATCGCCAGGCGGATGGTCGGGCTCAGCTCGACCCTCATCCTGCACGGCCAGGACGAGAACATGCTGGCACGGCTGCGCGCCGATCTGGAGGGCGTCGACGACCGGTGCCGCATCGTGACCGCTGCGGCCGACTTCACCAGTCTCGAAGCCACGCGGGAGCTGATCCGCCACTGTGCTCGGGCCAGCGGCGACATGGACTACGTGGTGAACGCGGTCGACCTGCTGCCACCGAAGATCAGATCGATCACATCGGACGGTAACGAACTCACCTGGCAGATCAACTACCTCGCCCCCGCGATGGTGGTGTTGGGCCTGTTGCCGTTGTTGCGCAACAGTTCCGGTGGCCGGATCGTGCATGTCGTGCGGGACCAGCACCGGGTCGGCGTGCCCAAGGCGACCGAGCTGGGCGGCGGCAGGCGCTACTACCCGGCGTGGTCCTACACCGAGGCCAAGCTGGCGCTGATGATGCTCAACCAGACGATGGCGGCCAAGCTGCGTGGCACGAGCTGCCGCAGCCTGACCATCCAGCCGGCGGGCATGGAGGTCGGTGCGACGCCACCGCCGCTGTCTCGTGGGCTGATGGTGGACGCCGTGCTCTACGCGTGCACGAGCGCCACCGTGCCGAACGGGGCCTATCTGCGTGGCCGCCGCGTGCATCCGCTGCCCAGGGCAGCGGCCGGTGCGGCGGCGCAGCAGCGGATGTGGCGTGCCACCTGCCGGACGCTGGCGTTGGACCTGCACACCGGGTGGCCGCTGCGGGCCGATCTGCTCGATCCGTCGATGGCGACCAAGGATTAGCGCGGCACCGCCGCCCTGCTCTCGGCGAGTGTCGGGATGTGGCCGGTGCCGCCTCGGCCGGTGACCGAGCAGGACACTGCCCCGATGCCGAGTCGGACCGCGTCGACCAGTGGGTCGCCCAGCGCCAGCCGGGCCGCCGTGGTGCCGGTGAACACGTCCCCGGCCCCGGTGGCGTCGATCGCGTTCTCGTTGGCCGGCACCGGCACCCGATACCGGCCGTCGACACCGCCGGCCAGGACGGCATCGGTGCCGGACGTCACAGCGACCGCTTGGGCGCCGAGTCCCTGGCCGGCCATCAGAGCGGTGGCGGGGTCCGCCTTGCCCAGCAGAGGAACCGTGTCGCCGGGGCAGGACGGCGCGACGGCGGCGAGCACCGCCGAAGCACGGGCCGGACTCGTCAGCCGAGCCCGGAAGTTCGGGTCGTACACGACGGCGACGCCGGCATCCGATGCCATCCGTGCGGCGGCCACCACGAGTGCCTCGGTCGTCTCGGACAGCGCGGCTGTGACGCCGGACAGCACGAGCGCACCCGCGGTCGTGACGCCGTCGGTGTCACCTATGTCCAGAGTGGACGCCGCGCTTCCGTTGCGCCAGTAGCTGAGCTGTCGGTGTCCGGTGAGATCGCCGTGCAGCAGATAGGCGCCGTTCGGCCTGTCCCGACGCCGGATCAAACTCGGGTCGACGCCGAGGTCGACCACCCTCGCGCAGCGGACCGGCGACACGGCGACCCACACGCACAAGGTGGACGGCCCGGACGCGGTGCAGATGGCGTCCCGGGTCGGCATGCGGATGCCGTTGCACACCACGGCGATCGGCAAGTGTGTGCTGCCCGGTCTGCCAGCCGCCGACCTGGCGTCGGTGGTCGCGGCCGAGCTGCCGGCCAGGACGTCGAACAGCCTGACCACGGCGGAGGCACTGCGGAAGGAGCTGCAACGGGTGCGCA
>DASUJK010000452.1:0-27033 GCA_036279295.1 Pseudonocardiaceae bacterium | reverse complement strand
ATGGCCAGCTCCGCACGCAGCGCACGAGCGGTGGCAGCGGGAGCCCCGACGAGGACACCGTCCACAACGCAAACTCGCAGCTCAACGGCCCGACCTGAATCTAAGCTCAGGGGAACACATGTTCGACATCCGAGTGGCGGTCGTCGCACCCGAGTTTCTCGTTCGTGATGGGCCGGTAGCCGGCTCGTCACGATATGGGAGAACTCGTGTGCAGTGTGGTCAAGCGGAAGCGCCTGTGCGGCGGGCGAAGGCATGCAGGCCGGGCAGGGTCTGCGCGCTGGGGCTGCGGAGCATGCTGGTCGTGATCTGTTGAATCGGCTTGCGGTAGCGGACCTCGTCTGGGGCGGCTTGTTCGGCCGCCAGTAGTGCCCGGTAGCACTGCTCGTGCTTGCCCCACTGGTGAAACGACCGAGCGACGTCGGACCAGTACCGTGCGCGGCGTTCGGTCACCGGGATCGCGGCCGGGTTGATCCTGCGTGCGACCTCGATGGCCGTGCCGGAGTCGCCCAGCACTCGCGCGATGCTGACCCGGTATAGCCCGACGCCGGTGGGCCCGAATGCGGTGAATCGGTGGTTGCCGTCGGCGCCCAGCCGGTCGGCTGCCTCGACGGCTTCGCCGATGAGGGTGCGAGCGGTGTCTCGATCGCCGTCGACGGCGGCGGTGTAGGCGGCCGTGGACAGCAGCGAACCGTAGACGGACAGATACTCCGGTCCTCGATGCAGGTCGGCTTGGAGATCGGCGGCGGTGTCGATGACCAGGCGTTGGGCGGTCTCGGCTCGGCCGGTGCGCCGCAGCACGATCGCCCACGCCCGCCGCGCCACTGCCTGGTTGAGGACATCGCCGCTGCCGTAGGCCGCCTGCAGCGCCCGATCAGCTGTCGTCCACGCGAGCTGGTCCTGGCCGAGCTTGATCATGAGCTCGCTGGCGAGCGTGTAGAGGCCGGCCAGCTGCCCATCGACCGAGGCGACGTCGAGGCTGCTGCTCTCAGCGCGTGTGGCCATCGCGGTGGACAACAGGCCGGGCAGCCGGGTCGCGACCTCGGCGTAGTGGCCGTGCTGGAACACCGCGCGCGTGGCCGCGACCTCGTCGCGCAGGCGGGGCAGTGTGACTGGGACGCCATCGGTGAGCGGTGACCCGAGCAGGGCGCTCTCCAATGCGCTGACGGCGTCACCTGGACTCAGTTGTGACATCGACGTGCCGACGAGCGCGCTGCCGGCCAGACCGGTCAGCCCTGCCAACAGCGTGCGTCGACGCATAGGGTCGGTCTCCTCGTCCGGCACCAGGGTGGTCCCGACCATAGTGGTGAGTTGCCGGGCCTGCACGGTCCGTGGTGGCGTGTCGACCAGGCCGAGCACATGGGGTGGAATGCGCAGCGCCTGGGCGAACACGCGCAGCACGCGAACGTCGCTGAGTGGCTGTTTGCCGCGCTCCAGGCGAGAGATGGTGGCGGCCGAGTAGCCGCACCGCTGGGCGAGCTCGGCAAGGGTGAGGTGATTGGCCTGGCGGATACAGCGCACGACCGCACCGAGGTCGCCGGATTCACGTGCGGCCCGGACGGCGTCTGTCTGCCAGATCGAACGGCCAGCATCCATGCGCCTGCGCTCCCTGCTCAGGCTGGGGCGTTCAGCGTATCCGGCCGGTCACGCACCGTGCCAGTCGGTTTGCAGAGCATGCAAACCGACTGTCGACCTCGGTAAACGACCTGGTCGGCGGTCCTGCCCCGGTCGTCTCCTTGGCGTGCGCGGCAGTCCACCCCCGTCCTTGTCGCGCCGGAGGTAGAGATGAACAACTTTGCGGCTCCCACGTCCATGGAAGGGATGGAGGAGATGACCGTTGCCGAACTCGACCGTGCCGGCCTGCTTCACGTCGTTCGGAACGCGCGGATCAGCCGATGGGCAGTGTTCGTGCCGGCCGATGCGTTGGGTGTCCTGCGCCCGGTGACCGTGGGGGCAGGCACAGTGATCGAGCCGTTCGCCGTGATCCACGGCGGTATGACGATCGGCGACCAAGTACGCGTCGAGGAACACGCTGTGGTCGGCAAGCCGGAACTCGGCTACGCGGTGGGACGGATCTATCCAGGCACCGGAGCCGACACAGTCATCGGGCCGGGATCCATCGTGCGATCCGGGGCAATCCTGTATGCCGATGTGCAGATTGGTGTCAATGTCCTCATCGGGCACCACACGCTGCTGCGCACCGACGTGCGGGTCGGCACAGAGACCCAACTCGGCCACAACCTGACCGTCGAGCGCGCGACCCGCATCGGCCGGGACGTGCGGTGTTCTCCCGGCTCTCACATCACCAGTTCCACCGTCATCGCGGACCGGGTATTCCTGGGCGCGGGTGTCCGCACAATCAACGACAAGACGCTGACCTGGCGCGATCCGCACCGCAAGCCAGCGCTCACCCCGCCGCGGTTCGACTCCGGTGCCAAGGTCGGCACGGGCTCGGTGGTTCTGGCCGGCGTGCGGATCGGCGAACGCGCCCTGGTCGGCGCTGGCTCCCTCGTGACTCGCGACATCCCAGCTGGCGCCTTGGCGTACGGCCACCCCGCCCGCGTGCATGGGGAGGCGTCGTGAATTGCGCGACCAGCGTGGCGATCGACCCCTGGCTGCGACCGCTGCGGCCGATCCTCGACCCCGCCGACCAAGTCGACTGGCAACAGCTGAACAACCTGACGGCCGCACTCGACACGGCGCTTGCCGTGCACCCGGTCGGTCCGGACGTGCCATCGGGACCCGAGCGGAGCAGACGACTCCTGGCGATCCGGCGGCAGCTCGCCCGGCACGGGCATGTCGACACCAGCCAACCTTCGCTGTTCGGCATCGCTGCGCAATTCGTGTGCGGTTACCTCGACATCGACCTACGCGACGCGACCGGGCTGGGCCACGGCCGACTCATCAATCGTCACGGCAGTGAACAGGCGCGGCGGCAGTGGCTGCCCCGGCTGCTGACGGGCGAGTTGGCAGGGATCGCGGTGACTGAGCCGCACGGCGGTTCCAGTCCGGCGGCCAGCCGTACCCGCGCCGTGGTCGGCCCTGGTGGAGCCTGGCGCGTCAGCGGCCGTAAGACGTGGATCAGTCGGCTGTGTGAGGCTGCGGTCTTCGTCGTGTTCTTCCGCGCACCGGACGAGGAGTTCTGCGCCGCTGTCGTGGACGCGACCGAACCTGGTCTGTGTCGCCAGCAGGTCTCACCGACCGGCCTGGCTGGCTGGACTTGGGGTGGCCTGGATCTGGACGGCGTGGTCGTGCAGCCGGAGGATGTCCTGCGCGGCGACGGGATGGTGCTGCTGCGTGAACACTTCGCCAGCTACCGACCGCTGGTCGCCGCGACCGCGCTTGGCGGCTCGGCCGCTGTCTTCGACGCTGTCTCCGCTGGCCTGACCGCACGGCTCGCGGTCGGTGATCTGTCTCGGCTACGAGACTCGACGTTGGTCACTCTGGGCCGTGCACATGCCCAACTGGTCACGTCCTTGCTGGGCGTCACCGTGGCGTTCCGACTGTCTGAAGCTGGTCACCAGGATGCCGAGTTGTGGGGCGCCGAGATGAAGGCGCACGGTGTCGACGTCGCCAATCAGGTTGCCGGTGATGTGGCGGTGCTGTTGGGTGCCGCTGGGTTCCGCGCCGATTCTCAGATCGCGAAGGTTCGCCGCGACCTCAATGGACTGCTGTATGCGGATGGCATCCACGACAGTCTCTATCGGACTGCCGGCAAACGGCACACCTCAAGCGACGGGCGGCCGGCCGTCCCGAGGCAGCGTGGCAACAAGGAACCTGCGCCGGTAACCGTGTGACGCAGCTTGTCAGGCGATTCTGCGTCCGTGCTCGCACAACGCGGTGACACCCTGTTCGGCAGCCTCCAATGCGACGGCGATGCGGTCGGCCAACAGCGGCTTGACCTTGCCGCGGGCCTCACTGAGGGTGTGGAAACCGACGGACAGAACTTCCGCGTCGGGAAACACCATCCCGACCAGATCGGTCTCATCCAGCACACCGCCGTCGAATACGAACACCACGCCCTCCGGGCGGGAGTCCTGTGGGTGCACGTAGTCCACGACCAACAACCTGCCCAATGGCCGGTCCCAACGCAGTTCCTCGGCCAGCTCGCGAGCCGCTGTCGCCCATGGCGACTCATCAGCGTCCACAGCGCCGCCGGGGATCTCCCAATTCGGCTTGTACGAAGGCTCGACCAGGAGCACACGGCCGGCAGTGTCGCGGAACACCACACCAGCCGCCATCCGCTTACGCGCCAACCCAGCCACGTATTGCTCGACCGGCAGCACATTGGTGGCGGACGGTGTGTTCGATCTCGGCGCGCTCATTCGCGGCACCATAGCCGCCAGTGATTCTGAACGGCGATCCGCGTCCTATATGGCTATCCCGGCCCAGCGGGCGAAGTTGGCCAGTGATTCGGTGCGCCTGCGGTCGGCCTCGGCCAGCGCGAGGATCGTTTCCCGCACGCTGGGGTGGTTGCGGGTGTTGAACGGAGCGACGTGGCGGGCCGCGTTGAGGTTGGCCATCGCCTGTTCTCGGTCGCCGTGCAGCATCCACGCTCGGCCCATGTCGATGTGGTGATGGGCCACCCGTTCTGGCCGGTTGGGATCGACCACGGTGACCTGCTGGGCTCGGCGGATGGCCTCGGTGGCGTCGTAGTTCTCGACCGGTGCGGCGCACCAGTGCACAGCGACGTTGAGGGCTGAGGCGTCGATGTTGTAGTACGGCGACGCGGGTGGTCCGAACTGCTTGATGATGGCGCGGGCTCGATCGAGGTAGCCGTCAGCCGCTTGTGTGTCACCTGTGCGGGCAACCAGGACGGCTGAGCGGAGGTCCAGCTGGATGGTCACGGCCCGGCCTACGGCGGTGTCGGTGACCTCGACGCGGGCGCGTTCCAGGATGCGGAGGCCGGTGCGGTACTCGCCGTGTTGCAGGTGGCGGCTGGAGCGGTGGTAGGCGCTGATCGCGATCCGCAGCGGGTCACCGGTGAGCGGCGCCAACCGGACGTGGCGTTCTGATGCGACGGCGGCGAGGTCTGCCTGGCGGAATCGGCCGGCGAGGGTGGCGGCCATCCGGTAGGCGTCGTGTAGGGCGGCGCGGCTGCGTTCGCCGGCGTGGCCGGGTTGTTCGGCCAGGACGTAGAGGTGGTGCAGCAGGTCAGGGAGGTGGCTGGTGGCCTCGGCGTAGCGCAGGCCGGCGATCTGGCGGCCGACCTGGTCCAGGCGGCGTACGACGGTGGCCAGGTCGAGGGGATCGCCTTCGGGGGTTGGGTCGTCGTAGGCGTCCAGTGCTGTGCGCAGGGAGCCGATTCCTACTGCTTCGGCTTGCGGTTGTTCGAAGATCGACTGCTCCTCGGTGCCGTACAGGTGCTGGGGCGTGACGGCCAAGGTGTGGGCGACCCGGGCGACGAATGCGGCGCTGGGGGGTTGGGTGCCCTGCTCGACCTTCTGGATCAGGGATACCGAGAAGTGGCTACCGGCCGCAAGCTGATGTTGGGTCAGTCCGCGCAATTTGCGCAGGCGGCGAAGTCGGGCACTGACACTGTGCTCATCCATGCTGGTCACCGCCTGTCGCCGGTCGTGCCGTGAGTTCGCACCTGTTGCCGAAGATACCCGTCGACCTCGAACGGGTGACCCTGTCATGAAGGGCAGCGTGGCTACCTACAGCGTGATGCCTGCCCAGCGGGCGAAGCCGGCCAGGGAATCTGATCGGCGCCGGTCTGCCTCGGCGAGCGTGCGGACCGTTTCCCGGACCTGCGGGTGATAGCGGGTCTGTTGTGGCGATGTCGTGCGTGCCCGCTGCAGCGTGGCCAACGACCTGTCCCGGTCTCCGTGTAGCTGATAGGCCCGCGCGAGGTCGATCCAGTGGTGACCAACCCGTTCCGCAGGGGCGCTGCCGGACAGTACGAAGCTGTGGGCGCGTTCGACGGCCGTCGTGCCGTCGTAGCGCTCTACGGCCAGGCCGACGGACCAGATGTTGACCGAGTCGGTGTCGAACGCGAGGCGGTAGTGGTCGCTGCCGGCCGTGACGTGGCCGGCGAGGCTTCGTGCTTCGGCGAGGTGGTCGTCGCTGGTGGGACCATCGCCGATGCGGGAGGCGGCCAGGCCGGATTTCAGGTGCAGCACGCCGGCCATGGCCAGTGCCGCCTCGTTGCCGGCCGGAGTCTGGTCGGCGATGCGTCCTCGGGCGTGATCGAGGTAGGTCAGTGCACCGCGCCATTCGGCGGCGGCGATCAGCTCGCCTGCTCGGTAGAAGTCGGCGGCGGCCACCGCCAGCGCGTCGGCGGCCTGGTTGGCTGCCCACTCGATCCGGTCGGTGATCAGTGAGGACAGGTCTGAATAGCCGAGTTTCCAGGCGACCTGGCCTGCTGCCGCATACGCCTCCGCGAGTAGGCCGTAGGCCCTGGTGCGGTCGGTGTCGGAGGCCAGGTAGGTCACGGAGCGCAGCTCGGCCAACAGACCGGGCAGTTCGGCTCCGAGGGCGTCGAGGGTGGCGCTTTGGCGTAGCCGGCTGGCGTGCGCGACCGCCAGGGTCAACTCGTCCAGCGAGCGCGGGTGGACGCCGTCGTCGGGCGGAAGCCGGTAGCTGACCAGTTCGCGGCGGAGGTGGGGGATGACGGCGTGGATCTTGTGGTCGTCGGTGGTGTTGATGTCGTAGGGCTGGGCCATGAGGGAGGTGGCGGGCACGCCGAGCGCGCGTGCCGTTGCGGCAACGAATGCCGGCGATGCGGGCACCTTGCCCTGCTCAACCTGGCTCACCAGGCTGACACTGATGTTGGCGCGCTGAGCCAGCTGCACCTGGGTGAGACCGGCGAGTTTACGGGCTGCCCGAACTCGGCGGCCGATTGTCTCCCGGCCGCGATCACTGATGTCCATGACCACCTCCGTTCACTCTTCAGGATACAGCTAGTGCCATTGCGAGTTTGTTGTTAGTTCAGGCTCGTGTGCGCCCCGATTGTGACTGTGTGCGGACTTACCTGACTCATCTTGACGATCGGCCCGATGGCCGAGGGTGTCGGCGGAATGTGCCGGTTCGCACGACAGAACTTGGGCGTTCTGAAACGCGAGAGTCGTTCTCCTTTCGCCTACGGACCATGGCTGGCGCTCCCGCCGTCACACGGGATGCAGACGGTCATTCCGGGGCGCGCGGCCAGCAGATTGGTAGCGGGGTGGATCGGCCCGCCCCGTGCCGATCGCTGGCCGCACCCCATTCACGTGGTTGGCATTGGCAGGTCGTTGTGGTGTCGAATACTCTTGCATCATTGCCTTACCTCGGTTCGCATATCTGTCGGAATGCGACGCTGACGTGGCAATCCGCGCGTGTGGGTGACGCAGAGTTGGCGGGTTGGTGGTCGCTCATCGTGATAGCGATCGCGGCCTCGATCTATGTGGCGTGGTCGCCTCGTCTTCGTCGTCGACAGGCTGAGGTCCGGGCAACGCTGCATGAGATGGCGGCGCCGATCGAGCCCGACTATGACGAGGTGTCGGTTGGGCGGCATCGTGGTTGAGGTGGGTCGGTTCCCTGCCCTGATGGCCTTTGCGGTGCGCATCCTGGTGGCGGTCGGACGCTGTTGTGTGCTCAGTGCGTGGCGCCGGGACGTCGAGTTGGTGACGGTCAGCACACTGCTGCGGTCCAACGGACCGTGGGAGGAACTGAGCCTGCCGCAGTCGGATGGGCGACCGGTGGTGCGGGTCTACGTGCGCGTCAGGGAGTTCCACGCTGACATGGTGACGATCTGGAACCCCGGGTATGCGGGTGTCTGTCGTATTGTGATCATGCCCGGCGAGGATCCGCGGGACGCCACGTCGTGTCTGTGGCATTGGACGGGGTCGCCGGTCGATGTGGTCAGGGCGGTGTGCGGGTTGACCTTGCCGCCGCTCGCTCTGCGGCCGGGTACATCGCCGTACCCGCTGCCTGCGATCTGTCGTCCACCAACTGCTGATTGCCGTCATGTGCTGACGGTCGTGGACAAGGATTCTGTGTCAGGTCATGGCGGCGAGGTGTTGAGGTGCGATGCCTGTCGAGTGCCGGTGGGGGAGTCGTTTCCCAGGGCCGACTATGAGAATGCGTTGCCGTGATTCGGCGTGTCGGTAGCTACGTGATCGGATATGACACTGTGAGGAGTGGCGGAATGAACGTGCGTTCCACGGACGGGGCTCGGTGCGATTTGGCCGACGGATCTGTTGTCCGGATGGATGATCCTGCTGTTGATGCGATCCTCACAGGTGCGTGCACCATGCTGCGAACGGCGCGGCTGGAACGGGAATGGCGTTTGGCTGATCTGGCGCGCAATTGGGGTGTGTCGCAATCGGTGTTGTGCCGGTTGGAGTTGGCTCGGCGAGAACCCAGTCTGCGCCAGATGATTGAGGTGTACGGGTTGCTGAGCATGCGGTTCAGCGGCGTGCTGCGGATGGCAGAAGATCAGGCGTTTCCGCTCGGTGGTGCGCCCTGGGGTACTGACGGTCCGGTTGGTCTGCTGGGTGAATTCCGGTGACGGGCGCAGCTGTCGTGGGCATAGCACCTGCCGACGGGCCGGTTCTTCGGGGAGGGTGGTCATGGGTCTGATTGAGGGTGTTGGTCGGATGGCTGTCGGCGTGGGCACGGTGCTGCTGCACGGCGTCGGGTCGACCAACACGGTCGGGGCCGGCCGGGAGGGTGTCGGCCCGAGCAGGCGCGCGTCGTGGCCGACGACGCCGCCCGGAGCAACCAGTGAATGCATGGCTGGTGACGGAGAGGGCACGATGTATGCCCCCACGACGCTGGGGCTGGATGCGAGCGCCGCGATCGCGGATGGCTGCCCAATGGAATTTGCGGTGGAGAAGGAGGGGACGTTCCTGAGTCTGGGTGGCGCCAACGCAGGTGTGGGCTTGTTGTTCACCGATCAGGCGTTGTTGGATTTCACGAAATTGGCGATGCGGGCGAGTCGCAAGATGCTGCGTGTTCGTGGGGAGCCGACTCCGGCGTGGTTGGGCAATAACCTGTGCTGACTACGTCGGACGGTCAGGTCGAGGGCTGTCTGGTGTCGTCGGCGCCAGGCAGTGCGGTCCTCGCGGAGCCTGGCGTCAAGCGGTGCCCTACGTTGACTGCATCGCAGATTGGCGTGCTGGCGGTGATCGGCGTTGCGGCCGTGGTGGTTTTGCTGGCTGTTGCCTGGGCCGGTACGGCGGTCGAGCCGGGTCTTGATGGCTGGTTGCGGTCGTTGGTGCTGCGGTGTCTGCGGCTGGTGGCATTCGGCGCGGTCTTCGTGGCGGGATGGATCGCGAGTGTTCTGCGCGGCCGGACGCATCGAGAGGCGAAGTCGACCGGGCCTCCGGTGGTGTCCGCCCGCAAGGGTTGGCCGGCACGGATGGTGCAGGTGGTTCGCACTGCGCTGGTGGTGCTGTGCGGGTTCGGTCTGCTGCGCTGGGGTCAGCCGATTGACTGGGCGGTGTTGGTGGCGGCGGCGGCGGGCTGGGTTGGTTGTGATCCGTCCGTATGGTTGGCACGCCGTTCTGTGCGGTGGCTAGTTCGGCTGGCCGGGTTGGCGTCGAGGGACGAATCGACTTCGTCTGGTTGATGTCTCGTCTGTTGCTGGCGAATGTGCAGGTCAGGCCGCGTTTCGTTGAGCGATGTTAGGCCGAACGGGCTACCGTCGATGCTGTAGCTGACCGGTCAGCTGGAGCGGAGGTCGGTATGGCCGGTGTTGTTCGCGGTGATCGGTCTGGCGTTCCTGAGTGGATCGAGCCGATGTTGGCCAAGCCCGATGGTGGCCGGCTGCGTAGCGGCGCGGAGTGGGCGTATGAGTACAAGCTGGATGGCTATCGGGCGGCCATGCGGATCGCCGCGGATGGCACGACGGTCCTGACCAGCCGCAATGGCATCGACTTCACCGACGAGTTCGCGTCGCTGGCCGGTGTGGTCGCTGGCGGTCTGGAGGGTCGCGCGGCGGTGTTGGACGGCGAGATCGTGGTCTACAACGAGGCCGGGCAGGTTGACTTCGGTCTGTTGCAGGAGCGGCGTGGCCGGTACCAGAAGCATCGCAGTGCTGGCCGCAGAATGGTGTTCGATGACGTGCCGGTGCGGTTCGTGGCGTTCGACCTGCTGCAACTGGGCGATGCGGTCCTGCTGGGCGCGGCCTATGAAGAGCGCCGTCGGCTGTTGGCCGAGTTGCCGATGCCTGATCCGTATCGGGTGTCGGTGATTCCGGCGTTCACGTTCGACGAGTTGGCTGCGGATCGGGTCACCCCGGCGATGTTGCTGGACCGAGTGGCCGCTGAAGGTAAGGAGGGTCTGGTCGCGAAGCTGCGGAGTTCGACGTATGTGCCGGGTCGTCGGCCGGATGCGTGGTTGAAGCATCCGTTGATCCAGACCCGGGAGGTCATCGTCTGTGGGTGGCGGCCAGGCCAGAACCGGTTCACCGGGATGCTGGGCGGGTTGCTGCTAGGTGCGCATGATCGGGCCACCGGGGATCTGGTGTATCTCGGTGACGTCGGGACCGGGTTCTCCGAGGCCGAGCGGCGGGCATTGCAGGCCCGCCTGGAGCCGTTGGAGATGCCGAGCGATCCGTTCGTGGTCGCTCCGCCTCGGGAGGATGTCACGCGGGCGCGGTGGGTGCGCCCGGAACTGGTGGGGGAGGTGCGGTACCGGCAGTTCACCCGGGGAGCGGGCCGGCTACGGCACACCAGCTGGCGGGGGCTGCGCGCTGACCGTGATGTCGGCGAGGTCATCGCCCCGACCTCGTCGCTCGCGGATGCGCCGCCTGATCCTGGGCCGGTGGGGCAGCGGGTCATGGTGCGGGTGGGGCAGCGGCGGCTGGCGGTGTCGAACCTGGACAAGGTGTTGTATCCGGTGGAGGGGTTCACGAAGGCCGAGGTGATCAACTATTACGCGCGGGTAGCGCCGGTGATGCTGCCGCATCTGGCGGGTCGGCCGGTGACGTTCATCCGGTACCCCAATGGCGTGGAGGGCCAGCGGTTCTTCGAGAAGAACGTGCCCCGCGGAGCGCCGGACTGGCTGCCGACCGCCGTGCTGGCCAGCACTGGCTCGCGTGGTCGTGGGGAGACGATCGAGTATCCGTTGATCGAGGAGTTGCCGGCGTTGGTGTGGGCGGCCAATCTGGCCGCGTTGGAGTTGCATGTGCCACAGTGGACGATCGGTCCGGATGGCACCCGGAATCTGCCGGATCTGGTGGTGTTCGACCTGGATCCCGGGCCGGGCACGACGGTGGTCGAGTGCGCTCGGGTAGCGGAGCGGTTGCGGGAGGTCCTGCTCGCGGACGGGTTGATGCCGTGGGCGAAGACGTCGGGGTCGAAGGGGATGCAGGTCTACTGCGGCATCCACACCCACAATGCCCAAGCACCGTCGGCCTACGCCAAAGCGTTGGCCGTGGACTTGGCCAAACAGACACCGGATCGGATCACGGCGACGATGGCTAAGGCCGCCAGGGCGGGTCGGGTGTTCATCGACTGGAGCCAGAACAACCCGCACAAGACCACCATCGCCCCGTACTCGCTGCGCGGCCGCGAGCACCCGACCGTGTCCACACCAGTTAGCTGGGATGAAGTCCGGGCGTGCCTGCGCATTGAGCAGTTGTCCTTCACCGCTGAGGATGTGCTGGGGCGTGTTGACCAACTCGGTGACGTGGTGGCCGAGTCCGCCGGCACCCGGGCTCCGCTGCCAAAGCGGTGATCGTTCACATCAAGGCTGGCCAGCGACAGGCACGCGATGAGTTTTATTACTGTCGCTTCAGTGACAACTGAATACGATCCTTCGGATCCGATCCGCGTTCCCACACCACACCTCCGCCAAAGCCAAGAAGACGGAGGGATCTGTTCGGTCGTGTCGTTCAGCGGGTGTCATGGTGTTGCCAGTGGGTGCGATTCGCCGGTGAGGGCGGACAGTGCGGTGGCGATCTCTTCGAGGTTGGCGCGGATGTAGGTGTCGGTGGCGTTGCGGGTGGGGCCGGTGTGTCCGGCGTAGGCGTGGGCGATGGCGTGGCCGTAGTTGCGTTCGACCCAGGTGAGGGTGGTGTGGCGGAGCCAGTGGGTGCTGATCTGCTGCGTTGCCACCCATGGCAGGTGGTCGCCGATGCGGTCCCAGAGGTGGTCGTAGCGATGACGGGTGATCGGGTTTCCGTTGCGGTAGCGCAGGAGTGGTTGGTCGGGATGTTCGGCAGCGCCGCGGTGGTGGGTGTGGGCGTTCAGGTGGGTCATGAGGGTGGGGGAGATGGGTTGCCAGCGGTGGGTGCCGTTCTTCTCGCGCAGCAGGATCAGGCACTGCTCGGTGTCCAGGTCTCGGGGTCGTAGGGCGAGTGCGCCGCCGCGTCGACAGGCAGTTTCGGTGTGCAGCCGCAGGAGCAGGGTGTCCAACGCGGGGTCGTTGCCGGTGGTGGCCGCGGTGTGGTTGATCTGGTCGAGCTTGTTCGTGGGGAGTGCGGTGCGGGTGCTGGGTAGCCGGCGCGGTTTAGGGACGCGGGCGGCGGGGTTGGTGGCGTCGGTGAGGTAGCCATCCGCCACGGCGTGGCGGTAGAGGCAGCGCAGAGCGGCGATGGCGTGTTCGGCGGCGCTGCGTCCGCCGCGGCTGTTGCGCCGGTGCAGCGCACCGGCGCGGATGTGTTCGGTGAAGGTGCTGATGTCGGTGGGGGACAGCGTGTCCAGGGGTGTGTCGGGCCAGTGGGCGGCGGCGCGTTGCCAGTAGGGCAGGTAGGCGGTGCGGCTGGCCAGGGGGACGGCGTCGATCACGCGTTGGAGGTACTGGTCGATGGTAGGCATCGGCGCGGTGGCCGGGGGAGGGGTGAGTAGGTCGTTCGGGGTAACGCCGAGTTTGGCCAGCAGCAGCCGTGCGGCCTCGATCTCGTCGGCGGAGGGGTGTGGTTGCGGGGTCATGGTGCGGTGTGGGTGTCGAGGACGGTGGCGTAGTGCAGGGTGAGCATCCGATCTACCCACCAGAGGCCGTGGATGAGGACCAGGCCCGCGGTCGGCGCCGCCGCGATGAACACATCGCCGGCGGTTAGCCCGGCTTGGTGGCGGCTGTCCGCAGGAATGAGGAGCCGGCCTTTGCTGCCCACGCTGGCGGCTCCGGTTGGCGCGGGTTGGATGAGCAGGATGCCGTCGATGACGGTGGTGTTCAGCTTGGCGCCTGTGCGCCACCCCATTGCGGCCACTGTAGACCGGTCCGCGATGCGTCCGGAGGTATCGAGGCTGGCGATGGCGTAGTGCAGGGAGCCGTCTGCGGGCAGAGCACTCAGCTGGGCCAGCGGCAGCGGCTTGGGCGAGGCGGATAGCTGAAGTGCTGTGGTGGGCAGGGAGATGGCCGCTAGCACGCGTTCCGCGGTGCTGGCGTGCGGCTTGTGTAGTGCGGCCATCTCCCTGCTCCTACCGTGAATAGACATCGATCGGTGATGTTGGGGTGTCTGTTCACGGTAGGACCGGTGTGTCACCACCGATCGTCAACGGCTGGCGAGGGGGTGGGGCTCGCCGGTCAGAGCGGCCACTGCGGCGGCGACTTCGTCCACTGTGGCGCGCACGTAGGTAGCTGTGCTGTTGGGGTCGCCGCTGTGGGTGTGGCCGGCGAACCCGCGGGCCACAGCGTGGCCGTAGTTGCGTTCCACCCAGGTGAGGGTGGTGTGGCGCAGCCAGTGGGTGCTGATCTGCTGGGTCGCCACCCAGGGCAGGTGGTCGCCGATGCGCTCCCAGAGGTGGTCATAACGGCGCCGGGTGATCGGCCTACCGCTGCGGTAGCGCAACAGTTGCCCATCGGTGGGTGCGTGTCGTTCGCGGGCGTGCTGGGTCAGTGCGGCCATGAGGGTGGGGGAGATGGGTTGCCAGCGCACGGTTTCTGCCTTCTCGCGTACGAAGATCAGGCATTGGGTCGGGTCGAGATCTTGGGGTCGAAGGGCTAGCGCCCCACCGCGGCGGCAGACGGTTTCGGTGTGCAGCCGCAGCAGCAGGCTGTCCAGCGCGGGATCGTTGCCGGTGGTGGCGGCGATGTGGTTGATCTCCGCTAGACGGGTGTCGGCCACCGCCCGGCGGGTGGAGGGCAGCCGGCGGGGTTTGGGCACTTTCGCGGCCGGGTTGTCGGCCGGTTTGATGAATCCGTCGTCCTCGGCTCGTTTGTAGAGGCAGCGCAGGGCACCGATGAGGTGTTCAGCCGCGCTGCGCCCGCCCCGAGCATTCCGGCGGGGCACGACGTGGGTCTTGACGTGTTCGACCAGTCCTCGAATGTCGGAGGGGCTGATCTCGTCCAGATGTCGATCGGCCCACTGGTCGACCACGCGGTTCCAGTACGACCCGTACACCCGGCGGGTGCCGGCACTAACCGACTCGGACACCTGGGGGACATAGACCGCGAACGTCGGTGCGTGTGACACCGACGTCGAGCCGTTGAGGAGTTCTTCGGGTGTCACGCCCATGCGGGCCAAGATCAGGCGGGCCGCGTCGAGGTCCGCCTGTCGCCCGGCGGCTGCGGTGGCGGGGGAGAGGTGCGTGGTCATCGTGGGTCACCGCCGGTGAGTGCGTGGTGCAGCGTGGCCAGGGGATAGATCGTCAACTGATCGCTGCCCGGGTCGGCGGCGAGCAGGACCCGGTCACCGGTGTGGATGTGATGGCGGCGGCGCAGCAGAGCGGGGATGGTGATGCACGATTTAACGGCGAGGAGCGTCAGTCCGTCATAGCTGCGGCCGACGAGTATGGCGCCTACTGCGGCGGTGATGGTCAGTCGGTCGCCGGGGTGCCAGTGCAGGGCTGTGGTGATGGAGCGGTCGGTGACCCGGCCGGAGGAGTCGACCCGGGCCATGCCGTAGGCCACGCCCAGCGGTGCGGGTGTTTGCTCGGTCGGGTCGGCCAGCGGCAGCGGGTTGCGGGCCTGGCCCGGTGCGTCGCCGTGTCGACCGGGTGCTCGTGAGGAGGGGATGACCGCAGCGACGATTTGGGCCGCCGGGGCCTGCTCCGCCGCCGTAGAGCCAGCATGAGTGGTGGTCGTCCGGCCGTGACAGGCCGGACCTGGGACATTACGGAGATTGGGGACGTATCCCGTGAAAGTGTGTCCGAGGGGGGACTTGAACCCCCACCCCCTATTCGGGGACTAGCACCTCAAGCTAGCGCGTCTGCCATTCCGCCACTCGGACCTGCGGGTTGTCCCCGCTGATGTGGGCATAGCGTAGCCGAAGGATCTCCCTTCGCCCAACTCGGCCCCTGGGGTGGCGCCGGCCGGATGGTAGGAAAGCACTGTGACCGCGCAGCAGAGCAGTGCCGAGGCCGAGGTTGTTGGGCTGGCCAGTGACTTGATCCGCATTGACACGACCAACACCGGGGATCCGGATACCGTCGTGGGGGAGCGGGTGGCCGCTGAGTACGTCGCGGAGAAGCTCGCCGAGGTGGGCTACGAGACGACCTACGTGGAGTCCGGCCACCGGAAACGTGGCAACGTGATCGCTCGGCTCGCCGGTGCCGACCCGTCCCGTGGTGCGCTGTTGGTGCACGGCCACCTGGATGTCGTGCCCGCGGACGCCGCTGAGTGGTCGGTGCATCCCTTCTCCGGGACCGTGCAGGACGGCTACCTCTGGGGCCGCGGCGCCGTGGACATGAAAGACATGGTGGCCATGACGCTGGCCACCGCCCGGCGCTTCCGGCGCGAAAACATCACTCCGGAGCGTGACATCATCTTCGCCTTCGTGGCCGACGAGGAGGCAGGCGGCACGTACGGCGCCCAGTGGCTGGTGGACAACCGGCCCGAGTTGTTCGAGGGTGCCACCGAGGCGATCAGCGAGGTGGGTGGCTTCTCGATCACCCTGAGGGATGATGTTCGCGCCTACCTGATCGAGACCGCCGAGAAGGGCATCCGCTGGCTGACACTGAAGGTGCGCGGCACGGCGGGCCACGGCTCGATGATTCATCGGGACAACGCCGTCACCAAGCTCGCGGCCGCGGTCGGTCGGCTGGGTGCGCATCGCTTTCCGATCGTGATGACCGATTCGGTGCGCGAGTTCCTGGCCGGTGTGTCCGAACTGACCGGGTTGGAGTTCCCGGACGACGACATCGAGGGTGCGGTCGGCAAGCTCGGCGCGCTGTCGCGGATGATCGGGGCGACGCTGCGGGACACGGCGAATCCGACGATGTTCAACGCAGGCTACAAGTCCAATGTCATCCCCTCGGTGGCCCAGGCGACTGTCGACTGCCGCGTGTTGCCTGGTCGGGAGGCCGCGTTCGAGCGTGAGCTGGACGAGATTCTCGGGCCGGACGTGGAGCGGGAGTGGATCAGCCTGCCGCCCGTGGAGACCACGTTCGACGGCGCGCTGGTGGACCGGATGACCGCATCGCTGGTCGCGGAGGATCCGGGCGCCAAGGTGCTGCCGTACATGCTGTCCGGCGGCACGGACGCCAAGGCGTTCCACAAGCTCGGCATGCGCTGTTTCGGGTTCGCGCCGCTGCGCCTGCCGGCGGACCTGGACTTCAGCGCCCTGTTCCACGGCGTGGACGAACGCGTCCCGGTCGACGCCCTGGAGTTCGGTACCCGCGTCCTGGACCGGTTCCTGCGGGAAGCCTGACCGAGTGACGAATGCCTCAACGACCCGGTTGACCAGGTAACCGGAGTTATCGTGCCGAGAAGATCGGCTTACGGAGGCGACACGCGTGCTGGACGTTGCGGTGGTTGATGATCCCACCCGGGACTGGACCGAACCGGGTGTGTACACGGTCGCGCCCGGCGTGTACCGGATACCGCTGCCGCTGCCCACCGACGGACTGCGCGCCGTCAACGTCTACGCGGTGCTCGACGGTGACGACCTGGTGCTGATCGACTCGGGTTGGGCGATCGCGGAGGCGAAGGACGCGTTGGCGGCCGGGTTGGCCGGTATCGACAAGACGATCGCCGATGTCCGCCGCTTCCTGGTGACGCATGTGCACCGCGATCACTACACGCAGGCCGTGGTGCTGCGCCGCGAGTTCGGCACCGAGATCGCGCTGGGCAAGGGGGAGCAGCCGACCCTGGACCGGATCGGGAAGATGGTGGCCGAGGAGCGCCGAGGCCGGCCGCCGTTCATTGGTCGGCTGTCCGAGGCGGGCGCGACCGAGCTGGTCAAGCAGCTCTCGGCGATGACCAGGCCGCCGGATTCGGATCGGGACGTGTGGGAGTCGCCGGACGTGTGGTTGGCCGACCAGGCGACCGCGAACGTGGGGACACGCGAGCTGACCGCTACCCTGACGCCTGGGCACACCCGGGGGCACATGGTGTTCACCGAGTCGGCGACCGGCCTGATGTTCGCCGGTGACCACGTGTTGCCGCACATCACGCCGTCGATCGGTTTCGAGGGCGCACCGGTGGACTTCCCGCTGCGCGACTACCTGGCCTCGCTGAAGCTGGTGCGCGGCATGCCGGATGCTCGGCTGCTGCCCGCGCACGGGCCGGTGGCGCCCAGTGTGCACGCCCGGGTGGACGAACTGCTGGCGCATCACGACCGGCGCCTGGCGCTGATCGGGGACCTGGTGGACAAAGGGGCGTCGACGGCGTTCGAGGCGGCGACGCGGATGACGTGGACTCGGCGGGAACGGACGTTGTCCGAACTGGACTCGTTCAACCAGATGCTGGCCATCTTGGAGACCATGAGTCATTTGGACGTGCTGATGTTGCAGGGCCGGTTGAGCCGGACCGATGGTGACGGAGTTCATCACTACCGGGCCCGATGACCTGGTAGTGGGGTTCGCGTCCGCTGGGTCAGACGCTGAGGCCGGGTGCGAGGGCGGCGGTGCGCCGCCGTTTCACCCAGACCTTCCTCGTGCCGTCGGAGTAGAGCAGCACCCTGGACAGTTCCCAGCCCGCGAACTCGGCTTGGATGGCGAGCTGGGTCGCGGCCGCGCGCCGGGACACCGCGGGCGGCAGGCGCAGCGGCCGGTATTCCCAGTCGCCGTCGATCACCCCGTCACTCATGGTTGCATCACCTGAACACCTCCTCCGTCGGCGGACGCGACGAACACGCGGCCGCTGACCGGATCCACCGCCACCGAGTCCGGTTGCCGGACGGTCGGCAGACGGTACTTCCGCACCGGCTGGCCGCCGGTGAGCTGGTAGCCGGTCACCTGGTTGAGCTTGGTTTCGGTGACCCACGCGATGTCGCGTGTGGTGTCGACCGCGATGCCGTAGGGCACGCCGGGGGCAGGCGCGGCCTGTCGTTCGAGCACTGGGTCGGCGGAGAACGCGATGAGTTGGTCGGTTCGGCTGTCGGTGACCAGGACCCGGCCGAATCCGTCGACGGCGGCTTGTGCGGCACCTTGTCCGGCGCGCAGGCCGGCACCGACCGAGCCGGCGACGGCGTTCACGTCGAACACGGCTGATCGGATCTGGTCGAGCATCACGGTTTTGCCGCCCGCGACGAGGATCTGTTCCGGATTGACCTCACCGGTGATGGTGCGGGTCACCTTGTCGCCGACGATTTCGTCGACGGCGTTGCGGGCGGGCACGGTGACCAGCAGCTTGCCATCGAACGAGGCGGCACTGGTGGGTCCACCTGCGACTGTCACCGCAGTTGTGGTGCCACTCGCGACGGCGACCTTGACGACCTGGTTGGCGGTCGCCACGGGGGCCAGCACCACACCGCCCGGCGCGGCCAGCGACAGGTGGGTCACGGTGCCGGGCAACGGAACCGTTTTGGGTGCCGCGGCCAGGTTGTCGATGGGGAACAGCAGCAGTTGAGCCGGTTGGGTCACGGCCACCGCGAGGGTCCTGGTCGTCGGGTCGAGGACCATGGCGGACACGTCACCGGCCACGTGCAGCACGGTGCCCGACGGGGTGGCCGTCGGTGGTGGGGATGCTGCCGGGGTCGCGGCGACCAGGGTCGGCGCTGCTTGCAGGTCGTCCTGGGACTGGTTGCCCGAACAGGCTGCGAGCGCGAGTGCGCCCAGCACGGCTGTGGTGACCAGTCCAACCTGTCGTCGCAACGCGTACCTCGTCTCCGTAAATGGTGCTACCCAGCATCCACGAAGTCGTCGCCGCGGTCACCCCCGGGTACCCGACCGGACGCGGTTCTCGACGGTGGGTAGTCAGTAGTGGACCTCAGCCGAGCCTGCGTTCCGGGTAGCCGAGTTCCACTCCGCTGACGTCGTCCAACGCGGCCCGGATCGCTGGTGGCAGCGTCAGGTCCTCGGTGGCCAGTGAGCCGGTGAGCTGCCCGGTGTCGCGCGCGCCGACGATGGGCGCGACCACGCCGGGCCGGTCGCGGACCCAGGCCAGGGCCACGGCCAGCGGTGATGTGCCCAGTCCGTCGGCCGCTGTGACGACGGCCTCGACGATCCGGGCGGCCCGTTCGGTGCGGTGTTGTTCGACGTAGGGCGCGAAGTGCTGGGAGGCGCCCCGGGAGTCGGCCGGGGTGCTGCCCCGGTATTTGCCGGTGAGCACGCCCCGGCCCAGCGGCGCCCAGGGCAGCAGGCCGATGCCGTGGTGTGCGGCGGCGGGCGCGACCTCGCGTTCGATGCCGCGTTCCAGCAGGGAGTACTCGACCTGGGTGGCCACCAGGCGGGTGCGGCCGGGCACGGCGCGCTGCCAGGTGGCCGCGGTGCCCAGTTGCCAGCCGGTGTAGTTGGACACGCCGACGTAGCGGACCTTGCCGCTGGCCAGGGCGGTGTCCACGGCGGCCATGGTCTCCTCGATGGGCACGTTCTCGTCCCAGGCGTGCAGTTGCCACAGGTCGATGTGGTCGATGCCCAGCCGGGTCAGCGAGTCGTCCAGGGCGGCCAGCAGGGCACCCCTGGAGGCGCCGCCGCCGAACGGGCTCTCGTCGCGGCGGGCGACGGCCTTGGTGGCGATGATCACGTCCTGGCGGTTGACGACGTCGCCGAGCAGCCTGCCGAGGATGCGTTCGCTCTCCCCTTCGGCGTACACGTCCGCGGTGTCCACGAGTGTGCCGCCTGCGTCGACGAACGCGGTGAGCTGGTTGGTCGCCTCGTCCGCGTCGGTGTCGACTCCCCAGGACATGGTGCCCAGCGCCAGGCGGGAAACCCGCAGGCCGCTGTGACCGAGGTGTCGGTGTTCCACGTGGCGGAGCCTACGGTGTCGGGCCGGTACTCCCCTGGTAAGCGCGCCACGGCATTCAGTCGATCTAGGGAATCTTTCTTACCGTAGCTTCAGTGGTGATCGAAAATAACACTATCAGCGACACCAAGCACACACCAGCTAAGGTCCGATCGTGCGACTTGGTGTGAATCTTGGGTATTGGGGAGCTGGCAACGACGCGGACAACCTCGCGTTGGCGGTCGAGGCCGAGCGTCTCGGCTACGCGGTGGTGTGGGCGGCGGAGGCCTACGGCTCGGATGCGCCCACGGTGTTGGCCTGGGTTGCCGCGCAGACGTCGACGATCGACGTGGGCAGCGCGATCCTGCAGATCCCGGGTCGTACGCCTGCGATGACGGCGATGACCGCGGCGACGCTGGACACGTTGTCGGGTGGTCGGTTCCGGTTGGGTTTGGGGGTGTCTGGGCCGCAGGTGTCGGAGGGTTGGCACGGGGTGCGGTTCGACCGGCCGTTGGCCCGCACCCGGGAGTACGTGGACATCGTGCGGATGGCGTTGCGTCGCGATCGGGTGAGCTACGACGGGAAGACCTATCAGCTGCCGTTGCCCGACGGTCCGGGTAAGGCGTTGCGGTTGACGGTGCATCCGGTGCGTGAGGAGATCCCGGTGTACCTGGCGTCGGTGGGGCCGAAGAACCTGGAGTTGACCGGGGAGATCGCGGACGGCTGGTTGGCGTTGTTCTTCTCGCCGGAGTTCGCGCACGAGTCGTTGGCGCGGATCGAGGCTGGTCAGGCGAAGGCCGGTCGGTCGATGGCCGGGTTCGACGTGGTGCCGACGGCGCCGTTGGCCGTGGGGGATGACTGGCGGGTGTGCGCGGATTCGGTGCGCGGGTATGCGGCGTTGTATGTGGGTGGGATGGGGAGTCGGGAGCAGAACTTCTACAACGATCAGGCGTGTCGGATGGGGTTCGAGGCGCAGGCCGCCGAGGTGCAGAACAAGTACTTGGCGCGGGATTACGAGGGGGCGATGGCGGCGGTGCCGTTGGAGTTCCTGGATGCGACGGCGTTGTTGGGCCCGGTGGAGCGGCTGAGGGATCGGATGCAGGCGTTGGCGCACGTTGGTGTGACGACGTTGACGGTGTCGCCTGCGCAGGGTGATCTTGAGCAGCGGGTGGCGGCGTTGCGGGTGGCGGCGGATGCGTTGGATGCCGCTGGTGTGGGTGGTTGATCGGGTTTCGTAGGCTCGTGTCGTGGCCACTGTGATTTTGTTGCGACATGCCCGGTCGAGTGCGAACGGTGCTGGGGTGCTGGCGGGTCGGACGCCGAAGGTGGCGTTGGACGTGAGTGGGTTGAAGCAGGCCGCCGGGTTGGTGGGGCGGTTGGCCGGGGTGCCGGTGGCGGCGGTGGTGTCCTCGCCGTTGCGGCGGTGTCGGCAGACGGTGGCGCCGTTGGTGGCTGATCGTGGGTTGTCGGTGGTGACGGATGGCCGGTTGGCTGAGGTGGATTACGGGGAGTGGACGGGTCGGAAGTTGTCGACTTTGTTCAAGGAGCCGTTGTGGCAGGTGGTGCAGGCGCATCCGTCTGCCGCGATTTTCCCTGGTGGTGAGGGGTTGGCTGCGGTGCAGGCGCGGGCGGTGGCCGCGGTGCGGGCGCATGGTGAGCGGGTGGTGGCTGAGCACGGTGCGGAGGCGGTGTGGGTGGTGTGCAGTCATGGGGATGTGATCAAGGCTGTGTTGGCGGATGCGTTGGGTGTGCATCTGGATTCGTTTCAGCGGATCGTGGTGGATCCGTGTTCGGTGTCGGTGGTGCGGTACACGCATACGCGGCCATTTGTGTTGCGGGTGAACGACACGGGTGGGGATTTGTCGGGTTTGGTGCCGCCACCTCCGAAGAAGAAGGGTCGCCGGAAGGCCGCGTCGTCGGATGCGGTGGTGGGTGGTTCGACGGGCGCTTAGAGGCCGAGTTTGGTGACGGCGTTGTCTTCGAGTGGGTTGGCTGTGCGTATGTAGCGGTGCACGGTGCCGGCGTTGGACCAGCGGCCTTGGCGCATGATTTCGCGGTCGCTGGCGCCGCCGAGTGCTGCTTGGGTGGCGAAGCCTGCGCGCAGGGAGTGGCCTGCGAACGCGGTGGGGTCGAGGCCGGCGCGTTGTGCGTAGCGTTTGACGAGTTCGCCGACGGCGCGGCCGCTGATGGCGGTGTGGTTGATGTGGCCGTGGCGGTTGATGGCGGGGAACAGCGGCTGGTCGCCGGCTGGTGGTCGGTAGTCGTGGCAGCGGTGGATGGTGGCCGGTGGGGTGGGGTTGGTGAGTTGGTCGCGGACGGCGGTGGGGCCGTGTTGGTGGTGGGTGGTGAGGATGTCGAGCCAGTCGGCGAGTGCGCAGATAGGGCAGGTGTCGGGGCGGGCGCCTCTGGGTAGGGCGATGTGTTGGCCGGTGGTGCCGGTGGGGTCGGTTTTGGTGTTGGCGAGGTCGATGATCAGCACGGGTTCGCCGGTGCGGTGGTCGGCTTCGACGTGCAGGTCGTTCAGGGTGATGCCGGCGAGTTCGGTGCGGCGTAGGGCGCCTGCGAAGCCGACGAGTAGTAGCAGGGTGTCGCGGCGGCGGGTGGTGCCGCCTGGCCAGCCGTCGTCGGGTCGGTGGGTGAGCATGTCGGCGAGGGTGTGCAGTAGGACGGGTCGTTTGCGGGCGGGTCGGGTGTTGCGGGCTTTGCGGATGCCGCGCAGGGTGAGTCGGACGACGTCGGCGCGGGTGGGGGATGGCAGGCCTGCGGCTGCGTGGACGGCGGCGATGGCGGCGGCTTTGCGGTCGAGGGTGGCTGGGGCGTAGTGCCAGGTGTTGTCGGGGTTGGTGGCGTCTGCTGCGGTTTTGTCTGCGGCGGTGGCGAGGTAGACGGCGACGTCGAGTGGGTCGGCGGGGAGTGCGGTGCGGTGTTGGGTGGCGCACCAGGTCAGCCAGGTGCGCCAGTCGGCGCGGTAGGCGCGGACTGTGTTGGGGGATTGGGAGTTGCCGAGGTAGCGGGTGAGTGCTTCGGCTTGGTGGTCGTCGTAGCGGGCGCGGGCGGCGGCGAGGTGTGCGGTGTCGACCAGGACGGTGGTGGTGGTCCGGTCGAGTGCGGCGCGGACTTCGTCGGGCATGTGGTCGCGCAGCGTGGTCACGTGTTCATGATGGCGGGTGTGGGCCACTGAGCGGCGGTGGCCCCATACCGGCGTGTCAGCGGCGGATGAGTTCGAGGACTTCGGGTGGTGCGGTGGTGGGTGAGCCGGAGTTGAAGGGTGGTTGGGGGTCGTATTCGATGCCGAGTTGGATGCGTTGGGCGATGGTGTCGCCTGCGATGTGGGCGGCGAGGGTGAGTGCCATGTCGATGCCGGCGGAGACGCCTGCGCCGGTGACGTATTTGCCGTCGATGACGACGCGTTCGCGGGTGGGGATGGCGCCGTGGTCGGCGAGTTTGTCGATGGCGCTCCAGTAGGTGGTGGCGCGGCGGCCGGTGAGTAGGCCCGCGGCGGCGAGGATGAGGGAGCCGGTGCACACCGAGGTGGTCCAGGTGGTGGTGGCGTCGATGGTGCGTAGCCATTGTTGGACGGGGCCGTCGGTGGTGTGGTCGACGTTTCCTGGTCCGCCGGGGACGACGACGATGTCGGGGTGGGGGATGTCGTCGAGGGTGGCGTCGATGGCGAGGCCGAGGCGTTTGGTGTCGGTGCGGACGATGCCGGTGTGTTCGCCGACGGTGATGGTTTCGCTGTCGGGTAGACGTTGGAGGACTTCGTAGGGTCCGATGGCGTCCAGTGCGGTGAGGCCGTCGTAGAGCAGGATGGCGATTTGCATGTGGGGTGTCCTTTCAGAAGCGTCGGCGGTATTCGGCTGGTGAGATGCCGAGGGTGCGGTGGAAGGCGCGGCGCATGGCTTCGGTGGTGCCGTAGCCGCTGTGGTGGGCGATGCGGTCGATGCCGTGGTCGGTGTCTTCGAGTAGGCGGCGGGCGGTTTCCAGGCGGGTTTGGTCGACGTAGTGGCCTGGGGTGGCGCCGGTTTGGGCGGTGAAGGCGCGGGCGAACTGGCGTGGGGAGAGGTTGGCGCGTTTGGCGAGGGTGTCGACGGTGAGGTCGGCGTCGGGGTGTTCGGTGATCCAGGTTTGGATGTCGCGTAGTGGTCCGCGGTGTGCGGTTTGGGCGTGTAGGTGGGTGCTGAACTGGGTTTGGTTGCCTGGTCGGCGGAGGAACACGACGAGGTGGCGGGCGACGGTGAGTGCGGTGTCGCGGCCGAGGTCTTCTTCGATGATGGCCAGTGCCATGTCGATGCCGCTGGTGACGCCGGCTGAGGTGGTGATGTGGCCGTCGCGGATGTAGATGGGTTCGGGGTCGACGGTGATGTTGGGGTGTTGGTGGGCGAGTTGGCGGCTGCGGGCCCAGTGGGTGGTGACGGTGCGGCCGGTGAGTTGGCCTGCGGCGGCGAGCAGGAAGGCGCCGGTGCACACGGAGATCAGGCGGGTGGCGTGTGGTGCGTTGTCGTGTAGCCAGGTGACGAGTGCGGGGTTGGGGTGTCGGGCGCCGTTGCCGCCGGGGATGAGCAGGGTGTGGGCGGGTGGGGTGTGGTGTAGGTCGGTGTCGGGGGTGATGGTGAGGCCGCTGCTGGTGCGGATGGGTTGGCCGTCGAGGGTGGCGGTGGTGATGCGGTAGGCGCCGGTGATGCTGGCCGTGTTGGCGCCGGTGAACACTTCGAGCGGTCCGGTGACGTCGAGGCTCTGCACGTCGTCGAACAGCACGATGAGCACGGTGCGGGTGGCCATGTGTCGATCGTGGAGTGTGCGTGGGGGTGGCAGCAAGGCCGGATGTCCCACCTTTTCAGCCATCTTGCGTGACCCGCATCTTTGCGTGGCACGCAGGTTTGGCTAGCGTGGGCGTGGTGGGACTCCGAGAGCAGAAGAAGCTGGCCACCCGGCAGGCGCTGGCGTGGGCGGCGCTGCGGCTGGCCGTGCAGCGTGGCCTGGACAACGTGCACGTGGAGGACATCGCCGCGGCGGCCGGGGTGTCGCCGCGCACCTACAACAACTACTTCGCCAGCAAGCAGGAAGCGATCTGCTCGATCACGGTGGACCGGGCCGAGCTGATCGGCGATGCCCTGTTGGCCCGGCCGGCCGGCGAGCCGCTGGTTGAGGCGTTGGCCGCGGCGATGTTGACCTTCTACCAGCCGCCCGCCGAGCTGGATCGGGAGTGGGTGGCTGCCACCCAGCTGGTGATGCGCTCGCCCGCGTTGCGCGGTGAGGCGTTGAAGGCGGTCGAGGCGACCGAGCGGCGGCTCGCGCAGGCCATCGCGCAGCGCTGCGGTCTGGACGTGGAGCGGGATCTGTATCCGCTGGTGGTCGCGGCTGTGGTGTCGGGTGCGGCGCGAGCCGGCATCCATCACTGGCAGCAGTCGGGCACCACGGCGGAGTTCGGTGACGTGTTGGCTTCGGCGATCCGGATGGGATTGGGCGGGATCGGGGGAGAGCGGGCATGAGGGTGGAAGACGTCGACGTCGTGGTGGTGGGTGCCGGGCCGATCGGGCTGATGCTGGCCGGGGAGTTGGCCCTGGCCGGGGTGCGGCCGGTGGTGCTGGAGCGGCTGCCGCAGCGTAGTGAGGTGCCCAAGGCCAACGGGCTGGTCGGGCAGGTGGTGCGGTGGCTGGATCACCGAGGCCTGTACCAGCGGCTCACCGGTGACACCCGGGCGCCGCAGCCGACCCCGGCCTACATGTTCGGTGGGATGCCGTTGTCGATCGGGTACTGGCCGGACAGTCCGCTGCACATCATGCGGCTGCCGCAGTGGGACCTGGAGGTGGGCCTGGCGCAGTGGGTCGCGGACCTGGGCGTGCGGGTGCGCCGCGGGTTCGACGTGACCGGCTGCACGCAGGACTGGGATGGTGTCACGGTGACGGGTTCGGCCACATTGCGGGCCAGGTTCGTGGTGGGGTGCGACGGCGCTCACAGTGTCGTGCGCAAGCAGGCCGGCGTCGACTTCCCCGGCGTGTCCACCGACCGGGTCGTGTCGCGCACCGCGCACGTGGTCCTGCCCCTCACCGCTTCGGGTGAACTCGACGTGCCCGGCATGGGCCGGTTGCGGCCGTTCACCTATCACCGCACCGACCGTGGCCTGTTCGTGTTCGCCACGTTCCAGCCCGGTGTGCAGCTGGTGACCGCGATGGAGTGGGACCAGCCAGACGACGACTCGCCCGCGACGATCGAGGACGTGCGGGCCGGCGTGGCCAGGGTGCTGGGCGTGGACGTGCCGATGATGCAACCCACCCAGCCGGGCCGTTGGGTGCTGCGCCGGGTCGCCAGCCGCAGCACCCGGCAGGCCGACCGCTACCGGGCCGGCCGGATCCTGGTCGCCGGGGACGCGGCCCACGTGCACGCTGCGGTGGGCGGCCCGGGGCTGAACCTGGGGCTGCTGGACGTGGCGAACCTGGGCTGGAAACTCGCGGCCACCGTGCAGGGCTGGGCGCCCCCGGGCCTGCTGGACACCTACCACGACGAACGCCACCCGGTCGGGCAGCGCGTGGTCATGCACACCCAGGCCCAGACGGCGCTGCTGGCACCGGGCAGCGAGGTGACGGCGCTGCGTGAACTGTTCGGTGAGCTGATGGCCAAACCGGACAACGCCCGATACCTGGCTACCCTGCTGGCCGGCGCCGATGCCCGCTACGGCGGTGAGCACGGCCTGGTCGGGGCGTGGGTGCCCGACTTCCCGCTGACCGTGGCCGGCCAGCCCACCCGACTGGCCGAACTGGCCCGCGCTGGGCGGCCGCTGCTGTTGGACCTGGTCGGGGACCCCGCGCTGGCCGAGGTCGCCACCGGCTGGGCCGACCGCGTCGACCTGATCGTCGCCACGGCGGCCAACCCGCCCGCCGACGCCCTGCTGATCCGGCCCGACGGGCACGCCGCGTGGACCGCTGACAGTGACCGGCCGTTGGCGGAGGCGTTGCGCGACTGGTTCGGTGAACCGGCAGGCTGTGCGGGGACACCGACATCAGGAAGGACGCCATGGACATCATCAACCCGGCGCTGAACGACTACCTGCTCGCGCACTGCACC
>DASUJK010000451.1:0-41706 GCA_036279295.1 Pseudonocardiaceae bacterium | reverse complement strand
CGTCCAGCCTGACCGTGGTGCCCGGCAGCCCCGACCAGGTGACGATCTGCCGCTACACGACCACCGGCGCACTCGCCAAGACCAGCATCCAGGGCGCGACGGTCGCGACCGCGATGGCGGACAGCCTGAACCGGGCGAAGCCGTGGCCGCGTGGCACCTACAACTGTCCAGCGGCCTTCAACCTCTACGACACGCTCGCCTTCGGGTACGCCGACGGCCACCGGGTCGACGTGCGACTGTCCATGAGCGGCTGCACGTCGGCCACCAACGGCAAGCGCACCGTCTTCTACCCCCAGAACGTCGCTACGCAGGTCACGGCACTGGTCGGCACCTCGCCGAAGCAGAACGGCTAACAGCCGGGGGACTGGGCGGTGACCAGCGGCGGCACCGGTCCAGGGTGGTGCAGCACCACGTAACCAGCCACCGAGTAGACGATCCGATAGCCGTGGCCGGTCAGGTAGTCGACCCTGGCCTGCTGGGCGGCCACCGAGCAGAACGGGAACACCTGGTTGGCCGTGTCGGCCACCACCCACGGCGCCCACCTCGGCAGTTCGTCCCACAGCACGACCGTCGTCCTGCTGGTCAACCGCGGGCCGAGCGGGTTGGCCGCCTCCACGGTGACCCCGGAGGGCACCCGCGCCACGGCACCGGCCTCGGCCCGCACGGCGGCGGTGCGCTGCCAGGACGAACCGTGCAACAGCTGGTCGAACGCGAAGTCGTGCACGGTGCTCACCGCGATCACCAGTACAGCCACCACCCACAACACGCCGAGCCGCGCGCCGGCCAGCCGGACGACGGGCCTGCCACGGGCCGACCACCGCCGCACTCGCGCCACCGCGTCCACCCCGGCACACAGCAGCGGCACCACGAGGAACGCGTCGTAGTGGAACGCGGTGCTCCACCAGTTCGGCGCGTCGGACAGCATCCGTTCGGCCAACTGCGGCAGCACGACGAGCAGGAACGGGGACAACAGTGAAGCGAACGCGGCCAGCGTGAACAGGGCCACCGTGGTCTGCACCTTGACCTGCGGCTGCACGAACGTGTCGCCGACCGTGGCCGGATGGGTCAGCATGTCCCACACCGCGCCGGGCAACGAAGGGCCGAACTCGCCGTAGCGCCAGTAGAACCGCGGTTTGCTGCCGAACGCGGGCAGCACGATGTCGGTGCACACCACGACGGCGACCAACCCGCCGACCACGAGACCCGCGCCCAGTCGACGGGTCTCGGCCCGGCGTGGCGTGACCCAGCGGATGGTCATGATCAGCACGGCCAGCCCGAACGCGGCGACCATGAGGCCCATGTCCTCCTTGACCGCGAGCAGCCCGAGCGCCGGCAGCACCAGGTGCCACCAGCGGCCACGATCCCGGCGGTAGGCGCCGAACCGCTCGAACAGCACCGCCATCAGCACCGGCACGAACGCGACCTCGTGGACGTCGAACGCGACGGCCTGCGCGACCGGCCAGGAGATCGCGTAGCCCACGGCGACGCAGTAGGCGGCGAACGTGCCCAGCTCACGCCGGGTGCAGCGCCACAGCGGTGGTATCGCGGCGGCGAACAACACCGCCTGCGCGGCCAGGAGTGTCTGCGGTCCGGAGTGGACCCAGTACAGCGGTGCCAGCGTGGCCAGGATCGGCGAGAAGTGGTCGCCCAGTTCGGAGAATCCGGTGCCGAATCCCCGGTGCACACCGGACACGATGGCAACCGGCAGGTGGAAGTGGCTGTAGGAGCGCACCGCCTGGTCGAAGATCACCAGGTCGTACGTGCCGGCCCGGAATGTGTAGTACCGCAGGAACTCCACCGTCGCGTACAGCGCGGCTGCGGCCGCGGTGAGCACGGTGACGGTGATCAGGTGCCGACGGCGCGGCGCGACAACGGTGGTGACATCCGGGTGGACGTCGGTCAACTCCAGCATCAGATGCCTACTCGATGCCGCCCCGACCACGCGGCGACGGCGGCCATCACCAGATCGCCCACCGTCATCAGGATGCGCGACACCAGCGCCACCGCCGTGGCTCCGCCGACGCCGACGACCGGCCCGAGCAGCGCCACCAGCAGCACCTCACGGACACCGGCACCGGCAGGCGCGAACACGATCAGGAAACCGACACACCAGGCGAACGCGAACCCACCGATGGCCAGCAGCACCGTCCGACCGTCCGGGGCGCCGAGCCGGACCGCGAGCAGCCAGATCTGCGCGCCGTAGAGCACCCAGGAGACCATCGCCCATGCCAACGCGAGCAGCACGGCGCGCCCGGTCAGCGGCCGGCTCATCGGTGGCCGCCGGACCAGTCGCAACAGACGGTCCAGCAGCGGGTTGAGCACCTTCGGGTGCACACAGGCGAGCAGCACGGGCGCGGCCAGGAACGCCCACCGGTACCCGGTGGCCTCGCCGGCCATGAACGGCAGCGTGAGCAGCGCGGCGAGCAGGCCACCGAGCAGCGACACGATCATGGTCAGCATCGATGCGGTGGCCGACCGGGCGCGCGGCACCTGGTGTGCGGTGCCCAGTTCCATCTGCGCGAGCACCGGCCAGATCGCGCCGGGCAGGTACTTGCCCAACTGCCCGACGAACACCACCTTCGCCGCGGCACGGACCGGCAGCGGGGAGCCGAGCGATGCCAGCAGCACCCGCCACACCTGCACCGAGAACGCCAGCCCGGCTAGCACGGCGACCAGTGCGCCCAGTGCCGGCAGGATGCCGATCGCCACGAGTGAGGTCCGCACGTCGTGCCACTGGCGGACCACTGCGTAGGTGCCGAGACCCACGGCGGCGACGACGAAGCCGTAACGCACCGTGCGCCCGCCGAGCACCCGGCGGGCGGTGCCGACCCAGCCGGCCCGACGGCCGGGCACGTCGCTCGGCCCGGCCGATTCCTCGGTCGGTGTCGCAACGGGGCGGTCGGGCATATCGGCAGCCTAGTGCGTGGGTCGCGTGCCTCTGACAGGCGCTAAGGTACCCCGCATCATGCGGCTTCTCGTCTTCGGCACCTACGACACGGCAACCCACCCGAGGGTCGCGACGATCGCGGAGGGCCTGCGGGCGCACGGTTTCGACGTCACGGAGTGCAACGCACCGCTGGGTGTGGACACCGCTACCCGGGTCGACACGCTGGCCAGACCGTCCCGGGTGCCCGCCTTCCTGCTCACCGTGCTGCGCAGGTGGTGGACCCTGGCGATGACCGCCCGCACGCTGCCCAAGCCGGACGTCGTGCTGGTCGGGTACATGGGCCATTTCGACGTGCACCTGGCCAAGCTGCTGTTCCGTGGGGTGCCGATCGTGCTGGATCACCTGATCGGCGCCAGTGCCACCGCGCGGGACCGGCGGCTGGACGGCGGACCACGCGAGGCGGTCCTCGGGCTGATCGACTCCGCAGCGCTGCGTGCGGCCGACGTGATCGTCGTGGACACCGACGAGCACCGAGCCGCCCTGCCGGCGAGACATCGGGGCCGGGCCGTGGTGGTGTCGGTCGGGGCGCCGACGGCCTGGTTCGCCGACACGCTGACCGAGCGGCAGGCCGACGCGCCACTGCGGGTGGTGTTCTACGGCCTCTACACGCCGTTGCAGGGCACCCCGGTGATCGGCGCCGCCATCGGCCTGCTGGCCGGCGCACCCGTCGAGCTGACCATGATCGGCACCGGTCAGGACGAGGCAGAGACGAAGGCAGCGGCGCGGGCCAACCCGGCCACGCGCTGGCTGGACTGGGTGCCGGCCGCCGAACTGCCGGCACTGGTCGCCGAACACGACGTGTGCCTCGGCATCTTCGGCACCGGCGAGAAGGCGCTGCGGGTGGTGCCGAACAAGGTGTTCCAGGGGGCTGCGGCCGGTTGTGCCGTGGTCACCTCGGACACCGCGCCGCAGCGGCGCACCCTGGGCGACTCGGCCCGGCTCGTGCCGCCCGGCGATCCGGCCGCGCTGGCCGATACCCTGCGGTCCCTGGCCGATGACCGCGCCGAACTGGCCCGGCTGCGCACGGCGGCCCACCTGCTGGCCGAGCAGCGGTTCGCGTCCGACCAGGTCGTGGCGCCCCTGCTGGGCAGGCTTTCGACAACGAGGAGCTGACAATGGCCTCCGGCGCGAGCACGCCCAACGCCGACGCCGTGGCACCGCTGGCGCCGAATGCCTGGCTGCGGTTCGACCTGATCAGCAGGATGCTGCCGGCCGGCGTGACCGACGTGCTGGAGATCGGCTGCGGCCTTGGCGCTGTCGGTGCGCGGCTGGCGCTGCGCTGCAACTACCTCGGCGTCGAGCCGGACGAGACTTCCTTCGGTGTCGCGCGGCAGCGGGTGGCCGCGATGGGCACCGGTGAGGTGCGGCAGCTGTCCTCGACCGAACTGGGCGACGAGCGGTTCGACCTGGTGTGCGCGTTCGAGGTGTTGGAGCACATCGAGGACGACGAGGCGGCGCTGACCGAGTGGGCCGGCCGGTTGCGGCCCGGCGGCTGGGTGTTGATGTCGGTGCCGGCGCACCAGCGCCGGTTCGGGCCGTGGGACGAACTGGTCGGCCACTTCCGGCGTTACGACCCGGACGTGATGACCGCGCTGCTGCACCGCTGCGGTTTCACCGACGTGACGATCCGGCAGTACGGCATGCCGCTGGGGTTCCTGCTGGAGTCGGTGCGTGACGTGATCGGCAAGCGCAGGCTGGCCCGCGCGGCCGGCACGTCGTTCGAGGAACGCACCGCGGGCTCCGGCCGCCTCTATCAACCCACCGGTGGCCTGCGCGGCACCGTCATCCGACTGGCCACCGGTCCGTTCCGCGTGACCCAGCGAGCCTTCCCGGCCACCGGCGTCGGCCTGGTGGTCCGGGCACGACTGGCCTGAGTCAGTTGTCCCGCGACCGCACGATCAGGTCGGCCAGCAGCGCGAGGGACGCGATGATCAGGCCGGTCAGGAACACCAGAATGGTGTTGGTGGCCAGCCGCACCGGGTGTGCGATCACGTCGTAGATGCCTTTGACAACACCGATGCTCAACAGCGTCAGCGCCAAGGGCATCAAAGCCTTCAGCGGGTTGAAGTACATCACCATCCGCAGCACCTGCAGGATGTAGAGATACGCGTCCCGGACAAACTTGAACTTCGACGTGCCGGCCCGCTTCGAGTATTCGATGGGCACGTAGAGCACATCGTGTTGGTTGGACAGGAACGCCACGGTGATCGTGGTGACACAGGAGAAACCGGCCGGCAGCAGCCGCAGGTACGGTTGGGCGACATCCTTGCGGAATGCCCGCAGGCCTGAATTGAGATCCGGGATCTTCTGGTTGGTCAGCCATTCGGCGACCTTCCGGATCAGCCACTTCGCCGGCACCCGGAGGAATTTGTAGGTCCCTTCCTCGGTGGTGCGCGCGCCGACCACCTGGTCGATCGTGGCGTCCTCGTCCAGCATCTTCACGAGTTCCGGGATGCGCTCGTTCGGGTAGGACATGTCGGCGTCGGTCCACACGACGATCTCGCCCCTGGCGATCTGCGAGCCGACCCGCCGCACGGTGCCGGAACCGCCGTTGCGCCGGAACGGCAGCACACGCAGGTTCGGGAAGTCCAGTTCGGCCTTCTGCAACACGTCCAACGTGTTGTCGGTGGACGCGTCGTCCACGGCGAGCAACTCGTAGGTGTAGCCGGACGCGTTCATCGCGGCGACGATTCGTTCGATCTCGGCGCGGACGTGGTTTTCCTCGTTGTAACAGGGCAGCACGACGGTGACGTGCGGTGGTGGCGAGTCGTCGGCCGTCATGGCCAGTTGCATGGCCAGACTGCTCGGGGAGAAGGACGACTTCTTCGGGTCGACAAGCATCCGCTTCCGACTCCTTACCATGACCGCAGGGACAGCTGCGTCTTATTGTCGGCCCTGTGCCGCTCGCTCGTGCACGCGACCCCGATGTCGTCCGCTATGTCTGAATTTACGGCTTGGCGGCCCAGAACTGGAGATTCAGCGGCACGGTCGAGTCCGGCCGCCGCACCAGTTGCTGGTCGTCCTGCCGCGTGTCCAGGGTGATCCGCACGTAGGCGGCCAGGGCCAGCGGGGTCGGGCTGTCCAGCTGTGACCCGGTGATCACCGGGGTCCGACCAGCCGCCCGGACACTGGCCGCGACCTGCGCGACCCCGGCGGGCGTGAGATTCTTCAGCTGCGCGACCGGCAGGCCGCACTGCTCGCGCACCACCGGCATCCACAGTTGATCGACCATCAACACGGTGTCGTTGCGGCCCAGCACACCGCACACCCGGCCGATGACGGCCACTTCGCCCTGTTCGGTGCGCTGCACGGCGACGGGGGTCAGCGCGATACCCATCGGCACCAGGAAACTGGCCACCACGATCGGCACCAGCGCCCGGGACGCCAGTCGCGCGGCAGGCCGGTGCGCACCAGCCCACTTCGCGATCGCGGCCGTCGTCCAGGTGGCCAACAGCGCGACACACGGCAGCACCTCGACGACCAGGCGCCGGTCGGCCCACGGATGGTCCGGGGTGATGCCGGGCCGGACCAGTGTGAGCACGGCCGGACACTGGAAGATCAGCAGCACCGGCAGCCACCGCAGGTCCCGGCCGCGCAGCACCCGCCACGTCAGGAACACGGCCGCGACGCCGGCCGCGAGCACCGCGGCCCAGCCCAGGTACCAGGACACCCAGCGCAGACTCTGCTCGGCGTAGCCGCGGGTGCCGTCCACCGGCAGGCCGAGCTTGCGCTGCATGGTCTCCACGTAGGCCAGCACGCCCGGATCGGTGGTGGAGTGGTCGATCAGCACGTACGGCCGGACGAACAGTCCGGTCCCGACCAACGCGACCAGGGTGGCACCGACCGGCGGCACCCGGTGCCACCAGCTCACCGCGCGCGGCGACCGGTGTCCCCAGATGCGCAGCAGGAACACGCCGACCACGACGGCCACCGCCATCAACGCCAGCAGGACCAGCATCAACTTGACCGACGACCAGTTGACCTTGATGTAGGTCCTGGTGACGAACGCGCCATCCAGTACGCCGAGCACGCCACCCAGCAGCGACCCGGCCAGGAACGGCAGCACACCGGGGCGCCTGGTCAGCCACAGCCAACCGACGATGGGCAGCACGAACGCGAAGTCGACGCCGAAATCCACCCGAACCAGTTCGCCCGCGGTGAGCAGCAGCCCCAACGCGAAGCAGTGCCGGCCAATCGGTCCGCGCAGGTCGGTCTGGTCGCGGACCAGCACCAGGTCCACCAGCAGACAGGCACTGGCAACCAGGGTGAGCAGTGCGATCGGCTCGGACAGTGTCTCCTGGGACGCCCGCAGCACCGGCCACGCGCCCGCGGTGAGCAGGGCGGCCAAGGGCGCCCACCGGGCACCCAGCAGCCGGGCGGCCAACCCGCCGACGGCCAGGATCGCGCAGCCGCCGACCAGCGTGGGCAGCAGGAGCAGCCCGGTCCAGCCGCCGACCCAGTCCGCGCCGGCCAACAGAGTCGGCCAGCCGGTCATGAACTGCGGCACGACGGTGGCGCCACCGTGCTGGTAGAAGGCGGGACTGGCGAAGCCCAGCGCGCCGGGCGAGCCGCCGAACGCGGCCAGCGGCACGTGGTAGACGGTGCCGGGGCTGTGGGCCAGCCAGTAGCCGATCTGCGCGTACGAGCCGGCGTCCCGGCGGGGCACGACGTGTTCGCTGTGGGTCAGCGCGGCGAACACGGTGAACCCGACGGCGACGGCACCGGTGGCGATCACCGACCACCACGGGCCGCGCATGGTCACCGCCGACCGGCGCAGCAGACTCAGCCCGAGCGGCACGATGACCGCGGCCATCACCGCGGCCAGCGGCACGACGAGAGCGGGCCGGAACGCACCGAGCGCGGCCAGCGGGAACGCGGCCACCACCCATGCGGTGGCCAGCAGTGCCGGCAGCACGGACGCGATGGACAACCAGCGGCCGGCCAGTTCGCCAACCGGCTCGGAGCGGTCTCCGGTCGACACTGTGGTCGAACTGTTGCCGGCCACGTCGGCGCCGAACACGATCACACCCTCATCTCAGCCAGCTTGTGCTGGGATGTTATCGCAGCGTTGTCCGGTGATCATGAACTTCCGCCGGTCACCGGCCGTATCCACTCTGACCCGGCCCGATGACGTGCCGGGTCACCCGCGGTAGCGAGGAGAAACGACATTGAAGCGCGTCAACCACCTGGTCATGGCGATCACCGGCGTCGCCGTGGTGCTGCTGGCCGCGTGTGGCAGTAAGACCGGTCCCCAGCCGGTGACGCTGCGGGCTGTGTCGCTGTCCACGGTGCAGCTGCCGACCCTCGGCACGATCGTGGTGGACTCCCGGGGCCGCACGGTTTACCGGTACGACAAGGACACCTCGACCCCGCCCGCCTCCAACTGCACCGGTTCGTGCGCGAAACTGTGGCCGCCAGTGCCGGCACCCAACGGCGCGCTCCGACTGGCCGGCGGCCTGGAGGCAGCGGTCGGCACGGTCACCAGGGCCGACGGCACCAAGCAGCTCACCCTGGACGGCTGGCCGCTGTACGAGTACGCGGGCGACAACTCACAGGGCGTCACCACAGGACAGGGGTTCGGCAAGATCTGGTGGGCAGTGACACCGGCCGGCTCCCGGGCCACGTCGCAGGCGACTCCACCTGCCACTCCGCCCGCCGCCGCGACGAGCGGTTCGTCCTCGGGCGGCAGCGGCAGCCTCCCGGGCTACTGAGCCGGCAGCATCCGGAATTATTGAGCCCGCAACCACCCCAGCGAGAGGTCGGGGACGGCGGTTCGAAGGCCGGCAACGGTCACCCGAACCGGTCCCGCCTCGAATGCCATCACCTGGTAGGCACCGCCGTCCAGGAAGGCCACCTCATACCGGGTGCCGTCGATGGTGACCTGCGATGACGTGGCGACCAGACTGTCGATCTCGTTCGTGAGCTGGTCGAGCCATGCCTCGATGTCGTCCGGTGCCTGCGATCCGGTGTTCATCCGGTGGTTCATCAGGGCTTCGCGAGCACCCTCGACCGGCGTCAGTTCGCGTATGGCGATCAGTGCCGTGCCGACCCGGACGACCGGGTCGGCATAGGTCAGCTCGGCGTCGTCGAGTGTCGGCCAGCGATCGGACGAGTAGCTGTACCCGATCATCGGCGCCGGACCCGAGTTCTCGGCCAAGACGGCGAGTGGATGACCCAACTGGCTCGCCGCCTGCTCCGGGGTGTTCGGACCCGGCCTGTGCATGTGACCTTTGCCGTCGAAGTCCATACCGCACCATAGGCCGGGCGCGGGTTGCTGTTTCTGGTTCGGGGTTGGTCTGCCCCCGCTCCCTCGCCCTGGAGCGTTCGACGCCGGATGGTGGAGATGCTAGGGCGGCTGAGGACGAGGCCGCGGAGGCGGGTGTAGCGACCCGGCATCCAGTTGACCGGTGGAGAGCGAAAACCGAACCGCAACCAATCGACGGCACGTGGCGGCACGCGCCGAACCTCCCCCGCTTCCCCGCACCAAGCCGCACCAGCGTCGAACAGTGAAGGCGAGGGAACGGGCAGGCCGAGCCAAAACCACCAACCGCCGGCCGACTGGCCGTCCAACCGTCCCCACTCCTAGGCTCCGACCGTGCGAATCGCGTCTGCCATCCTCATCGCCCTGGTGGCGCTGATCCACTGCTACATCCTGGTCCTGGAGATGTTCCTGTGGCGGACACCGAGGGCAAGGGCAGCGTTCGGGACCACCGAGGAATTCGCCGGGGAGACCTCGACGCTTGCCGGAAACCAGGGCCTGTACAACGGTTTCCTGGCAGCCGGCCTGATCTGGGCGCTCATCGTGCGCGGCGCGATCGGCCAGCAGTTCGCCGTGTTCTTCCTGTGCTGCGTCATCGTGGCCGGCATCTACGGTGCGGCGACCGCGAGCCGCCGCATCCTGTTCGTGCAGGCCCTGCCGGCCGCGATCGCCCTCGTGGTCACGCTCGTCTAACCGCAGAACTCGCGTTCGGCCGCGAACGGGTCGGCCGGGATGCGCAGGCTGGTCCGGGACAGCACACCCGTCAGGTTGTGCAGGAACACGCCAGCGGACATCGGCTGGTTGATCGAGTCCATCAGCTCCTTGAGTGAACCGCAGCTCAGCGCGTGCCTGGCGGCCTGGACCTGGGCCTTGGTCACGTCCGGGGTGTCCTTCATGGTGGCGATCGCGGCCGGGTCGGCGTATTCGGCGATGACCCACGCGGCCGGTAGCCACTTCTCGTGGCCCGCTCGACCGCGCTGGCCGAGCTCCAAGTGGCCGGCCAGGGGAGTGGCCAGGCCGTTCACGTCGACCACCGTGCCATCCAGCGGCACGACGACATCGGTGATGCCCATGTTGTCGTAGAAGAACCCGGTCTTGTCCGGCACCGTGCTGGCCAGCTTGATCGTCCACAGCGAGCCGTTGGCCGCGGTGCCGCTGCTCATCACCAGCAGCCGGTTGCCGTTGCCCTCAAGCTGGGCCAGCGTCGGCAGCAGGGTGTTGCCCTGGGTCCGCGACTCGCTCGTGTCCGGGTTGGCCTCGCCGTACGCGACGGCCTCGTAGCTGCGCTCGTTGGTGACGCCGTCCGCGCCGAATTCCTCGCCCTGGTACGGAGTTCTCGCGAACACACCGGCCAGCACGGTCCACACCAGCAGCAGCGCGACACCGGCCGTCTCGGTCCGGTACGCCCGACCGACCGGGAGCACCATGATCGGCAGCAGCAACGCGAACACGACCGGGACCCACATCCGGCCGCTCATGTAGTCGCCGCCGACCCACACGACGTAGATGCCCAGCAGCGCGCCGGACAGCACCGGCGCGCCGAACACCAGCGCCGTTCGCCGGTCCAGGTGGGTCCTGCCCAGCATGCGCACCACGACGACACACACCACGACCAGGGGAATCCACAGCTGGTAGCCGCTCAGGAAGTCGTTGAGGTATGCGACCCCACGGGTCCAGAACCCGCTGGACGCCTCCTTGGCCAGCGCGGGCGCCGGCACGGTGAGGCCGTAGTAGCCGGCGCGGAAGACCTCGTAGGCCACCGGCAGTGCGGCGCCGGCAGCACAGTACACGAGGCCACGCAGTCGGCTCGGTCGGTGGATCATCAGCACCGCGACGGCGAACACGACGGTGACCAGGCCGAAGTCCGGTCGGACCAGCGGCCCGAGCCCGACGAACACCGCCACCACGACCAGCCTGCGCCAGTCGCTGCGCTCGGTGACCCCGGTCAGCAGCCAGAACGTCAGCCCGAGCCACAGCATGCTCAGCCCGGTCTCCAGGCCGGACGACGCGAAGTCCCAGAACGCGACGATGCCGATCGGGACCATCAGCCCGGCCGGCAGCAGCAGGCCCGCCACGCCACGCGAGCGCTGGAACCGGACGGCGCCGGCCAGGCCGAACAGCAGGCCGGCGATCGTGCACTCCAGGCCGAACACCACGGCGTCCAGTGCGATGTCGTGCCGCAGGAAGACGGCGATCGCGGCCAGCAGCCACGTCCACAGCGCGCTGGTGTCCACCTCGTCGCGCTGGAACGGGTTGTAGTTGGGGCCGTTGCCGGCCAGGATCTGGCGCACCTCACGCACCACGATCAGCCCGTCGTCGCTGATCCAGCGGTTGCGGTAGGCGAGAATCGCGAAGACGAGCACCACCAGCAGCCCAGTGCCCAGCGTGGTCCAGCCGTGCCAGGCGGGACGCCGCGTCGTCACCGGCGACTGCTCGGTGGAGTCCTCCGGCCCGGTGTCACCTAATACGGCCGGGCTTTCTGCGACTGACATCCTGGCGGTCCGATCCCTTTGCTCCGGCAAGACAGCCCTCTGACTTTAGCGGGAGCGTAGTGGGCCGTCGATCGGGTCCGGCGCAACCGGGCAGAACGACCACCTGACCTCGACAGTCAGCCGTAACGTTCAATGACCCGGGTAGTAGGTCCGCCAGTTGGCCACCGACGGCCGCAGCCGCCCGGCCGGTCCCTGCCCGAACAGCCACAGCAGGTTGGTCGTCATCGTGGCGAGCGCCTTGCAGGACGCGCCGTGGCAGTCGGCCAGGGCCGGGATCCAGTTGTTGGTGCCGCTGTCCCACGTGCCCGCTTCGGTCTTCGGGTCGGTGTAGTACGTCATGTCCGAATAGAACGTCGTTCCGGCGCTGCTGGCCGCTTGCGCCTGTTTCACCGGCAGCGCCGAGTGGGCCAGCACCTGCACGGTCGCCGGATGCGCGAGACCGGGCTCCAGACTGTCCACATCGGAGGCGATGACGTCCGGCAGCGCCATGCCGTCGTGCACGCCGCTGCCGTCGAAGATCCACGCCGACGGGTCGACCACCGTCATCGCGGCGTGCACACCCGGTTCGAGGAAACCGTTGTACTCCTCACCGACCAGGGCGGTGGACGGCCAGTTGGCCGGCGGCGACGCCCACGTGTTGCCGGTGACCTCGCGCGGGTTTCCCTTGCCGTTCAACGGGTCTTCCGTCGCGTCCCGGTAGTCGACCAGTTCCCGGTCCACGCCGAGCGGCGACGGCTGGGTCCGCACGTGCCGCAGCACCGCGCTGGCCCCGAAGAACGCCAGGTTCAACCCGGCGTCGTTGGCCGCCGTGATCGCCGTCCGCTCAGCGAACGTCCAGCATTCGTCGTGGCCGAGCGACAGCAACGCGCTGTGCCCGGTCAGCACGCTCGGATGATCCTGCACCGTCGCGTCGGTGACGTAGGCGACGTCCAGGCCGTGCTGTTCGAGGAACCGGACCAGCGGCGCCTCGACGGACAGGAAGTCGCCGGCACCCCGGCCATCGGCGTACGGCCGGTCGTAACTGACCACTCTGGACCGAGAGCACGCCGGGTACACACCGGCCGGGCAGCGGCCGACACCCTGGTAGTAGTCGTAGCCGCCGTAGGGATTCCAGGCCTGCCAGGTGAACACGTCGTTCTTCACCAGGTAGGTGGCGTTGCTGGCCGGTACCCACACGGTCAGCGGCACGTAGCTCTGCTCGTCGTCCGCGCCGATCAGCTTGATCAGGTAGTCGCCCTGCGGGAAGTCCTGGGTGACCTGCATGGTCATCGACACCGACCAGTTGTCGCAGGACACCATGTTCACACCGGTGGTCAGGGGGCACTTCGGCTGCGCGTGGCCGTCGAACGACGGTGACGCCCAGACCAGCCGCGCGCCCGTGCCGCCGTAGTAGCCGATCCGATAGGCCTCCACCTGGAACGATGCGGCCGAAGTGGACACGAACAGGCGAACCGGCTGTCCGGTACTGGCGTAGGTCTGGTCGGCGAAGCCCTCGATGAAGCCGTCTGCCGGTGCGCCGGTGATCCGCCAGTCCGAGGTGCCGGGCAGTGCGTTCTCCTGGATCACCCAGTTCGCCTGCACGCCGTCGGCACCGAGCTTTGTCGATTCCGTCGTGGTGCCGCTGCTGACCGACACCGCCTTCGGGACACCGGTGACCGTCGCGGATGGCGCCTGCCGCGCGGCGAGCACCGCGACCGCGGTGGCCACCAGCACACCGGCGGCGGCGACCACGAGCAACCGCGATCGTGGACTGGGCATTGTCCATCACCTGGCATGTCGGCCGAGGAATCGTCGACCGGGGCGTTCGACGACGGCATGACGTTCGCAGTGCCGACCCGTCCCGTCAAGCCCTCATTTCGCAGTCAGACGGTGGACAGCACCACGCGCAACGCCGACCGCGCCGGCACCAGCCGGTGCTCGGGCAGCACACCGGGACCGCACGACGCCGAGCCGAGGCCCTGGTGGGCCACGTCCAGGTTCAGCCAGATCCGGTCACCGGGGCACAGGTCGCTGGTGTGCCGGGCGGCATCCAGATCCTCGCTGGTCCAGCGGCGGGCCGTCAGGTTTACCGTCGGATCGCCCTCGACCCGCAAGCCGTGCCCGTCGGCATCGGTGAACGTCGCCCAGCGCACACCGGCCCGGTTGCCGTTCTCCTGCGGGAAGACGTACGGCGTCTGCCACTCGTCCACCGTCCTGCGAAACCGGCCCACCCGCGCCGCCCTGTGACTGTCCGGATAGGATTCGCCAGGACCGCGGCCGAACCACGTGACCTGGCCCAGCCGAGCCGGAATGCCCACTCGGACGCCGATCCTGGGCAGCACGGCGATCCAACCGCCGTCCGGTCGCACGTCGACGTCCAGCCGCACCATGTTGCCGTCGGCCGCCCACCGGTAGACGGCGAGGAACGCCAGATCGGTGGCTGCCGGGCCGACCCTGGTGGTCACCGTGAGCGTGTCGCCACCGTCGGTGAGCGAGACCAGTCGGTGCTCCAGGCGGTGCAGGCCGATCCGCCGCCACTCCGTCGCCACCGGTTGTTCGTGGCCCGCCCAGCCCTCGTCGTTGTCCGTCGGCGCGCGCCACAGGTCCAGCCGGGGACAGGCCATCTCGATCCCGGCCAGCGCGGTGAGCCTGCCGCGCTCGTCGAACTCGGCGGGCCCGAGCCGCAGCCCGCTGCCGTTGGCCGTGGTCCGCTCGGTGGCCGGCATCCACTTGCGCCTCCGCTCGGTGAGCGCGGCCTGGCCCCATGCGATCTCGTGGCCCGCGTCCGCCCATGGCGTGTCGGCGGCCAGCAGCGCACGCACGGTCAGCCAGGTTTCGCCGCCGCTCGCCCTGATCGCAGCCTCCGGCAGCGCCACGTCCGCCGATTCACCCGGTGCCAGTGCCGGCACGTCGACCTGACCACCGGCCAGCGGCTCACCCTCGCGGGCCACCGACCAGTCGAACGTGAGCTGGCCGAGATCGGCGAAGTCGTACAGGTTGGTGACGCGGACCGTGGCCTGCTCGGGGTCCGGCTCGATCCGAACCGGAGCCACCACCTTGGCGAACTCGACCAGGCCGGGGCTCGGTGTGCGGTCCGGGAACACCAGGCCGTCGGTGATGAAATGGCCGTCGTGCAGCGGTTCGCCGAAGTCGCCGCCGTACGCGTAGTAGTGCTCACCGGTGTCCGTGGTGCGCGGGATGCCGTGGTCGATCCATTCCCAGACGAACCCGCCCTGACAGCGCGGATAGCGCTCGAACAGCTTCTGGTACTCGGTCAGGCCACCGGGGCCGTTGCCCATGGCGTGCGCGTACTCGCACAACACGAACGGCAGCGACCGCCGGTGCTCGTCGGCGTCCTGGTCGTCGGGCAGCGGCTCGACGCGCCGGCCGATCGCGTCCACGTCGTCGTGCGGGTGGTACATCCGGCTGTACACGTCCGTGTACGTACAGTTCCAGTCACCCTCGTAGTGCACCGGCCGGCCGGGGTCCCGCTGGTGCGTCCACGCCGCCATCGCGGCGAGATTGTGGCCGGTGCCCGCTTCGTTGCCCAGCGACCACATGATCACCGAAGGGTGGTTCTTGTCCCGTTCCACCGTGCGCCGCATCCGGTCCAGCAGCGCTGGCTCCCATGCCGGGTCGTCACTGGGATTGCCCTGCCAGCCGACGAAGAGGAACCCGTGTGTCTCCAGGTCGCACTCGTCGACCACCCACAGCCCGTATTCGTCGCACAGGTCCAGGAACGCGGGATGCGGCGGATAGTGGCTGGTGCGCACGGCGTTCACGTTGTGCCGCTTCATCAGCAGCACGTCGGCCAGCATCGTCTCGGGCGGCACGGCCCGGCCGTGCTCGGGATGCCATTCGTGCCGGTTCACCCCGCGCAGCAGCAGCGGCGTGCCGTTCACGGTGAGCTGCCCGTCCTGTACGGCCACCGTGCGGAACCCGATCCGCAGCGTGATCCGCTCGCCACCGGCGGCCAGCGTGCCCGAGTACAGCGTCGGCACCTCAGCCGACCACGGCCGCACATCGGCGATGTGGTGTGACTCGCCGGCCGGCACGTCGATCAGCCCGAGATCGGGTACGCACAGCAGCGCTGGCACCCCGCCGGTGGCCACCCGCAGCGTGCCCGCACCGGTCTCGTGGTCGTAGTCCGCGTGCACGAACACGTCCGGTACGGCGCCGGCAGGCCGGTGTTGCAGCGTGACACCGCGGAAGATGCCCGACAGCCACCACATGTCCTGGTCTTCCAGGTAACTGCCGGCCGACCACTGGTGCACCCGCACAGCCACCACGTTGCGGCCCGGCCGCAGCACCTGGCCGACGTCGAACTCGGCCGGCAGCCTGCTGCCCTTGGCGTGGCCCAGTTCGGTGCCGTTGAGCCACACCCGGTAGCACGAGTCGACCCCGTCGAAACGCAACACGGCGTCCCCGGTCGGCCAGTCGGCCGGCAGGTCGAACGCCTTGCGGTACTCGCCGGTCGGGTTGTCGTCCGGCACGTGCGGCGGGTCGACCGGGAACGGGTACTGCACGTTCGTGTAGGCGGGGGAGCCGTAGCCGTGCATCTGCCAGTGCGCCGGCACCGGCAGTTCCGCCCAGCCGCCGTCGGCCAGGTCGGGATCGGCGAAACCGGTGCCCGAGCCCGTCACGTCCGGATACAGCCGGAATCGCCATGGTCCGTCCAGCGACATGGCGGGGGCGCCGGAGTGACAGCTCGCCCTCGGCGGCAGCACGCCGACACCAGGTACCGGGTCCTCGTGATAGCGCAGCGAGTTGTCGGTTGCCTGAGACACGTGCAGCAGTATCCGGCAACCTCAGCCGTTCGTGGGGATCTCGCCCGCCAGGTCGCGCAGATAACGCAACTGGGTGCCACGCTGGAACGGGCCGCCACCCTCGTGCTCGTTGAACGGCCAGACCTCGATCCGCTTCGGCCCCGCCCACGCGTTGAACGCCGCGAACACCGTGGACGGTGGGCAGATCGGGTCGCGCAGCGCCACCGAGTACAGCGCCGGCATGGTGCCCAGCGGGGCCAGGTGCAGGCCGTCGAAGTAGGCAAGTGTGTCGAACACCCGCTGCTCGTCGGCCCTGCGCGTGGCCAGGTAGCGCACCAGTTCGTAGTACGGCTCGGCGTCGGTCACGTCGACGGCTCGCCGGATGTGCGTCATGAACGGCACGTCGATCAGCGCGGCCGTGGGCACCGGCCCGTCGGTGAAACCGTGCAGCGCGCCGACGGCCTGCGCGATCGCGCCACCCTGGCTCGCACCGGCCGCCACCAGCCGGTCGGCGTCCACGCCCGGTGCGGCGGCCGCGGCGGCGAGCGCGCGCACCGAGTCGGTGTAGACCCGGCGGTAGTAGTAGTGCTCGGGATCGTCGATCCCGTCGGTCAGGAATCCTGGTATGTGTGCCGACCCGCCGCCATGTGGATCGGGCGTGTCGCCCGGCCAGCCCCATCGGCCGCTCACGCCCCGGGTGTCCACCACGAGCGCCGCCCAGCCCGCTGCCGGCCATACCGTGTGGTCGTGCGGGAAGCCGCGGCCGATGCCGTAACCCTGGTAGTGCACCACACACGGCAGCGGTTCGTCCGCGCCCTGCGGGACCAGCAGCCACGCCGCGATCGGCGCGCCGCCCCAGCCGGCGAACCGCACGTCGTGCACCGTCACGTTGGGCAGGGCCGCGTCAACTGGTGTGAACCGGGCGTCCACCGGGAACCGCGCGGCCTCGGTGAATGTGCGGCGCCAGAAGTCGGCCAGGTCGGCCGGCACGTCCGGGGTCGGCCGGTACTCCCGTAACTCGGGCAGCGACAGGTCGAACAGTGGCATCAGAACTCCTCGTAGCGGTCCGGGTCGATGGCTGAGGACTCACCCTTGTCCAGCGCGCGCAGCCGGGAGATGTCCTCCGGGGACAGCTCGAAGTCGAACACACCGAGATTGGCCCGCTGCCGCTCCTGGTCGCTCGACTTCGGAATCGGCACCAGGTCCTGCTGCACGTGCCAGCGCAGGATGATCTGCTCCGCCGTCCGGTTGTAGCGCTGCGCCAGTTCACGCACCACCGGCGCCTTGTGCACCCCGGCCTCCCGGCCGAGCGGGCTGTAGGAGACGGTGACGATGCCGTGCTTCTCCAGATACGTGTGCAGCGCGGCCCTCGGCGTCGCGGGGGAGAGCTGGATCTGGTTCACCGCGGGGAGAACACCGGTTTCCGCGTCGAGCCGCTCGATGTGCGCCTTGGTGAAGTTGGAGACGCCGACCGACCTGATCAGACCTTCGCCGCGCATGGCCAGCATGGCCCGGTAGGACTCCAGGTACTTGTCCTGCCTCGGCAAGGGCCAGTGGATGAGGTAGATGTCGACGTAGTCGAGGCCGAGCCGTTTCAGGCTGGCGTGCAGGGCCGCCTTGGTGCTGTCGTAACCGTGGTCGGCACCGCGCAGCTTGGTCATCACGATCACGTCGGACCGAGGCACCCCGCTGTCCCGCACCCCACGGCCGACACCAGCCTCGTTGCCGTACTTGGCCGCGGTGTCCACCAGCCGGTAGCCGATCTGGAGTCCGGTGCGGACGGCGACGGCGGCCTTCGCGTCGTCCATCGGCCAGGTGCCCAAGCCGAGCAGCGGAATCTCGCCGCCGGTGTTCAGCGGCCTGGTCGGAACTGTGATCGGCTGGTTCACGATGCCTCCTTCTTCTGCTGTGCAGCTGTTCTGCGCCTGGCCGCGTGCCGGGGGTGACGATATGCTAAACGCTTCGACCAGGAACTCTCGGAGGGCTGATGACTGCCCAGCACGCCGGACGGGGCAGGGGTCGGCCGCGCAGCGAACGGGCCAGGCTGGCCATCCTGGCGGCGGCCGGTGAGCTGATGTTGGAGGGTGGCGTCAACGCCGCTTCGATGGAGGCTATCGCCGAGCGTGCCGGGGTCAGCAAGGCGACCATCTACAAGTGGTGGCCCTCCCGGGGCGCCGTCGCCCTGGACGGGTTTCTCGCCCAGGCGCACGAGACGATCGCCGTACCGGAGGGGTTGTCCACTCGGGAGGGGTTGCGCTTCCAGGTCGGTGCGCTGATCCGGCTGTTCCGGGACACGCCGTCCGGGCCCCTGATGCGCGCACTGGTCAGCCAGGCCGAGTGCGACCCGGAGATCGCCCGGGCCGTCCGGGAGCGCTGGCTGGCGCCCCGCCGTGCCGTGGCGATGGAAATCATCCGCGCCGGCATGACCCGTGGCGAGATCCGGCCGGACGTCGACGTCGCTGTCGTGTCCGACCAGTTGTTCGCACCGATCTACCACCGTCTCATCTTCGGCCACGAACCGCTGGCTGACGAATTGGCGGATCGATTGGTGGACCAGGCCATGTCCGGTCTGTACCCGGTCGTGTCGCACGCTTCACCACCGCTGTTGTCTTGACCACTTTCCCTCCGCCAGTCATGCGCCGTTAATTTCTAAACGGTAGTTTCAGTAATTGGGCGAACGGAGGGTGACCATGACACAGCGCGCCGACGGGGTGCCGACGGTGCCGGCTACCGAGAGTGCCGAGGTCGCCCCGCGCGGCCTGCGGCTGGTCGTGCTCACCATGGCTGTCGCGTGTGGCCTTGCCGTGGCCAACCTCTACTACGCGCAGCCGTTGCTGGCGCTGGTCGCCGACTCGTTCCGGGTCAGCCAGGGCACCGCCACGATCGTGGTCACGGCCACCCAGTTCGGCTACGCCATCGGCCTGCTGGTGCTGCTGCCGCTCGGCGACCTGGTGAACAACCGCACACTGACCTCGCGCACGCTGATCGGCACGGCCGTCGCGCTCGCGATCGCCGCGCTGTCACCCGCGTTCGGCCTGTTCCTCGCCATGTCCGTGTTGATCGGCATCACTTCGGTCGTCGCGCAGATCCTGATCCCGCTGGCGGCCCACCTGGCACCGGAGCACAGCCGCGGCAGGTTCGTCGGCCAGATGATGAGCGGCCTGCTGCTCGGCATCCTGCTGGCCCGCACCGTGGCCAGCCTGGTGGCGGCCGAGTGGGGCTGGCGCAGCATCTATGTCGTCTCGGCGGTGCTGATGGTCGTCATGTCGGTGGCGCTGGCCCGCGTGCTGCCCAACCGGCCGCCCGACCACACCGCGAGCTACCGCACGCTGATGGCGTCCGTGCTCGACCTCGCGCGCACCCAGGCGCTGCTCCGGCGTCGGGCGTTCTGCCAGGCGATGCTGTTCGGCGCGTTCACGTCGTTCTGGACCGCGATCGCCTACGAGTTGATCGGCGTGCACCACCTCAACCAGGTGGCGGTCGGGATCTTCGCGCTCGTCGGCGCTGCCGGAGCCGCCGTGGCGCCGCTGGCCGGGAAGCTCGCCGACCGGGGTCATGGGCACTACGGCAGGCTGGTCGCCATCGTGATCGGCATCTGCGCCATGCTGTTGGCCTGCTTCGGCGCAGGCAGCGTCATCCTGCTCGGCCTGGCCGGGGTGCTGCTGGACCTGTCCGTGCAGGGTCATCAGGTGTTCAGCCAGCGGGACATCTACAGCCTGCGGGGCGACGCGCGAGCGCGGATCAACACTGTCTTCATGACCACGATCTTCGTCGGCGGAGCGGCCGCGTCGGCCGTGTCCGGCTGGCTGCACGACACCTTCGGCTGGACCGGCGTGTGCCTGTTCGGTGCTGCCCTGCTGGTGCTGGCCGCAGTCGTGTGGACCGTCGGCCATCTCGGCCGTTCCGACTATCCGGAGCCGGCCGAGAAGGCGACGATCTGATCAGTCAGCCTACCTACTTGTGATGGTGGCCGGTGGATCGCGGATCGCAGCCGCAGTTCTGGCTGTACCCGTGTTCGTCGAAGCTGACAATGGTTGTTTGCGCCGTGAATCCATTGTCGGCGGGATAGCTGGACCTGACGGGGCGGACCAGGTGTTCTCTTCGCTCGGCGTCCGTCGTCTCCAGCATCATCTCGTCGTCGCCGAGGTCGAAGTGGTTGTGCAGCAGGGCGATACCGAAGCGGTCCAGGGCGTTGTGCCTGGCCAGGACAAGTCGGACCTCGTCAAGGCATGCGGCGTCGGCGTCGCCGATCGGCCGGACATCCGCGATGTGGTCGAGGTCGGCCCATTGCATGGACTTGAGAATGACTGTGCTCATATCCGTCTGCTCCGATTCGGGTGTCGACAAAACTTGGTCGTGGGAGCATAGCCCCGCCAACGCAATTTCGTACCTGATCCGAACGCGGCCCACGCATAGCCATCGAATGGTCACCGAACGGTGCGACGGTTAGTCGGTCGGGTTCAATGCGTCATTGAGGTTTTGTCCGGCACCGCCAACTGGCCCTTGCACGCCACCCGGAACGTCTCCGCCTGGTGGCCGTGGCCATCGACCAGGTGGTGGCCAGGATCGGGATGCCGGCCAGCGATGTCAGCAACAGCGGCAGCGGCACCAGTCGGACCCGCCGCCCGTCCTCGGCCTGCCTCACCCGCGGCGCAACGCCCATTCCCCGGGTGCCGCCATCTCCGGTTGCCCGGCCGCGCGGCCGGGCGGCGTCAGCGCGCGGACCCGGTCCTTCTCCCGGAAGCACCGCAACACCGCCCGCCTCGGTCCGTCCGCGAGCATGGCCGGCACGTACGGATCGACAACCGGCACGTCACCGGTGACCTTGTCCAGTTACTCCACTGTGGACGACTGCTGGCCACGCGGTGGTGCTGAGCTGGCCCGTTCGGTCAGCTGTGGAGCGAGCAGTCGGACCTCGGGACGGGTGTCCCCGTTGAGTTGCCGCATCACCGTCTCCACCGCCGACCGCCCCAGTTCGGCGGCCGGGATCGCGACCGCCGTCAGCGGGATGGCCTGGTTGGTGGCCATGTCCTCGGGGCACACCGCGACCACCGACATGTCCTGCGGCACCCGTTGACCGCGTTGCCGCAGGTCGGACAGCAGCGCGGCCAGCACAGCCTCGTTGTGCACCACGAGCCCCGTGGTGCGGGGATGTTCGCGCAGCACGTCGTCCAGACAGGTGTGCACGTCGTCGTAGGACGGGGCACACGCGTACGAAGCGGCCACCACGCCACGCTCGTTCGCGGTCGTCGTGAAGCCGCGCAGGAAGCGGCCGGCGTAACTGGTGCCGCGCTCGTACACCGATGGCGACGGTCCGATCAAGGCGATCTCGGCATGCCCGAGATCGGCGAGATGCGCGACGCACATCGCGCCGGCCGCCACGAAGTCCAGGTCGACGCAGGCCAGCTCGAACGGCTGGTCGGGCACGCCGATCAGCACCACCGGCCGGTGCAGCGACCGCAGTACCGGCACTCGCGGCTCCTCGGCCTCGATGTCCATCACGATGAGCGCGTCGGCCACGCTGGACGCGGCCACCCGGCGCAGCCCGGCCGGCCCCTCGTCCGTCGTGAGCAGCAGCAGATCGTGGTCGTAGGTGCGAGCCGAGGCCACCGCCGCCGCCACGAACCGCATGACGACCGGCACGTTCTGGTCGGCCCGCAGCGGCACCACCAGCGCCAGGATGTTCATCCGGCTGCCGGCCAGCGCCCGCGCACCGGCGTGCGGGTGGTAGCCCAGTTTCCGGATGCTCTGTTCGACCCGCCTGCGGGTGGCCGGCGAGATCGACCGCTTGCCGGACAGCACGTAGGACACCGTGCTCGGCGACACCCGTGCGTCCGACGCCACGTCGGCGATGGTCACCGCAGGCCCCCCGTGCTCGAAGCGGTCGAAGCGCATCGATGGTCGGGTGAATGTAGGAGACATCGTCGGCAGGCACCAGCATCCGCCCGGCTGCACGGTGATTGTGCAGGTGAGCGCGGCAGCCGCGGTGCGCTGTTACCATCGTCGTCGAATCGCTTCACCAACGGCGGGTCCACGTTCCGGCTCACCCGATCCGGCTAACGGGTGCGTCGTGGTGGCGTGCCCGGTCGGTCGGGTGCGCCACCGCAACGTCATGCCGACGCGTTCGTGTCGGTTGTGCGAACTGTGAAGCGGGCGTGAATGGGGTGGACTATCTTGTGGCGACATGACCACTCCTTACGACCCGAACGACCCGGGTAGGTACGGCGACCCGTCCGGGCTGCCCAACTTCCCGGCCGCGCCGCCGCCCTCGGAAGGGCCGGCGCAGGTCTTCACGCCGCCGCGCGAGATCATGGCGGCGTTCTGGTGCTATGTCGCTGCCGCTGTGGTCATCCTCATCGGCGGGGTGCTGTCCCTGGGTGCGAAGCAGACCCTCGTCGACACCCTCCGGGACAACAACACCAGCAACCTCTCGCCGACCCAGATCGACCAGGCCGCTTCGGTCACGCTGACGCTGCTGCTCGTGGTCGCCGTCATCGTGGCGGGCCTGTTCCTGCTGTTCGCGTTCAAGCTCCGGGCCGGCCGGAACTGGGCACGCATCGTGCTGGCGATCATCGCGATCCTGGAGCTGATCTCGCTGCTCAACGGTCGGGGCAGCGCCTCGATCCTCAGCTACATCGGCATTCTCGCCGCGGTGATCGGTGCTGTGCTGTCCTGGATGCCCAACGCCTCGCAGTACATCGCGGCGGTCAAGCGCAACCGCTGACTTCCGATTCCGGACAACTCCGGGCGGCGCCTTCCGCCGACCCGGAGTTCTTCCGTCCCGGCGTCGATTGACCGAAAGGTTGATAACGAACCGCCAACCGCGTCAGCAAGAAAGCACCATTCGGGTGCTGGTTCCTTGTCTGGGCGGCGCTAGCCTCCCGTAATGCGCCGTGTGTGCCACCACATGCGGAAGAAGTGGGCCGCCCGGCGCGGGAGGAGACGGACTCGATGACGTATCCGTTGGATTCGGGGAGTGAACCAGCGGTTTTACCCCGCGGCTTGGCCGGTCTGATGCGGCCGGAACTGTCCTCGGTCGGCGAGGAGATCATCGCGGAGATCAGGCGTGCCATTCCGGAGTACAGCAGGCCGCTGGACGGACCTTATGGGCACGCCATGCGGGTCGGCGTGGAACAGGCGCTGCTCGCGTTCGTGGACCACGTCGCCGATCCGACGACCCGTCACGAGCGGCGCGACGAGGTGTGTCGGAAGCTGGGCCAGAGCGAGGCACTGGAGGGCCGCAGCCTGGATTCGCTGCAGGCCGCCTACCGGGTCGGTGCCCGGGTGGCGTGGCAGCGGATGATGCGGATGGGCCGGCGGCACAACCTGTCCTCGTCGGTGATGTCGCTGCTCGCCGACGCGATGTTCGGCTACCTCGAAGAACTGGCTTCGCTGTCGCACAGCGGCTATCTGGAGGCCCAGGCCCGGTCGGCCGACGCGGTCGAGGAGTGGCGGCTGCGACTCGTGCGGCTGATCCTGGAATCGCCTGCCGTGCCACAGGTGGCGATCGACGAGTTGGCGGCGCTGGCCAGTTGGGTCGTGCCGGACGAGGTCACGCTGATCGCGGTGCCGGTGGGCACGAAGTGCGTGAATCCCATGCTGGACGGCGATGTCCTGGTGGACATCCGGCGGCCGGACCCGTACCTGCTGGTCCCCGGCCGGGTCAGCCCTGGCCGGCAGACGCGGTTGGCCACGGCCATCCCGGTGAACCGGATCTCGATCGGCGTGCCCGTGCCGCTGGCCGAGGCCGCTGACTCGCTGCGCTGGGCGCGGCAGGCCCTGGAGCTGGCCGAGGACGGTGCGCTGGGCAAGGACGGTGCGCTGGGCGACGACCGGATCGTCCGCTGCGTGGAGTGTCTGGCCACACTGTGGCTGACGTCGGACAACGCGCTGCTGGAGCAGCTGGCGCGGCGCGAGTTCGGCAAGCTGGACGGGCTGACGCCCAAGCAGCGTGCCCGGCTGGTGGAGACGCTGGGTGTGTGGCTGGAGACGCGGGGCAGCGCGGCCGAGATCGCCGACCGGTTGCACGTGCATCCGCAGACCGTGCGCTACCGCATGCGGCAGCTGGAGAAGACGTTCGGCGACCAGCTTGCCGACCCGGACGGCCGGTTCGCGATCGAGCTGGTGTTGCGGGCCACCCGATTACGGGAGGCGCGTGCGCCGGAGGTGGTTGACTCGGACCGGTTTCGCGCGTCCTGAGTGGGGCCCTGGCGCGCCAGCGGCGCGGGAGGGCCAGGAGCGAAGCGACACGTATTTGTTGTGTGGGAGCTAGTTGGCGTGCATGTCGTCGATCACCCAGTGACCGGCGACCAGCTCGGCGCTGACCGAGAGCTGCGCCGCCGATGCGCTGGTCTGGCCCGTGTCACCCCGGGTCGTCGTCTGGTCCAGGAACACGAGCAGCTGCGCGCGGTCACCGTCCAGTCGCGTGACACCAACGGAAACAACACGGCTGGTCAGTGTCAGCTGCTGGGTGGCGGCGTTCTGCCGGACCTGGGCGAACAGCGTGTTGTACTGACCGGCCGCCTTGCCGGTGAGCACCGTGGCGGCGGCCTGCCGTGTTGCTCCGATGTTGTGGTAGGAGTACGAGAAGATCTTGCCGAGGCCGACGCTGACGTCACTGATCACCCGGTTCGTCGCAGCCCTGTCGACCAGCGCATGATTGCTCCCGGACCGCTCATGCAGTGACTGCGCGAGGAACCAACCGCCCACGGCCGCGAGCAGCACGGTGACCAGCATGACCACCAGTGGGCCGCGGAACCGCAGCACGACGTCGAGCGCGCCGCGCAGCCGTGCGGGTGCGACATCCCGACGATCCGCGGTCGGCAGATCCTCCGCAGCGGATTCCTGGCTCACGGACACTGATTCGGGGTCCCTTCGAAGTTCGGTCAGTTCCCGCCGACCGGAATCGGGGTCAGCGAGCTGAGCTTCCAGCCGTGCGCTGTGCGGGTCAGCCCGGCTCGATAGCGATTGCGGTCGGTGCTGGCAGAGCCGCTTTCCGGAATCACCTGGATGTTCACCGCGGCAATCATTTCGGCCGTACCGGCTTGTTGATTCAATTGGGTGACCGCCGCTTCGGTAACGCGGCCGGTCGCACTGGATTTCGCCTGTTGGATCTGTTGTCTGCTCTGCGGCTCAGTGCTCTGCAACTGATCGTGCAACACCCCGGTCGATGCGTTCAGCCACAGCCGCAAACCGTGTTCCAGGTGCGCTGAGTTCATTGTGTTCAGTGCCGCGATCTCCTGCGTACCGGCCCGCAAGACATCGTCGCGCGTCCTGGCCGTGATCGCGGCATCGTCGTGGGCGGCGTGCCACCACGAAAAACCCGACCAGCCGGTGAACACGGCGACGACCACGAGCGCGGCCCAGCCGATCCGCCACATCTTCCGCCGGGCGCCCCGGTCCACCGGTTCGGTCACCGGTTCAGCCCCATCAGCTGCCCCAGCCCACTTGCGCTGGAGGCCAGTGCCGCGGCGCTGAGCACACCAGGCGTGGCCGCCGCGGGCACGCCCGCGGTCGGTGCGTTCGCCGAGCCGCGCACGTCGACGCCGCTGTTCGGTGACGCGGTGCAGCGCGCGTTGGTGTTCAACGGCGGGCTCGGTGACGTGTCCAGACCGTTGCGATACGTCGTGCCGCCGTAGCCCGCCGTGCACGGCAGCGGGTTGAAGAACGTCAGTGCCATACCGAAGTTCGCGCCGTTCTGGTTGATCACGGTGTTACCGGCCGCGACGACGGCCGGCAGCGCCACCAGCAACTCCCGCAACCCGCCCTGCCGGCCCAGCGTCAGATCCGACGTGGTGAGCAGGTTGGCCAGCAGGATGGACAGGCTCGGATTGGTCTGTGCCAACAGGTTCGTCACCTGCGTCGCGGCCTGCGGTGTCGCCGTGATCAGCCTGCGGAGGTCGGAGTCCGAGCTGTCCAACTGCCCGGCGAGCAGGTTCAGACTGCTGCTGAACGACTCCAGTGCCGCCTTCTCGTCGTTCTGGGTGCTGAGCACCGTGGTGCTGTTGCTGATCAGCCCGGTGGTCATGGGCAGGTCCTGGGTGGCGCGCCGGGTGAGACTGCCGCTGGTGTCCAGCAACACCTGGAGGTTCTGCCCCTGCCCCTGGAACGCCTTGCCCAGTTCGTCCACGACGGTCCGCAGCGACTGGTTGGGTACCGATGCCGCCAGGGCATCAATGCTGGTCAGCACATTGGTCACCGGCAGCGGTAGCTGGGTGGAGTCCCGCTGGATCGTCGAACCGTCGGCCAGGTCCGGGCCTCGGGTCGACTGCGGCCGCAGGTCCACGTACTGCTCACCGACTGCCGACAGGTCCGCGACGACCGCCCGCACGTTGCTCGGAATCGCCGCCGAGGAGCTGCCGATGTCCAGGTCCGCCTCGACGCCGGAGTCGGTCAGGTTCACCGCACCGACCCGGCCGACCTGCACGCCACGATAGGTGACGGCGGCGTTCGGGAAGATGCCGCCGGCATCGGCGAGGTCGAGCTTGACCACGTAGTACCCGCGGATGCCGACCAACCGGCCGAGATCGGCGTACTTGACGCCGATGTAGCCGATCACCAGTACACCGATCACGATGAACGCCAGCACCTTCGCTCGGGTGGCCCGGGTGATCATCCGTTCGTACCTCCTGCCGGACTCGGCGACGGACTGGTCGTGCCGGTGGCGGACGACGTCGGCGGCGTGGACGACGTGGCCGACGTCGGTGGCGTCGAACTGGACGTACCGGGCGGTGGCTGTGTCGACGTTCCCGCCGCACTGGTGCTGGGCGGGCCGGTCGACGTGCCCGTCGTCGGTGTGATGACGGTGGTGCCGTCGATCGCGGGCAGCGGCAGCGGCGGTGGCGCCGAGGACCCCGGCCGCACATCCGGCGATGCCGTGCTCGTCGACCCGCCCGACGTGCTCTCGTTGGGATCGAGTGCCGGAATGATCGTGGTGCCGCGAACGGCTGTCACGGACAGGAAGATGTTGAGGTAGTCACCCTTGAAGTCGTTCAACACCTGGTCGGTGAATGGATAGGTGAGCAGCACCTGGAGCGCCTGCGGCAGTGCCTGGCCCGCGTTGGCCAGCTGTTGCAGCACCGGGCCCAGCGACCGCGCGTCGGCGGTGAAGTTCCGCGTGCTCTTGTTCAGCGTGTCCACCGCGACGGTGGACAGGTCGCTCAGCGAGTTGAGCAGCGTCACCAGCTGGCCACGCTGCTGATCGAGCACCGCGAGGCCGGGGGAGAGGTTGTCCAGCACGTTGCCGATCTCCTGGTCGCGGGTGGCCAGCGTGGCGGACAGGCGGTCCAGGCCGTCCAGCGCCGCCGTGATGTGCTGCCGCTGGTTGTTCAGATTCGTCATCAGGGTGCTGGCCTGGGACAGGAACCCGCGCACGGCCTGTTCGTTGCCGCGTAGCGCGTCGTTGAGCTGGACGGTGATGGTGTGCAGCTGGTTGATGCCGCCACCGTTGAGCAGCAACGACAGCGCTCCGAGTACCTCTTCCACCTCGGGGCTGCGATTCGTGCGCGAGATCGGGATCGTCGCGCCGCCGGTCGGCACGCCGGTCGCGCTGCCGTCCGTCGGCGCGGCGAGCTCGACGTACTTCTCGCCGAGCAGGCTGGACTGTTGCAGGTAGGCGAAGGAGTTCGCGGGCAGGCGCACGTCGCCGTTGATCGACATCGTGACGTCCGCCGTCCAGCCGTTGGCCGGCAGGCCGATCCTGGTCACCCGGCCGACCGCGACGTCGTTGACCTTCACCGCCGACTGGGGCACCAGGTCCAGCACGTTGGCGAACTGGGCGGTCACCTGGTACGGGTGACCGCCCAGGTCCGCGCCGCCGGGCAACGGCAGGTCGTAGACCCCGGAGAAGCCGCATCCGCTCACCGCCGCCGCCGTGGCCACCAGCGCCGCGGCCAGCGTCACCCTGCGCGTCACCGGCCACCTCCCGCCAACGTTCCGAACACCGGGCCCGCCGCCGGCAGCGGCAGTGGTGGCAGCGCGTGCTGCGCCGATGGCGGCACCGCGGTCAGGCCGTTGACCTCCGTCTGCTGACAGCCCGACAGGCCCGGCGTGGTGGCACAGAGGGTGGTCGCCAGGGGAGAGGGCGCCGCCGCTGTCGCCTTGTTGGCCGGCTTCGCGAAGCTCAGTTCGTTCAGGTCGCCGCGGCCGTCCAGGGTGCGATGCACCGGGTCGTAGGCGTTGAGCACGTTGGTCACCGCCAGTGGCGCCGCGTCCAGCATCTCCGCCAGCGATGCGCGCTGGTTCACCAGCAGCTGGGTGATCGACGCCAGCTTGGTCACGTTCGACCCGATCTCGTCCCGGTTGCTGTTGATGAAGCCCTGCACCCGGCCCAGTGCCGTGGCCAGCTCGTTCAACGCGGCACCGAGGTCCTCCCGGTCGCCGGCGAGGAAACCGGACACCTGGGACAGCTGCTGCTCGGCCGTCCGGACCTGGCCGTCGTTGTCCTTCAGTGTCGTCGTGAACTGCTGGAGATTGTCGACCGTGCCGAACAGGTCGGACTGCGAACCGGACAGCGTTCTGGTGGCGGCGCCCAGCTGGGAGATCGCGGTGCCCAACGCCTGGCCGTTGCCGTCCAGGTTGGCGGCACCGGTGTTCAGCAGATCGGACAGGGCACCGTTCTTGTTGGCCCCGTTCGGACCCAGTGCCGCCGCCAGGTTGTCGAGACTGTTGTAGATCTGGTCCAGTTCGGCCGGGGTCGCCGTGCGGTTGACCGGGATCGTGGCGCCGTCGACGATCTGCGGGCCGCCGGAGTACACCGGGGTGAGCTGGAGGTACCGGTCACTGACCACACTCGGCGCGACGACAACGGCCCGCGCCCCGGCCGGCACGGCGACGCCCCGGTCCACCGTCATCGTGACCCGGACCTGTGTGCCGACCGGCGTCACCGAGTCGATCTCGCCAACCGGCACGCCGAGGATGCGCACGTCCGAGCCCGCGTAGACGCCGACCGCCTCGCTGAAGTACGCGGTGATTCGTCTGGTTCCGTTGTGCTCGAACACCCACCACAGCGCCGCGGTGACCACCAGCAGCAGGGTGAAGCCCACCGCGGCGTACGTGGCGACCTGTTGGCCCCGCAGGGTCCTGAACATCAGCTACCACCTTGTTTCGGTGACACGCAGCCGACCGGGGTCTGGGGCTGGTAGACCGGCGGCAGGTAGGACTGCGGGACCAGGCCGCAGAGGTAGACGTCGAACCACCGGCCGTTGCCCAGCGTGTTGCCGACCAGCCGGTAGTAGGGGCCGGCCAGGGCCAGCGCCCGGTTCAGGTTGTCCTGGTTGCGTTGCAGCACTGTGGCCACCTGGTCCAGCTCGACCAGCGCCGGGTGCAGTGTCGCGTTGTCGTCGGCCACCAGGCCGGACAGCTCCACGCCCAGTTGCCGGGTGCCGGTGAGCAGCGAACCGATCGCGTCCCTGCGGGCGTCCAACTCGTTGAGCAGCAGGTTGCCGTCCCTGATCAGCGACTGGAACTGGCTGTCGTCGGCGGCGAGCATGCCGGTGACCCGCTTGGTGCTGGCCAGCAGTTGGGCGATCTGGTTGTCCCGGGACGCGATCGTCTGGGACAGCGCGGACAGCCCGGTCAGCGCGGCATGCACATCCGGCGCCGTGTTGCTGAACGCGTTGGAGATCGACTCGAAACTCTGCGCGAGCTGTGTCGTGTTGATCTGGCCGACGGTGTTCGCCAGGTCGCTGAACGCCTGTGTCACGTCGTAGGGGGATGTCGTGCGGCTGATCGGAATGGCCTGCGACGGCTCCTGCGCCGCGGTGCCCAGCGGGTCCACCGCGAGGTACTTCTCGCCGAGCAGCGTCTTGATCTTGATGGCGGCCGTGCTCGCGTTGCCGACCCAGGTGTCGTCCACCTTGAAGGTGACCTTGACGTGGGTGCCGTCCAGCGACACGCCGGTCACCGAACCGACCTTGACCCCGGCCACGCGCACCTCGTTGCCGGACCGGAGCCCGGCCGCCTCGGTGAAGTCGGCGGTGTAGGTGGTGCCGCCGAAGAACGGCAGGCTGCCGGAGAAGAACACCAGCAGCACGACCGCCGCGACGATCCCCAGCCCGGCCAGGCCGACGAGTACCGGGTCACGTTCCCGGATCGCCTTCATATCCAACACCTCACGACTTGCACCTCGATTCCGTCACCGGAATCCCGAGGGCCGGCGCGATTCCCGAACCGCCGTCCGGCGCCACGGTGACCCCGGTGACGGTCGCCTGGCACAGGAAGAAGTTGAACCACGAGCCGTAGGACGCCGCGGTGGCGATCTTCTGGTACTTGATCGGCAGGTTGTGCAGGAAGGTGTTCAGCAGCGGCGTGTTGTGCGCCAGGGTGCTGGACACCTCGCCGAGCGCGGAAATGCTCTGCTTCAGGCCCGGCCTGCTCAGTTGCAGCAGGTTGGCGGTGGCGTTGGTCAGGCCGGACAGCGCGGTGATCGCGTTGCCGATCGGCCTGCGGTCCTGGGCCAGCCCGGACACCAGCTGTTGCAGCGTGGTCACCATGTTCGACAGCTCGTCGCCCCTGCTGTTGACCGTGTTCAGCACCGAGTTCAGGTTGTCGATCACCCGGCCGATCACCTGGTCCTTGCCGGCCAGCGTGGTGGTCAGCGACGCGGTGTTCGCGACCAGGTTGTCCACCGTGACGCCGTCGCCGTCGAGCACCTGGACGATCTCGTTGGACAGCTGGTTGACGTCGCCCGGTGACAACGCCTGGAACAGCGGTTGGAAGCCGTTGAACAACTCCGTCAGGTCCAGCGCGGGCTGGGTATCGGCCAGCGGGATCCGCCCGCCCGGTGGCAGTGTCCTGTCGATCGCGCCGACGCCCTGGTCCAGTTCGATGTAGCGCTGGCCGACCAGGTTGCGGTACTTGACGATCGCGGTCACCCCGGCCGGCAGGGTGTGGTCGGCCTGGATGGCGAAGCGGACGTCCGCGAGCCGCCGGTCCACCACGCTGATCTGGTCCACCTGCCCGACCCGCACCCCGGCGATCCGGATGTCGTCACCGACATTCAGCCCGGTGACATCGGAGAACACGGCGTGGTACTCGGTCGTGTCGCCCAGGCCGGTGTTGGCGATGGTGATGCCGAGCACCGCGGTCACCAGCAATGTGACGAGAGTGAAGATGCCGCCCTTGATCAGGGCGGGGGCTATGCTTTTCCGCTTCATTTCAGCGTCACCTCGGTGCCACGGAAGACCGGGCCGACCAGGACGCTGCTCCAGTCCGGGAGCGACTGCGGCGGCTGGTTGACCGATGGGGCGACCAGTTCGTTGATGAACTCGTTCTCCGATGGCGAGTTCGCCGGACCGAGCACCCCGGCCGGCACCTGCGTGGCCGCCTGGACGGCGGGCCGCGCCACTGCGGGCTTCGTGCCGTCGTGCAGTGCGACACCGCCGAAGGGGACCGGGTAGCAGTGCGGACCGGTGTCGTCGGTGAACGTCGGCTTGTCCCGGCCCGGCACGTAGCGGCCCAGCGACGGCACCGGGTGCAGGCTGACCTGGAGACCCGGCCGGTTGGAGCCCTTGCCGAGCACCTTGTCCACTGCCGGTTCGAAGTTGACCAGCTGTTGCAGCGTGCAGGGGAACTCCGAGGAGTACCGGGCCAGGATCTCCAGGGCGGGTCGTGCGTCCGCGTCCAACCGGATGATGTTGTTCTCGTTCTGCGTCAGGAAGTTCGCCAGGTCCTCCGACGTACCGGTCAGCGTGGTGTACAGCGTGCTCAGGTTGGCCCGCTCGGCGACGACCGTCCGGCTGGTCTTCGAGAAGTCGTCCAACGCCTGGACGAGGTCCGGTGCAGCCGAATTGAAGTCGTCGGCCACATTGGCCAGTTGCGTGATGTCGGTGTCCAGCTCGGGCAACCGGGGATTGAACTGGGCCAGGTAGGAATTGATCTGTGCCAGCGTCGCGCCCAGTTCGGTGCCTCTGCCCTGCAGCGCGGTGGAGATCGCGGTCAGCGTGACGGCGAGTTTCTGCGGCTGCACCGCGGTCAGCATCGGCAGCAGGTCGGACAGCACCTTCTGCAACTCGATCGCGTCCTGCGAGCGGTCCTCACCGATCACGCTGCCGGTGGTCAGTCGCCTCGGGTCCGGGTCGGCCGGCAGGACCAGGTCGACGTACCGCTCACCGAACAGCGTCGTCGGCAGCAGTTCCGCGGACACGTTGGCCGGCAGCCGGTGCACCTGGCCAGGCTGGATCGCCAGTTCCAGCCGGGCGCCGTCACCGGTGGACGAGATCTGCCGGACCTCGCCGACGACCACCCCGCGCACCTTCACCTCGGCGTGCGGATGCATCTCGTTGCCGGCCGAGCTCGTGTCCAACTGGACACTGACCACCGGGGTGAACTGCTTGTTGTAGATGGCGATGGACAGCCAGACCAGCAGCGCCAGCACGACGAGGAACACCACGCCGACCGACCGCCTGCGGACCTTCATCCACGATGCGTCAGGAGTCATCGGTCATCCCGCGAGTTTCACGGTCGTGGTGGTGCCCCAGATGGCGAGGCTGAGGAAGAAGTCGGTGATGCTGATGGTGACGATCGCCGTGCGCACCGCCCGCCCGACGGCCACGCCGACCCCGGCCGGCCCGCCGGAGGCGCGATAGCCGTAGTAGCAGTGCGCCAGGATCACCATGACACTGAAGATCAGCACCTTCACGAACGACCACAGCACGTCCTGCGGTGGCAGGAACAGGTTGAAGTAGTGGTCGTAGGTGCCCGCGGACTGTCCGTTGAACAGCACGGTGATCTCCCGCGACGCCACGTAGGAGGTGACCAGCCCGAGCCCGTACAGCGGAATGATCGCCACGACTCCCGCGATGATCCGTGTCGTCACCAGGTAGGGCAGGCTCGGTACGCCCATCGCCTCCAGTGCGTCGACCTCCTCGGAGATCCGCATCGCGCCCAGCTGCGCGGTGAACCCGGCCCCGACGGTCGCCGACAGCGCGAGGCCGGCGACCAGCGGCGCGATCTCCCTGGTGTTGAAGTACGCGGAGATGAATCCGGTGAACGCGGCAGTGCCGATCTGGTTCAGCGCGGCATAACCCTGTAAGCCGACCACCGTGCCGGTGAACAGGGTCAGGCCGACCATGACGCCGATCGTGCCGCCGATCACGCCCAGCGCACCGCTGCCGAAGCTGACCTCGGCCAGCAGCCGCCACACCTCGCGCGAGTAGCGGCGCAGCGCCCGTGGCGTCCACGCGATGGCACGCAGGTAGAGCATCAGCTGGTCGCCGAGCTGATCCAGCCACCGTAACCAGCGGTCCACACGGGACTCGGTGTCGCCGCCCACGAAGAAGTCCATCGACTCAGGTTCCCTTCGCAGGCACGATCTGCAGGTAGATCATGGTCAGTACGAGGTTCACGAAGAACAGCAGCAGGAACGAGATGACCACCGACTGGTTCACCGCGTCGCCGACGCCTTTCGGCCCACCGGCCGGGTGCAGCCCCCGGTAGGCGGCGACCACGCCTGCGATGAACCCGAAGATGACGGCCTTGATCTCGCTGATCCACAGGTCGGACAGCTGCGCCAGTGCGGAGAAGCTGGACAGGTAGGCGCCCGGTGTGCCGCCCTGCAGGATGACGTTGAAGAAGTAGCCACCGAGCACCCCGACCACCGACACCAGGCCGTTGAGCAGCACGGCGACCAACATGGTCGCCAGCACGCGCGGCACGATCAGGTGCTGGATCGGCGACACGCCAAGCACTTCCATCGCGTCGATCTCTTCACGGATGGTCCGCGAGCCGATGTCGGCGCAGATCGCCGAGCCGGCCGCGCCGGCCACCAGCAGCGCCACGATCAGCGGGCTGGCCTGCTGGATGATGGCCAGCACACTGGCCGCACCGGTGAACGACTCGGCGCCGAACTGCTGGGTGAGCGAGCCGACCTGCAACGCGATGACGGCGCCGAAGGGGATCGAGACCAGGGCGGTCGGCAGGATCGCGACACTGGCGATGAACCAGAACTGCTCGACGAGTTCCCGGACCTGGAACGGCCGCTGGAACGTCATCCGCACCACGCTCACCGCCAGCGCGAACAGCCTGCCCGTCTGCCGTAGCGCGCCCGCTCCCGGGAAGTCGATGGCCCGAGTGCTCACCGCGGGCTCCCCTCGGTGGGCAGCGTTCGGGTCGTCGCCGGGTTCCCGGACCGGCCCGGTGTCGGCAGCGGCGCGGTCTGCGGGGCCGGGTCGGTGCCCCGGTAACTGGCCAGGATCGCCTGCTGGGCGGGGTGTGGCAGCTGGTGCAGGATCTTCATCACCCGCTCCCGGCGGCGGAACACGGCCTGCCTCGGCGGCAGGCCGGGCGTCGGTTCGAGCTGCGGCACGATCCGGTTCAGGTCCTCGCCGCTGCCGCCGTCGTGATGGCCGGACTCGATGTGCGCCTGCTCGGCGGCCATGGTGGCCTGGTCCTTCTCCTCGGACATGCCGATCGGCCCGATCCGCCTGCCGTTGAGGAACTGCGACACCGCGGGTTCGTCGTTGGTGAGCAGCACCTCGCGTGGCCCGAACAGGACCAGTTCGCGGCGGAACAGCATCCCGATGTTGTCCGGCACGGTCCTCGCGACCTGGATGTTGTGGGTGACGATGAGGACCGTGGCATCGATCTGTGCGTTCAGGTCGATCAGCAGCTGGCTCAGATACGCCGTGCGCACCGGATCGAGGCCGGAGTCGGGCTCGTCGCAGAGAATGATCTGCGGATCGAGGACCAGCGCGCGGGCCAGCCCGGCACGCTTGCGCATACCGCCGGAGATCTCGCCGGGCAGCTTGCCCTCGGCACCGGAGAGGCCGACCATCTCCATTTTCTCCAGCACGATGCGCCGGATCTCGGCCTCGGTCTTCTTCGTGTGCTCCCGGAGCGGGAAAGCGATGTTGTCAAAGAGGTGCAGTGAGCCGAACAGCGCGCCGTCCTGGAACAGCACGCCGAACAGTTTGCGCGTCTCGTACAGTTCACGCTCCGAACAACGCAGCACGTCGACACCGTTGATGACGCACCGGCCGCGTTCCGGCCTGATCAGCCCGATGATGGACTTGAGGAAAACCGTCTTGCCCGTGCCGGACGGCCCGAGCATCACGCTGACTTCGCCAGGCGGCAGGGTCAGCGTGACATCACGCCAAATCGTCTGCCTGCCGAAGGACTTCGTCAGCCCTTCGACGACCACTTCGATTCCCATCACACCTCCTGTCGATCAGCGCTGCGTTTCCGGCACCGTCGGCGGGCAGCCGATGGTGGTGGACGGGGTGCACAATGGTCCCTGGGTCAGGTGCAGAAAGTCGTTGTTGCTGGAAACTGCCGAGTCGAACAGGGGATCGAGATCGTCGCCGCCGACCCCGCATCCGGTGAATGACGGGATATCGATCGTGCCGAGCACCGGACCACCGGACACGAACGAATAGCCGAACGGATTGCCGTCCTGGTCCACACCACCGCTCGCGGTGGTCAAGGAATGCACCGGCTGACTGGTATGACAGTGGTTGCCGACGGTCAGCGGCACGCCGTTGACCGTGGCGTCGGAGATCCGGACGTCCAGGTACGTCTCCAGCGTGGTGTTCAGGGTGGTGGTGAACACGCCGTCCGGGGACAGGTTGTTGACGGAGTCCGAGGTCACCAGGACCGCCGGGTTCGGCAGCGGCGGTGGTGGCGGGCCGAACACGAACTGGCTGAAGATGCCGGTACCGCACACCGCGGCCGGTGTGGGTGGACTGTCCGCGGGCCAGGGCGCCTCGGACAGGTTCATCGTCGCCGTGACGGGCTCGAATCCGAAGGCGACGAACGTCGCCTTCGTCGGCGGTAGCTCAAGCTGGTGGCCGTTGTTCTCGAACTGGGCGAAGCTGCACTGGAAGGCGTGCAGCAGATCGTGTCGTTCGGGCGGCTGGGCCTGGCAGTCCTGCACGGTCGGCTCGAAGTCGGGCTCGCACGTGATCGCGACCTCGTACGGGCCGAACGCGTTGAAGAGCGCTCCGTTGGGCGCGATGGGAGTGGCTTGGTCGAGTTTGTTGACGTTGACCAGGCCGGTCAGAAAGCCACAGAGGCCCAGGCCAAGTGAGTCGTCCGGGTAATCAGGCGGGATGATGCCGCAGTCGGCGGGTGTCGTGGTGGGTCCGTCGTCCTGTGCGATCACCGAGCTGCGGGCGGAGCGTGGCTGCTGGATGGTCAGTGCGCCCTTCAGTTCGCGACTGGCCGAGACGGTGGCCGATGGCACCGGAACGGTGGCGAACCGGACGTGCTGCCCGGCTTGCGGGGCGCAGCCGACGGCAATCGTCGCCTGCGCGGTCGGTAGGCCGTTGGCCTGCTTCGGGCTGAGCAGCATGACGATGGTGCCCGCGCCGAACGTGATGTCGCCTGCCGCCCGGGGAGTGATGGTCGGCGCCTTGGTCGACGCCGTCAGTACCAGGTCACCGGTGGCCGGGATCGGTTTCGGGGCCGCGACCAGGTTGGTCCAGGAGGCATTCTCCGACCGGCCGTTCTGGCCGATGGTGGTGTGCAGCTGGGTGATGCTGCCGACCGTCGCGGCATGCAGTGCGGTGAGGGAGCGCAGCCCGGCATGCGGTATGGCGACCGTGACGGTGCCGTTGGCCGGCGCGACGGCCTGGCCGACGGTGCCCGAACTCGGGAAAGCGGCCGTGATGTCGACATCGACCTGTTGGGTGCCGGACGGGAACAGGCAGGAGTAGGTGAAATGCCTGTGGGCGTTCTGCTGGCCGATTGCCGAACCGGTGCCGGTCAGGATACCGGTAACAATTATTACCGTCCCGATGACCGCCATGCCGGCCAGTCTGCGAGGCGTCCAGCGTCGCTGACCGGTCATTTGCCCGGGTCCGACGCAGCCGTTTGCCCGCAGTCAACGATAACAGCCATCTATGCATTTCCTAACACTCGACCGGACAATCGATGTCGCGGACCATTGTCGTCGCAGGCACGGCACTAGTTACTGCCGGGTACGCTAATGGTCTCGACGCGGTAGGGCAAGAAAGTCGCCTAGTTCGTGACCAGCCAAATGAATTTGTTGTCACCAAGTGACAAATCTTGCCCGACGATGTTGTCATCTGGTGAGCAAAACCGGCGGTCGCCCGGGACGGGTATGGCCCGCGCCGACGCCGGGTCGGGCGGGCCATACCTGCGTAACGACTGCTGGCGGGTCAGGTCACGGGGTGCTGACCGTGATGGTTGCGGGCACGACGGAGTACGTACCGGTGTAGGACACCGTGTCGGTTGCGGCGACGAAACCAACGCAGCCGAAACCGACATTGGCCGGGTGCAGGCCGGCGCCACCGGTGAAGTTCAGTTGGCCGCTCGGCCCGTTGGTCCACGTCGCGGGAGCCGAGCCCGTGACGTTGAAGCTGCACGTCAGCACCGAGACATGGGCCAGGTCGGTGGAGGTGGCCGCGGTCTTGACGATTCCGGTGGCCTGCGGTGCGGTCGTGGAAACGGAATTGATCGTGAGGTCGTCGGGCAGGTCGGTGGGCGGAACAGTCACCGTGGCGGCACCGAACGAACTTGAGCAGCCGCTGAAGGTCAGGCTGGTGATCGAGTGCGGGGTCCCGCCGGTCTGCGTCGTGGTGTACGGCAGCGCGTGCATGGAGACGTTGGCGATGCTGCCCTTCGCGACGGAACTCGTGCACCGGAAGGACTGCCCGCTGGTCACGTCGGACAGCACGGTGTTGGTCGACGTGGCGGTGAACGTCGTGTTGCCACCGGTGATCGTCACGGTGCTGGCGGCGGACGCCTGACTGGTGAACAGGGCGACGGCCGCGGCTGCGGCACCGCCGACCATGAGTGTGCGAACCAAGAACTTACGCATACGAGAAGACTCCTTCGTCAGGAAACGATTCGGAATCGGAAGTGTTTGGTGCGTAAATCTGGCGTCAGCTCCTTCCCCGGTGCGTTGGCGCATGCGCCAGTACGAACGATCCGTGTGTATGTGAGATCATTCTGTGGATGGCCGGCCAAGGTGGCCTGGCGGCGCCATCGGAAACCACCACCGCGCCGTGCGAGCAGGCAGTTCGGTGAACTCCGAATCGCTGGACTATCTGTTCACCGTATTCTCCCCGCCCGCCCGGATGGTGACCGAAATTCGGGTGGACTTGCTACTGACGAGTACGTTACCGCCTGGTTACCCCTGCTGCAAGGCTATTCAGGGCAAACTTCTTAAACGGTTATGACGCCTTTTTTATCACTCGGTTATGAATACTGACACCGTCAGTTGTCACTAAGTGAGTGTTGTAAAAATATGATCAGGCGGCAAGCGAGCCGTGCTCCCGCGTGGGGAGCACGGCTCGTTGCTGTGCGGTCAGTGCGACTCGGTCGCCTCTCGGCGGTTTGCGCGACGTGGCTCCTGCCGAACGGTATTCCACGACGGCTGATGTGGGTCCGGGGGACACGGAGACGCACCGACCGTACGCCTCAACGATACAGGTAGGGGATGTGTTCCCCGCGTTGTGAACGTGCCCAGCCGGTGTCGGACCTCGCCGCTACCGTGGCGCCGGCGGCGACGAGGGGGCGACGATGGTGAGCACGGCAGTGCGGGTGGACCGGCAGCAGGTGCTCGCCTACCGGATCGCGGCCAACGAACTCCAGCGCGCCGCCACTCGACCCGCTGACCTGGCCGTTACCGCCCTCGGCGTGCAGGACACACCCGCCGGCACGGCCCGGCTGGCCATCGCCGCCCGCACCACGGCCGACCTGGCCGACGACCGGCTGGCGCTGGTGTGGTCCACCAGGGGCGCCCCACATCTGCACCGCAGGGCGGACCTGTCGGCGGTAGCGGCAGCGCTGTGGCCGCTCAGTGACGCCGACGCGCGCTCCAGAATCGCGAGCAGCAAGATTCGGGAGGGTGCCACACTCGGCCTGGCCGCGTTCACGGCTGCCGCGACCGCCATGGGGCACGTCGTGACGAGACCGATGGCCAAGGGCCTGGTCAGTGGCGCGGTCACCGCCCGCATCCCGGAGTCGCTCACGTTCTGGTGCCAGCCGTGCGGGTCACGGCATCTCTCCGGCGCCCTGTTCCAGCAGATCGGGCTGGCCGGCGGGACCGAACTCGTGCCGGACTCGCCGGCCACGACACTCGCGCCGATCAAGGGCTGGTCGGGCCCGCCCGCCGAGGCGCGGGGCACAGCGGAGCTGGCCAGGACCTATCTGCGGCTGCTCGGTCCGGCCACCGACACCGAGACCGCGGCGTTCATCGGCACCACCCGCACCCAACTGCGCGCGGTCTGGCCGGACGGCCTGACCGAGGTGCTGGTGGACGGCAGGTCGTGCTGGCTACCCGAGGACTGTGTGCCCGCCCTGCTGGACCCCGCCGCGCCGCCGGACGTGCGGCTGCTGCCGGCCGGTGACCCGTTCCTGCAGGCCAGGGACCGGCAGCTGCTGGTGCCGGACAAGGCGCGGCACGGCGAGGTGTGGAAGGTGCTGGGCAACCCGGGTGTGCTGCTGGTGGACGGCGACATCGCGGGCACCTGGCGGGCCAGACTGGCCGGGAAGCGCACCCTGGACGTGCGGGTGACCGCGTTCGACCCACTGCCCAGGGCCACCCGCCGGGTCCTGACCGACGAGGCGGCCAGGATGGCGACCGTCCGTGGCGTCGCCGACGTCCGGGTCAACGTCGCCGACTGAGAGGTGTTCACCACGTGATCTTGCGTTGACCACGTCGTTCGGCGACTCTGGAACGAGGTGTCGAGCGACGATTGGGTGATCATGTGACGGGGACGTCGTTCTTCTCCGCTGTGGACGATGTGTCGGCGCGGCTGGCGCGGACCGGTTATCTCGCATCGCCCGCGGTGGCGACCACGGTGTTCCTGGCCGACCAGCTCGGCAAGCCGCTGTTGGTGGAGGGACCGGCCGGAGTCGGCAAGACGGAACTGGCCAGGGCGGTGGCTGACGCGACCGGCTCGCGGCTGGTCCGCCTGCAGTGTTACGAGGGCGTCGACGAGTCGCGCGCGCTCTACGAATGGAACCACGCGAAACAGCTGCTGCGCATCACCGCGGGCCGCGACGAAGGCTGGTCGGACGCGAAGACCGACATCTTCAGCGAGGAGTTCCTGCTCACCCGCCCGCTGCTCACCGCGATCCGGGGCACCGAGCCCACCGTGCTGCTGGTCGACGAGACCGACAAGGCCGACCTGGAGTTCGAGGGCCTGCTGCTGGAGGTGCTCGGCGACTTCCAGGTCACCGTGCCCGAACTGGGTACGATCACCGCGACCCGTCAGCCGTTCGTGGTGCTGACGTCCAACGCCACCCGGGAGCTGTCCGAGGCACTGCGCCGCCGGTGCCTGTTCCTGCACATCGACTTCCCCGACGCGGACCTGGAACGGCGGATCGTCCGGCTGAAGGTGCCGGCCACCGACGAACGGCTGGCCGACTCACTGGTTCGGGTGATCGGCGCGCTGCGGGCCATGGAACTGCGCAAGTCGCCTTCGGTCGCCGAGACGATCGACTGGGCACGCACGCTGCTGGCGCTGGGTGCGGACACGCTGAGCGAGGACATCGTCCGGGACAGCCTCGGCGTCATTCTCAAGCACCAGGACGACGTCCGGCGGGCCACCGACCAGCTCAAGCTGGACCGCGTGTTGGACGGCACGAAGTAATGAGCGAGGTGCACGGTGTGCCCGAGCGGCTCGTCGAGTTCGTCGGCGCGCTGCGGGACCGGGGCATCGCGGCCGGCCCGAGCGAGACCGTGGACGCAGCCGCCGTGCTGAACGTGCTCGGCCTCGCCGACCGGGAGCGGATGCGTGCCGGGCTGGCCGCCGCGCTGGTCCGCAGGGGTGGGCAGCGCGCGGTGTTCGACGCCGCGTTCGACGTGTACTTCCCGCTCGGTGTCGGTGCTCCCGAGGTGAGCCGGACCGCCGTCGAACCGCCGGACCTGGAGGCGCTGCGCGACGAACTGGCCGCCGCGCTGGCCGCGAACGACGAGCGGGCGCTCGGGCAGTTGGCAGGCCAGGCCGTCGACCAGTTCGGCCAGTACGGCTCGGGTCCCGGTGGCGGGTTCTCCGCCTTCCAGGCGCTGGACCGGCTGGCACCGCAGACACTGCTGGTCCGGGTGCTGGCCGCGATCCGGGCAGGCGCGTCCGCCCAGGCCGAGTTCACCGACCGCATCGAGGCCGACGAGATCCGTGGCCGGATCGAGCGGTTCCGCGGCCTGGTCCGCCGTGAGGCGCTGCGCAGGGCGGCCGAACTGCGTGGCAGGGCCCGGATCGCGCGACACGGCATCCCGCCGTCCACCGATCGGGTCGACTTCCTGGTGGCCAGCCGGGCCCAGCTGGCCGAGCTGCGCCGGGCCGTCTACCCGTT
>DASUJK010000450.1:0-33563 GCA_036279295.1 Pseudonocardiaceae bacterium | reverse complement strand
CCGCTGACCCGGCGCGGCACCGAGCTGTTCCTGTTGGCGTTCGCCGCCGTGCTGGTCACGGCGGCGCTCGTGCTGGTCGAGGCCAACCAGGAACAGTCGCTGACCATGCAGGTCGTCTACTACGGGGTGGCCTACCTCGCGCTGTTCGGCGCCGCGCACTTCGCGGTGCGCCGCTGGGCGCCCTACGCGGATCCGCTGATCCTGCCGTGTGTCGCGCTGCTCAACGGCCTCGGCCTGGTGATGATCCACCGGCTGGACCTGGCAGGCGCGGAGAAGCAGGCCCAGGGCGGTGCGGACTACAGCGCGCTGGCGCCCAAGCAGGTCCTGTGGACCACGATCGCCCTGATCCTGTTCGTGGTCGTACTCGTCGTGCTCAAGGATCACCGCACGCTGGCCCGGTACGGCTACACGTTCGGCCTGGTCGGCCTCGGCCTGCTGCTGCTGCCCGGTGTGCTGCCGGCCAGCCTGTCCTCGGTCAACGGCGCCAAGGTGTGGATCATCCTGCCGTTCGCGTCGCTGCAACCCGGCGAGTTCGCGAAGATCATGCTGATCGTGTTCTTCGCGGCCTTCCTGGTGGCCAAGCGGGACCTGTTCATGGCGGCCGGCCGGAAACTGCTCGGCCTGGAACTGCCCCGGCTGCGCGATCTCGGTCCGCTGCTGCTGGCGCTGGCGTTCTCGGTCGGCGTGCTGGTGCTGGAGAGCGACCTGGGCAACTCGCTGCTGGTCTTCGGCGTGGTCCTGGTGATGATCTACATCACGACCGAGCGCGGCGCCTGGGTGATCGTCGGGCTGATCCCGTTCATCGGCGCGTGTTTCCTGGCGTACAAGCTGTTCGCGCACGTCCAGATCCGGGTGGCCAACTGGATCAACCCGCTGGCCGACCCGAGCGGCAACGGCTACCAGATGGCGCAGTCGCTGTTCGGGCTGGGCACCGGCGGCATCTTCGGCACCGGGCTGGGCGCCGGCCGGCCGGACATCGTGCCGGAGGCCAGTTCGGACTTCATCCTGTCCGCGATCGGTGAGGAACTCGGTCTGCTCGGGCTGTTCGCGGTGCTGATGATCTACTTGCTGCTCGCCATGCGCGGTATGCGCAGCGCGCTGGCGGTGCGTGACACGTTCGGCAAGCTACTCGGCGGGGGTCTGGCGTTCTCCCTGGTGTGGCAGGTGTTCGTGGTCGCGGGTGGCGTCACCAAGCTGATCCCGGAGACCGGCCTGACCTCGCCGTTCATGTCGGCGGGCGGATCGTCGCTGCTGGCCAACTACATCCTGGTGGCGATTCTGCTGCGGATCTCCGACTCGGCCCGGCGGCCGAGGCCGAACACCAGCAGCAGGCCCAAGCTGCCCCAGGCGCCGATCGCCGAGGCGCACACCGTCATGGTGGAGCGACCGTCGTGAACAAGCCGCTCCGTCGCGTCAGCCTGGCCATGATGTTCATGATCGTGCTGCTGTTGGCCAACGACATGTACGTCCAGGTGGTCAAGGCCGACAGCTACCGCAGCAACCCCAACAACCAGCGGGTGGTGGACGACGAGTACGCCCGGCAGCGCGGTGTGATCGTCACCGCCGACGGCAAGACCGTGCTCGCGTCGTCGACCCCGACCAACGACCGGCTGAAGTACCTGCGGGTGTACAGCAACGGCCCGATGTACGCGCCGGTCACGGGTTACTTCTCGTCCATCTACGGTTCCACCGGCATCGAGAAGGCCGAGAACGACATCCTCGACGGCAGCGACGACCGGCTGTTCGTACGTCGGCTGTCCGAGCTGATCACCGGCAAGGACCTGGGCGGCGGCAACGTCGAACTGACCATCCAGCCGAAGGTGCAGGCGGCCGGCTACAACACCATGAAGCAGGACGGGTTCACCGGCGCGGCGGTGGCGATCAAGCCGTCCACCGGCGAGATCCTGGCCATGGTGGACACCCCGTCGTACAACCCGAACCCGCTGGCGTCGCACGACAGCAAGACGCAGACCGCCGCGATGGAGGCCAACGAGCCGAATTCGAGCGGTTCGCCGCTGATCAACCAGCCGATCCGCTCGACCTACCAGCCTGGCTCCACGTTCAAGCTGATCGACGCCAGCGCGGCACTGTCCGCGGGCGCCGACCCGCTGGCCGACACACTGCCGGCGCGGCCGACGATCACGCTGCCCGGCACCAGCGCCACGCTGTCCAACTTCGGTTTCGAGACCTGCCCAGGCGGGTCCGGCGGCAAGGTGTCCATCACGGACGCCATCGCACACTCGTGCAACACGGCGTTCTCCACACTGGCCGGTCAGCTCGGCGCGGGCGCGATCACCGCGCAGGCGGCCAAGTACGGCTTCGGCAGCGGCATGAGCATCCCGCTGACCGCGGTGAGCTCGTGTGTCGGCCCGAGGGCCAGCGGCGACTGCATGAGCATCCAGGGCGGCGTCCCCGGCGTCTACCAGAGCGGCATCGGCCAGCGGGACGTGCAGGAGACCCCGCTGCAGAACGCGCTCATCGCGGCGACCATCGCCAACGGCGGCAAGGAGATGCAGCCGCAACTGGTCGAGTCGCTGCTCGCGCCGGACCTGTCCACCATCCAGGGCTTCGAGCCCCAGGTGATGAACGACGACGTGATCAGCCCGCAGGTCGCCACCGACCTGAAGAACGCGATGCTGTTGTCGGAGAACAACTCCGGCACGCTGAACAAGGACCCGAACATCCAGATCGCGTCCAAGACCGGCACCGCGGAACACGGCAACGACCCCAAGCACACGCAGCCCTACGGCTGGTACGTCGCGTTCGCCCCGGCGAACAACCCACAGATCGCGGTCGCCGTCGTGGTGACCTCCGGCGGCAACCTGGACGCGGCCACCATCGGCGCCAAGGTGGCCGGTCCGGTCGGTCGCGCGATGATCAACGCCGCCCTCGGGGGTGGCTGAGCGTGTTGACGTCGGGGCAACTGCTGGCCGATCGGTATCGGCTCGCCCGCCGGATCGCCGTCGGCGGCATGGGCGAGGTGTGGGAAGCCGAGGACACCCGGCTGGACCGGCACGTCGCGGTGAAGGTGCTCAAGCCGGAGCTGTGCGGCGACGCCGAATTCCTGCACCGCTTCCGCACCGAGGCTCGCACCACGGCGTCGCTCAACCATCCCGGTATCGCGGGCGTGCACGACTACGGCGAGACGGCGGCCACTCCCGGCGGCCCGCAGGACACCGCGTACCTGGTGATGGAACTGGTCGACGGCGAGCCGCTGGCCGCGATCATCGCCCGGCTGCACCGGCTGCCCGCCGACTTCACGCTGGACCTGCTGGCGCAGGCCGGCAACGCGCTGCAGGCCGCGCACGAGCGCGGTTACGTGCACCGGGACGTGAAGCCGGGCAACATCATGGTGAGCACCGACCAGGCCGGCAAGCACGTCGTGAAACTCACCGACTTCGGCATCGCCAAGGCTGCCGACGCGGCACCGGTGACCCGTTCGGGCATGGTCATGGGCACCGCGCACTACATCGCGCCGGAACAGGCCCTCGGCGAGGAGGCCGAGCCGGCCAGTGACGTGTACTCGCTGGCCGTCGTCGGCTACGAGTGTCTCGTCGGGCACCGGCCGTTCCTGTCCGAGAACGCGGTCACCGTCGCCCTGATGCACATCCGCGACCTGCCACCGCCGCTGCCGCCGGACGTGCCGCCGGGCATGCGCGCGCTGATCGAGGCGACGCTGGTCAAGGACCCGCGGCAGCGCTACCGCAACGGCGGCGAGTTCGCGGCCGCCGCTGCCGCGGTGCGCGCCGGGATGCCGCTGCCCACCCCGTCCGGCCTGACCATGGCCGGCCAGGGCCAGCTGCCGCCGCAGCCAGGGCCGGCCGGACCACTCGGTTCGCCACCGCACGGCATGCACGGCGTACCGTCGGTGGCCATCCCCACGCAGGGGCAGCCGCCGATGTCCCAACCGATGTCGGCCCCGATGTCGGGGCAGATGCCACAGCCACAGATGGCGCTGCCGCCCGCCCTGGGTGGTGGGACCATGCCGCCGTCGGCACCGGTGCCACCACCGGGCATGCTCGGCGAGCGATCGCGGTCGATCCGGCCGCTGTGGCTGCCGATCGGGCTGCTGGTGCTGCTGCTGATCGCGCTGGGGATCTGGGTGCTCACCCAGAACATCCGGCACGCCAGCGGGGGTACCCCGCAGCCGGTCGGAATGCAGGAGACCAGCTCGGCCACGGTGGCGGGGGTGTCGGACGGGCTTGCCCCGATCGGCACTGCTGCCGTGCACGCGAGAGGCTATGTCGGCAAGGGTGCTGACGTGGCCATGACCCAGCTGCGAACGCTGGGTCTGCGGACCACGCTGCGCACGACCTCAGCGGGCCGTGCCGATCCCACACACTGTGTGGTCGGTGCGGTAACACCTACCGGTGATGTGACGATCGGGACCGTCGTGACCGTCACGTGCACACCGGAAGGCAGAGCTCGGTAGGTCGAGGACAGGGACCGAGGCGCACACCAGGCATGATGAACAGACTGACGAGGACCGGGACGAAAGCACCCATGACCGAGCGAAGCGAGCGAACCGACAGGCACCGTGGTGTCAACGCTGGCACCCACGCCCCGTCGCTGGCTGCGGCGAAGCGAGGACGGCGATGACCTCCGCACGGCTGCTGTCCAACCGTTATGAGCTGGGCGAGACGCTCGGCTACGGCGGTATGTCCGAGGTACACCGCGGTAAGGATGTCCGGCTCGGCAGGGACGTTGCGGTCAAGGTGCTGCGTGCCGACCTCGCGCGTGACCCGCAGTTCCAGGAGCGGTTCCGCAGAGAGGCGCAGAACGCCGCCGCGCTGAACCACCCGGCGATCGTGGCCGTGTACGACACCGGCGAGACACGCACCGACTACGGCCCGCTGCCCTACATCGTGATGGAGTACGTCGACGGGCGGACGCTGCGCGACATCGTCAAGTCCGAGGGACCGCTGCCGGCCAAGCGTGCCATGGAGGTCATGGCCGACGTGTGTGCCGCGCTGGACTTCAGCCACCGGCACGGCATCGTGCACCGGGACGTCAAGCCGGCCAACATCATGATCACCAAGACCGGCGCAGTGAAGGTGATGGACTTCGGCATCGCACGAGCGGTGTCCGACGGCCAGGCCGCCGTCACGCAGACGGCCGCCGTGATCGGGACCGCCCAGTACCTGTCGCCGGAACAGGCGCGCGGCGAGGCCGTGGACGCCCGCAGTGACGTGTACGCGGCAGGCTGCGTGCTGTTCGAGCTGCTCACCGCGGAACCGCCCTTCACCGGCGACTCCCCCGTGGCCGTGGCCTACCAGCACGTGCGCGAGGACCCGAGGGCGCCGTCCGCGGTGAATCCGAGGGTGCCGCAGTCGCTGGACGCGATCGTGCTCAAGGCGATGGCCAAGGGTCCGGCCAACCGCTACCAGAGTTCCGCCGAGATGCGCGGCGACCTGGTGCGGGTGCTGTCCGGTCAGCGGCCAGCGGCACCGATGGTGATGACCGACGCCGACCGCACGTCCATCATGGGCGCCGGGCGGACCGAGGTGATGACCGGCGGCCGGCACCGGCCCAGCGCCATCGCCGGTGACTACGACGATTACGACGACTACGACCCGGACGCCGAACGCAGCCGACGGCAGCGCAAGGGCTGGATCATCGCGGCGTCCGTGGTCGGCGCCATCGTGGTGATCCTGCTGGCCGCGCTGCTGATCCCGAAGCTGTTCGCCAGCAACAGCGATCCGAACGCGGGCCTGATCCCGGTGCCCGACGTCGTGGGCCAGTTGCAGCCGCAGGCGATCCAGGCGGTCAACCAGGCCAACCTGGTGCCGGTCACCAAGGAGGTCACCTGCCAGGCCGCCGGCACTCCCGGCGCCGCGTGCACCACCGACCAGATCGGCAAGGTCATCCGGACCGACCCGGCAGCGGGTGCCCAACTGGCCACCGGCAAGACGGTGACTCTGTTCATCGGCCAGCAGCCCGCCGCGGTGAAGGTGCCCGACCTGACCAACATGACGCAGGCGCAGGCGCAGCAGGCGCTGGCCGCCGTGCACCTGCAACTGGCGCCGGACCCGGGCACCCAGCCGGTCACCGACTCCACCAAGATCGGCAAGGTCGTCTCGCAGAACCCGGCGGCCAACGGCTCGGCCCAGCCGGGCAGCGCGGTCAGCATCACGTTGGGCGCCGAACCGCAGAACGTGACGGTGCCCGACGAGCGCGGCAAGCAGTACGACGACGCCAAGTCCGACCTGGAGAGCAAGAACTTCACGGTCACCAAGACGACCGCGTCCAGCGACAAGCCGGCCGGTCAGGTGCTGGACATGAACCCGGAGGCCGGCACCCAGGTGGCGCCGGGCACCAAGGTCACGCTGACCGTGTCCGACGGCACCCAGCAGCAGATCAACGTGCCGGACCTACAGGGCATGACCCAGCAGCAGGCCCAGCAGGCACTGACCGGGCTCGGCTGGACCGGTTCGTTCAAGGTGCGGACCAACCCCACGTTCGACCCGAACCAGGACGGGCTGATCAGCGACCAGAACCCGAGCCAGGGCACGCAGATCGACAAGAACCAGAACATCCAGATCACCGTGCAGCAACTGGTCGGTGGCGCCCCGACGACCACCACCGGCAACGGCGGACCGGGCGGCGGCGGGCTGTAGACCCGAAACGCGAAGAAGCGGGCTCCGCCGACCGGCGGGGCCCGTTTCTCGTTGTGCGACTAGATCCTGGCCGCGTCGGCCAGGATGCGCATCTGGCCCTCCAGGTCGGCGACGGTGGCTTCGGGCACCTGGTGACCGCACACCGTCAGCCAGTTGGCCAGCATCCGGTGGCCGGAGTCGGTGAGCACGGACTCGGGATGGAACTGCACACCCTCCACCGGCAGCGTGCGGTGCCGCATGGCCATCACGATCCCGGTGTCGGTGCGGCCGGTCACCTCGAACTCGGCCGGCACGGTCTCCGGCAGCACGGTCAGCGAGTGGTACCTGGTGGCGGTGAACGGATCGGGCAGCCCGGCCAGCACACCGGCGCCGGAGTGGTGAACCTGGCTGGTCTTGCCGTGCAACAACTCCGGGGCCCGGCCCACCACGCCACCCCAGGCCACGCCGATCGCCTGGTGGCCAAGGCACACACCGAGTACGGGCAGCTCACGTCTCGCGCACTCGCGGATCACGTCGATGCTGTGGCCCGCGCGCTCCGGCGTACTCGGGCCGGGACTGACCAGCACGCCGCTGACGTCATCCAGCTCCCCGGCCAGCGCTGCCGCTTCGAGCCGCGGCGCGTCGTTGCGCAGGACCCGACAGTCCACGTCCAGCTGGGCCAGGTACTGGACCAGGTTGTAGACGAAACTGTCGTAGTTGTCGACCACCAGCACTCGCATGGAGGACAGGGTAACGGCCGGCGCTCGGGTGGTTCGCCCAATTCGAGCGGACTCAGCCACCTGCCGTGACGTCGTTGAACGGCAACAGCGGGTCCACGAACGGGAACACGACGAAGAACAGCAGTGCGATCACGCCGGCCACGAGCACCACGGCCAGCGCGATCCGCGCCGCGAAGGGGCCCGGCAGATGCCGCCAGATCCAGCCGTACATCAGCTGGTCTCCTTCATCTCCGGCGGCATCTTGTTGGGATCCTTGGCGTCCTTCTTCCAATCCTTGACCAGCACGGCGTGCAGGATCATGCGCTGCGCGGCGGAGAACTTCGGGTTACAAGTGGTCAGCGTGAGCAGCGAGGCCTCCTGGCCCGCGGACACCGTGGCGCCCGGGTGGTGCGGAATCGGCGCCACCACGTCGCCCTCGGTCGGCAGCACGATCTCCCGGCCGACGGTCTGCGAGTAGAGCCCGCCGAGCGGCTGCACCTTGGCCTCGCCGTTGGGGCCGTCACATTGCGTCGTCTTGCCCCTGCTGCTGGCCCAGTCGGCAACCTCGTCGGACATCGGCAGCGTCCGGTAGACGTACCAGTCGGTCTGCGTCTCGATCAGGATCGAGTCACAGGACTGCACCAGGCCAAGGTCGTCGAACGGCGCGCCCTCACCGACACGGTGGCCGGCCACGGCCATGTCACCGGGCTGGCCGGGCAGCGCGCTGCCGGGGTAGTGCCCCGGGCCGATCGCCAGGTCGTTCTGCGTCGTCCCCTCGATCACGGTGAACACGTAGTCCTGGCCGAACGCCGGGATGTAGAGCTTCGCGATGCCGTGCCCGTCGGTCAGGTCGTAGTGGTTGGTCCGCACCGGGCCGGTGACGGTGTCCCACTCCTTGTCCAGCGACGTCGTGGCGCTGGCCTGCTTCTGCGCCGAGAAGATGTCGGTGACGTACAGCTCGTAGACGACGAACAGCAGCACCACCATGCCGCAGGTGATCAGCACCTCGCCGATGGTGTGCAGCGCGGTCCGGCCGGACCTCGGCGCCGGGATCGGCGGCCGGTCGGCCAGCGGCTCGAACGTGGTGCTGTCCACGCCGGACCGGTCGAAACCGGGGCTGTCGAAACCGGGGCTGTCGAACATAGCGGTGCTGTCGGCGGCATTCTTGTCGAAGCCCGCGTTCGCGAACGTCGTGTTGTCGAACGGGCTGCCGAAGTACTCGGTGCGGTCGTTGCCACCCGGGAAGTCGTCGGGCCGGCCGGCACCCAGCCGGGCGGTGATCCCAGCACCGGGATCGGCCACCGGGCGGGCCTGCGGCGTCGCGGGGCGGGCCGTGGGCGGGGCGTCACCGAGATCGGCGATGCTGCCGTGTCGTGGCTGGTAGTCGTCCGGGTCACGCTCTGGATAGGCGGGGCCGGCCGGGGTCTTGCCCTGGCTCACCGCGCCGAAGTCCTCGACCCTCGGGATGAGCTCGGTGTCGTCGAGCTTCGGGATGAACATCGTCGGCCGGTCGCCCGCCGGCCGGGGCGGCCCGGCTGGCGGCTGTGCGCCCTGTGGCCCGCTGCGTCCCTGCGGTCGGCCCTGCGGCGCGCCCCCCTGCGGTCGGCCCTGGGGCCGACGCGACGGCCACGGCCCGTCCCGCCCTGGCGGCGGCGGTGGCTGTTGACTCACCCTCGATCCTCCCGAACCGTGCAGAGATGTGCACTGCCTGGCCGAACGCTGGCCGGAGCCTGCGCGAGCCCGGCCCGTCCAGCATGGCCGAGACAACGTTTGACCGACTTGAAGTCCGGTCGTTGTTCGCTGGGCTCCTCGGTTACGTTAACGTGTTCACCTGGACGGGGTCGCGTTGCGGCCGCTGTCCCACCGTACGCGCCACTGCCCGGCGACGACGCCCAAGGCACCAGTTCCACGCAGGCGAGGACATCATGCCAAAGTCCAAGGTCCGCAAGAAGGCCGTCTATACCGCGCCGGCCGACCGCCGCACGCCGGTGAAGGCAAGGATGGCCGGGCCTTCACATCCGATCTATATCTCGGTGATGCTGGGCCTGATGCTGATCGGCCTGGCGTGGCTGGTCCTCACCTATATCGCGTCGGACAAGATCCCGTTCATGAACGCGCTCGGCTCGTGGAACTTCGCCATCGGGTTCGTGCTGATGATCGGTGGCCTGCTGATGACGATGCGGTGGCGCTAGCCAGCCCGTTCACTCGGTCGGGGACCCCGCTACATCCGACGGTTGACCTGTATTCATCTGTCGGTCACCAAACGACACACCTGTAAGTCATCCCCAGTGGGGACAACTCCTGTGGACAACTTTGTGCAAGACCGCACGAGCGAGCTCAGCGGCCTGCTCTGATGCTCTGTCAGATCCGCTGGCCCAGGGCGCCGTACAGGAGTGACGCGTAGTCGTAGTCCAGGTCCAGCTCCGGCCGCCACTCCCGGGTGAACACGACACCGGGGTCGACCATGTCGTAACCGGCGAACAGTCGGGCGACCTCGGGCCGGGTCCGGTCGGTCAGCATGCTGACCGACCGCTGGTACTCCTCGACCAGCACCCCGATCTCCGGCCGGCCGTCCTGGGTGATGTGACTCACAGCCAGGTAGCTGCCCGGCACGGTGGCGTCCCGGTACCTGGCGACCAGCCGGTACGGGTCCTCGTCGTCGGACACGAAGTGCAACACGGCGAACATCAGGATCGCCACCGGCTCGTCGAAGTCGATCAGCCGCCGCACCACCTCGTGGTGCAGGATCGCCGACGAGTCCCGCACATCGCCGCGAATGATCGCCGCGCTCTTGTTGTCCTGCAGGATCAGCTCGCTGTGCGCCACGGCCACCGGCTCGTAGTCCACGTAGACCACCTTGGCGGCGGGATCGATCCGCTGCACCACCTCGTGCGTGTTGCCGACGGTCGGAATGCCGGACCCGAGGTCGATGAACTGGCGGACGCCCTGCTCGGCCAGAAAACTGACGACCCGGCGCAGAAAGCCCCGGTTCTCCTGGGCCTGTGCCTGCGCGTCGGGCAGCGCCGCCATCATCTGTTTGGCGAACTCGCGATCCACTTCGAAATTGTTCGCCCCGCCGAGAACGTAGTCGTACACCCGGGCCGGATTGGGCTTGCTCAGGTCGACATCGGCAGGCACCCAGCTCAGGGATTCGGCGGACATGGTGAAAACTCCTCGGATGTCTGGGGGCGGCTCGGGCAGCCTAGCCACCCCGATGATCACGTACCAGGAACGTCGCCCGGGTGGCCGAACAGCGTTACGCCCTGACGGATCACCCACCCGGTCGGGAGCCCGATTCACCGATCGGTACGCCAGAATTCCAGCCATGGACGAACCAGTGCCGCCGACCGCGTGGTCCCCGTCGCCGGCATTGATCGGCACGACCTGGGTGCTCGCCGTGGCCACACTGGCCTACACCGTGTTCAGCTCCGACCCGATCGGCAGGCTGGTGACCGGCATCGCCACCATCGGGCTGATCGTGTTCGCGCTGTTCGGCACGATCGCCCGGCCACGGCTGGCCGTGGACGCGGACGGCATCGAGGTCCGCAGGATGACCGGTCGGCAGCGGCTGCCGTGGGGATCGGTGCGGATCAGCGTGTCGTCCACCCGACGGCTGGGCCGTGAGGTATCGCTGCTGGAACTGGACACCGACAACGAGGACGACCCGGACGGCGGCCTGATCGTGCTCGGCTGGCTGGATCTGGGCACCGAGCCCGAACAGGTGGCCGCCGCACTGCGGTCGTACTGGCGTTGAGTTCCGCTCAGGTCAGTTTCGGGATGTAGGGCACCCGGACCAGCGCCAGGCCGACCAACACCACCAGGGCGATCACCACGGTGACCGCCTGCCACATCGTCCTGCGCTCGCCGGCCGGCACGTTGATCAGCGCGAACGTCACCGCGGCACCCGTCACCAGGCCACCGACGTGCCCGAGCAGCGAGATGCCCGGGATGACCACGCTGATCACCAGGTTCACCGCGATCAGGCCGATCACCTGGCTGGCGTTGATCTTGAGCCGGTAGACGATCACCAGCAGGCCGCCCATCAGCGCGAACACCGCACCGGACGCGCCGGCCTCCGCGCCCCGCACCTGGCCGAACACGAACACGGCGACGTTCCCGCCGAGCAGCCCGAGCAGGTAGATGGCACTGAACCGCAGCGGGCCGAGCACCCGTTCCAGATCCCGCCCGATGATCCACAGGGCCACCATGTTCATCAGGATGTGGATCGGGTTGACGTGCAGGAAGCCCGCCGTGATCAGCTGCCACCAGCTGCCGTTCCGGGTGGCCAGCGGAAACAGGATCCAGTCGTCGAACAGCGACGACCCGTTCAGGTTGGTCAGGCTGCGCGCCTGGACCACCGTGACCACGAAGACGGCCACGTTGGCCGCGATCAGGCCGGGCACCACGTAGTTCTTCGTGGTGGGTGTCGCGCCGGCGATGGTCACCGGCCTGCGCACGGTCCGGCCGCCCTCGGCGACGCAGTCCACGCAGTGCTGGCCCACCGAGGCGGGCCGCAGGCACTCCGGGCACGCCGGCCGGTCACACCGGCTACAGCGCAGCCCGGTCGGCCGGCCGGGATGCCGAACGCAGTCCGGTGGTACCGGCTGCTGGTCGGCGGGTCCGGCCGGCTGCCCGGGCGGCATCGTCACGGTCTGGTCCTCACTCGCTGGTCGTCACGCGTTGGTTGTCACGCGTTCGTTGTCACGCGTTGGTCGTCACTGCTCCCGCGACACGCTGACGCGCTCGATCACCACATCCTGGACCGGGCGGTCCTGAGCACCCGTCGGCGTGGTGCCGATTGCGTCCACGACGTTGCGGGACTCCTGGTCGGCCACCTCGCCGAAAATGGTGTGCGCGAAGTTCAGGTGGGTCGTCGGAGCGACCGTGATGAAGAACTGGGAGCCGTTGGTGTTCTTGCCGGCGTTCGCCATGGCCAGCAGATACGGCTTGTTGAACTGGAGTTCCGGGTGGAACTCGTCCTCGAACTTGTAACCCGGGCCGCCGCGACCGGTGCCGGTCGGGTCGCCACCCTGGAGCATGAAGCCGGAGATCACCCGGTGGAAGATGGAACCGTCGTAGAACGGACCGTCGCCGGTACCCCTGGCGTTCTGGCCGTACTTCTTGGTGCCGTCGGCGAGCCCGACGAAGTTGGCCACCGTCTTCGGGGCCTGGTTCGGGAACAGGTTGAGACGGATGTCCCCCATTGAGGTGTGCAGGGTTGCCGTCACTATCGCTCCAACGAGCGATTCATTGCTGTCAGCCACGTGGTTCATCGTGCCATCCACAGCGAGATGGTGTGGGACGGGGCAGGATGATGCCGATCCGGGCGCCTCGATGGTTGGTAGGTCAACAGAGGTGGTACCCGGAGATATCAGCACCAACGCCGACCAGAGGAGCCTGGAGCACCGCGATGGACGAGGTGAAAGCCATGACAAACGCTGGGGAAACGGTCGGCCGGGCCGTGGGTACCGGGTTGCGTACGTTGCGGCACGGTGCGATACAGGTCGGCCACGCCGGCGTGGAAGCCGTACGTGAAGCGACAGCGGAGACCCAGGCGGAAGTCGTCAAGACGACCCGCAAGGCCCGCAAGCATCTGGCCAAGGACGCCCGCAGGACGACCAAGACGGCCAGCAAGGACCTGGCCCGCGGCGCCAAGCGAGCCAGAAAACACGCAGGTCGGACGGCCAAGGACGCCCGAGGCGCTGCCAACGACCTGATGGCGGCCGCCAAGTCCGGCGGTGCCAGGCGGGGCCGCAAGTGGCCGTGGCTGTTGGGTATCGGCGTGGTGGCCGTCGGCGCGGGTGCCGCCTACGCGCTGAAGAGTTCACAGCAGGTGAAGCTGTCCGCGCCGGAGCCCGAGGAGAGCCTGACCGACCAGCAACGCATCGCGACCAACGGCTCGGCACCGCACCCGACGCAGGAGCAGCCGACCGACAGCCCGGCCAGCAACCGGAACTGACGCCGTTCCGGCCGGCGCCGATGTGACCGGGCGGCCGGTGGTCGGGCCAACGATGTCCCCTGACCACCGGCCGCCTATCCACGTGTTACTGGTTCAGCCCGCTCACGACTGCCGTGGCGACCAGGCGACATTTGATGGTCTGCAGCTGGTTGCTCATCACGACGATGGCGGTCCCGCCCTTGGCGATCGCGTACACGGCACCCTTGAGCACGGTCGTCGAGCTGGCCTGCGAACTCGCCGACGCATTGGCCTGTGAGCCGCCGTTCCAGCCGGACGGCTGGTTGGCCGGGTCGGACGAGGACACCGGTGCCGCCTGGTTGACCACCGCGGTGGCCACGGCGGCCGTGCCGACGTAGACCCGAACGGTCATCTGCAGGTGACCGTCGGGCCGGTAGAAATAGCACACCGGGTGCGGCTGGCCGTCGGACGATGACGAGATCTTCACCGAGCCGACGTGCTGCCCGTTGTCGTTCTGCACCTCGTCCAGCGAGAGGTACGGGCAGTTCGCCGTCCGCGCAGGCGGCAGCGTGGCCGGTGCCGCGACGGACGGCGGCGGCACCTTGATGTGGCTGGTGATGGTGGACGCCGGAGCGGCCGTCCCGGTCACGGTCGGACCGCAGCCCGCGAGCACAACACCCAACACGGCCAGGGGCGCGGCAAGGAACACGGCTCGTCTCATAGCCCTGGAAGTGAAGCAGATCGACCTCGATGTCCGACCCAGGGGTCAGTTGGTCCGTCCGCTCAGTCGCTGAACGTCGGGTCGGCACCGTGCGGCTTGGCCACCCGGCCCTTCGGCTCCTCCCAGTCCTCGGAGCGGCCCAGCGCGGTCAGGTCCAGCCACGAGTAGGCGCTGCCGAGTTGGTCGGTGCCCCTGGCGTACGTCGAATAGGTGTGGAAGACGCGGTCACCGTCCCGCAGGAAACAGCTGACACCCGGCTGCTCGGCCGGTTGCCCCTGGTCGTCGGGCACCGTGGCCTCGAAGTCGCGGTTGAAGTCGCTGCCGAAACTGGAGTACCAGGGAAACTCCCAACCGTTGCTCTCCTTGCTCGCGGCCAGCTTCGCGAACGGCGCCCGGGAGACGGCCGCGTACGCCGTGGCGCGGGAGCGCATGTGCTGGAACAGGGCGGGCGACATCTCGTCCAGCGAGGCCGTGCAACCGGGGCAGACGTTGGCCCAGTCCGGCCCGTACATGACGTGCTGCACGATCAGCTGATCGTGGCCTTCGAACATGTCCAGCAGCCTGACCTGGCCATTCGGCCCGTTGAACAGGTAGTCCTGGTCGATCGCCACCATCGGCAGCCGACGCCGATCGGCGTTCAGCGCGTCCCGCGCGCGGGTGTGCGCCTTCTCCTTGACGAGCAGTTCCCGGCGAGCGACGGCCCACTGCTCACGCGACGTGATCTCCGGCAGACTCACGGTGTCCTCCAGTCGGTCTGATGACTTGGGCAGAGCATCCACTGCCAGTACGACGATCCTGGCGGCCGCAGATGGACAGGTGCCCGCCGGGAACTGATGAACACGATGGGAATTGTCGAGGGAGTTTCGCGCCGTAGACTGACCGGGTGAGCGGCGACCGCGACGAGTTGGTGCGATTAGTCCTGGAGCTTCCCGAGGACCATGTGCCGATGGTGCTCGCCGACATCCGCCGCCACCTCAGCCCGGTCGAGGACCGATCGTGGCCACCCGCCTTCTTCGCCAGCGCCCCCGGTGACGGCACGAGTGTCGCCGAGCACGCTGACGAGTGGCTACGTGAGGGGTTCGGGCAGTAACACGTGATCGTCTGTGATACCGCACCCCTGGTGGCCGCCGCGCTCTACCGCGACCCGGACCACCAGCGCTGCGTCGACATGTTCACCGACCTGCGGCTGGCCAACCGCCACATGCTGCTGCCGACGCCGATCATCGCCGAGGTCGGCTACCTGCTGGGCGCCAAGGCGGGCGCCCGCGCGCGGGCTGATTTTCTGCATGCCGTCTCGGCAGGCGATTTCGTCCCGGTGAAACTGACCGCCGCCGACCACACGCGGATGGCCGAACTGGTCGACGAGTACACCGAGCTGGCACTGGGTCGCAACGATGCCTCGGTGATCGCGTTGGCCGAACGGCTGGACATCGACGAGGTGGCCACGCTCGACTACCGCCACTTCACCAGCATCCGCCCTCGGCACGTCAAGACGCTGACCCTGTTGCCCTGATGGCCGACTTCGTCCTGATCCACGGTGCCGGCGACGTCGGCTGGTACTGGCATCTGGTGGTCGACCGGCTGCGCGCCCTTGGCCACGACGCCGTGGCACCGGATCTGCCGTGCGACGACGACTCGGCCGGCCTGGCGGAGTACGCCGACGCGGTGGTGGCCGCTGCCAGCGACCGTCATGACGTGGTGGTCGTGGCGCAGTCACTGGGCGGTTTCGTCGCCCCGCTGGTGTGCGATCGGCTACCGGTCCGGCTGCTCGTGCTGGTCGCGCCGATGATTCCGGTGCCGGGCGAGGCACCGGCCGACTACTGGTCGGCCACCAGGTGGGCGGACGAGCCCCGGGAAAGCCACGACGACCTGTTCTACCAGGACGTCCCACCGGACCTCGTCGCCGAGGCGCGCGGCCGGTCCCGTGGCCAGTCGGAGGCCCGGATGGGCGAACCGTCACCGCTGCGGGCGTGGCCCGACGTGCCCACGAGGGTCCTGCTGTGCCGCGACGACCGCCTGCTCCCGCCTGCCTACCTGCGCCGAGTCTCGCGGGAACGCCTGGGCAGCACACCGGACGAGATGGACGGCGGGCACACCCCGGCCCTGAGCCGGCCCGGTGAACTGGCCGCCCGACTGGCGGCCTACGCCAACCGCTGACCGGCCGAGCTACTCGCCTTCGACGATCCGAAAATCCCGCTCGACGCCATCGGCCAGCGCGGCCAGAGCTTCCCGGTAGGCAGGCGTTTCGTGGGCTGCCACCGCTGCGTCGAAGCTGTCGAACTCCACGAGCACCGAGCGCTCGGCCACCCCGGCGTCATGCGCCTGGACCCGCCCGCCCCGGGTCAGGAACCGCCCACCGGCCGCCTGGATGGCCGGCCCGGCGAGCTTGCTGTAGGCGGCCATCTTGGCCGGATCGTGGATCTTCCGGTAAACCGAGATCCAGTAGCCCTTGGTCATCCCAGTGCCTTCCCGTCATGTTGGTGGACCCGACGCAACACAATACGAACCGCGAAGGCGCGCAGCGCTTGAGTCTTCGGGGGTCTGGGGGTCGTCCCCCAGAAAACACGACGGGCGACCCGGCGAGGCGCGCAAGCGCCGAGCAGGGTCGCCCCGAGCACGTGGAGACGAAGGGAATCGAACCCTCAACCCCTGCCTTGCAAAGGCAGTGCTCTGCCAATTGAGCTACGTCCCCGTCATACACAAAAGAGCGGGAGAGGACCCATGGTACTGGGCCTGCTCCCGCTCTGATGGGGTCACTTGTCGGTCGGAGCGGTGGCCTCGCGCCACAGGTCGGCCTCGGCCTTGGCCGACCGGCTGCGACGGATGATCAGCAGCGCGGCAGCGGCCACAGCCACGAGTGCGAGGATCTTCTTCACGACAGGTCGCCTCCTTGACGGCAGATCGAAACCGCGGTCACCGCACGAACTGCGGCGCATCGCGGTGCGTGGGCCTAGGAGGACTTGAACCTCCGACCTCTTCGTTATCAGCGAAGCGCTCTAACCGCCTGAGCTATAGGCCCTCGGGAACGAAAGGAAGACTACCGTACCCCCGGCCGGGCGCTCAAACCGGGAGCAGGCGGCGCTACTCGCGTTCGGCCAGCGTGATCTCCAGACCGCCTGCCAGGTCGGCGGACACGTTGTAGACGAACGAGCCCACCGTGGCCAACGCGGTGAACAGCACGATGTTGATCGCACCGATGATCGCCGCGATGCCGAACACCCTGCTCGCGGTGATCAGCGGGCCACTGCTGCCGCTGCTGGTGTTCTGCGCGAACTCGTTGTACGTGCCGTTCACGCGGTCCCACACGCCCATACCGTCCAGCACGCCGTAGAGCACGCCCACGGCGACCAGCCACACGAAGAACAGCGCCACGGACAGCACGAACGCGAGCTTCAGCACCGACCACGGGTCGACACGCCGGACCTGTAGGCTCGCCCGCCGCGGTCCACGGCCCGGCCTGCGCAGTGCCGACGGCGTGGGTGCGGCCGTCGGGGGGCGCATCGTGTTGGGTGGCGGCGCACCGAAGTTGACCGTGGTCCGGCCGGTCGGGTCGCTGTTCGGCCGGGCGTCCGCCCGCACCGCCGACTGGCCTGCCGTGGCCGCGAACACCGACGGTGACGTCGTGCCGGAGACCACGCCGCCGGCCAACGCGTCCGCCTTGTCGGCGGTGCTGCCGCTGTACGAGTCCGAACGCGGGCTGCGCTGGTAACCCCAGTCGGAGAACCGGGGCGCAGGCTCGCTCGGTGCCGCACTGCCGTCGGTCGGCACGCTGTGGTCGTTCACGTACTGGGTGTCGGTCGCCACCCGCTGCCAGGGCGGCGTCGTCGACGACATGTCCGGGCTCTCCATCACCACGGTCTTCGCCGACTCCGGGTCGACGGCCCGTGCCGGGGGCTTGGCCAACTCGGGCTTGGGCTCGGGCTCAACCGGCGGCTTCGGCGCAGCGGCCGCGGCAGGCTTGGCGGCCGCCGGTGCGGTCTGTGCCGGCGGTGCGGTCTGTGCCGCCGGTTGACCTGCGGCTGGCGCCTTGGCCGTCGACGCCGTGGCAGGCTTCGCCACAGTCGGCTTCGCCGCCGCCGGCTTCGCGGGAGCGGCAGGTGCCGCCTCGGCTGCCGGTTTCGCAACCGGCTTGGGCGCCGACGACCCGTTCGTGTTCTTCGTGCCGTTCGTCCCCGATGCGGCCTGCTCCGACTCGACGGTCGGCGACGCCGTCGCCACCGCGCGTTCGTCGCGGTTGGTCTCGGCTGGCGCGTCCTCGGTCTTCGGCTTGTCGGGTGAAGTCACGAGCTTTCCTTAGCTGATGGAGTTGGCCGGCACGGCCGTGTCAGTCGACCCGCGGATCAGCTGACACGGTCATCCCTCTGTCATCCCACTGTTGTCATTCCTCTGTCTCGGAGACGTCCGAAACGTCCGCCGCGTTGCTGTCCACTGCCTCCGAAGGCGTCACCGTTGTCACATCGGTCGTCTCGGCGGTCGGCTCAGCACCTGCCTCCGAGGGTGTCTCGGTAGCTGCTTCGGAAACATCGGACACGACCTCCGCGTTGCGGGCGACAGCAACCAATGTGGTCCCTTCCGCGAGGTTCATCAACCGGACGCCCTTGGTCTGCCGGCCAGCCTTGCGCACCTCGCGCGCACTGGTCCGGATGACCACACCGGTCGACTCGATCGCGTACAGCTCGTCGTCCACGTCGACGATGAGCGCGCCAACCAGCCTGCCACGGCGAGTGTCGTGCTGGATGGTCAGCACGCCCTTGCCACCCCGGCCCTGCAGCGGATATTCCTCGATCGGGGTGCGCTTGGCGTAGCCGCCGTTGGTGGCGACCAACACGAACCGGCCGTCGACGACCACGCCCATGGACAGCAGTTCGTCACCGTCGTTGAACCGCATGCCCAGCACACCGGACGTGGCCCGGCCCATCGGCCGCAGCGCGTCGTCGGACGCGTGGAACCGGATGGACTGCCCGCCCGCCGACACCAGCAGCAGGTCGTCGTCGCCGGAGCACAGCACCGCGCCGACCAGCTCGTCGTCCTCGCGCAGGTTGATGCCGATCAGACCACCGGCCCGGTTGGAGTCGAAGTCGGACAGCTTGCTCTTCTTGACCAGCCCGCTCTTGGTCGCCAGCACCAGGTACGGCGACACCTGGTAGTCGCTGATGTGGATGACCTGGGCGATCTGCTCGTCCGGCTGGAACGCCAACAGGTTCGCCACGTGCTGGCCACGCGCGGTCCGGCTCGCCTCGGGCAGCTCGTAGGCCTTGGCCCGGTAGACCCGGCCCTTGTTGGTGAAGAACAGGATCCAGTCATGCGTGGAGCACACGAAGAAGTGGCCCACGATGTCGTCCTGTTTCAGGGCCGCGCCCTGGACGCCCTTGCCGCCGCGCTTCTGTGCCCGGTAGAGGTCGGTTTTCGTCCGTTTGGCGTAACCCGTCTGGGTGATGGTGACGACGACGTCCTCGACCGCGATCAGGTCCTCGACCGACACGTCACCGTCGAACGGAATGATCCTGGTGCGCCGGTCGTCGCCGTGCTTGTCCACGATCGCCATCAGCTCGTCGCGGACGATGGTGCGCTGGCGGACGTCGTTGGCCAGGATGTCGCGCAGGTCGGCGATCCGGGTCTCGATCTCGGCCAGGTCGTCGATGATCCGCTGCCGCTCCAGGGCGGCCAGCCTGCGCAGCTGCATGTCCAGGATGGCGACGGCCTGGATCTCGTCGATCTCCAGCAGCTCCATCAGCGCGGGGCGCGCGTCGGCTGCCGACGGGGACCGCCGGATCAGCGCGATGACCTCGTCCAACGCGTCCAGTGCCTTGACCAGGCCACGCAGGATGTGGGCCTGTTCCTCGGCCTTGCGCAACCGGAAGCGGGTCCGGCGCACGATGACCTCGACCTGGTGGCGCACGTAGTGCCGGATGATCTGGTCCAGCCGCAGCGTGCGCGGCACCTCGTCGACCAGGGCCAGCATGTTCACGCCGAAGTTGGTCTGCAGCTGGGTGTGCTTGTAGAGGTTGTTCAGTACCACCTTGGCCACGGCGTCCCGGCGCAGGCCGATGACGATCCGCATGCCGCTGCGCCGGTTGGACTCGTCCGCGATGTCCGAGATGCCGGTCAGCTTGCCGTCCTTGACCAGCTGCGCGATGTTCTCCACCAGGTTGTCCGGGTTCACCTGGTAGGGCAGCTCGGTGACGATCAGGACGGTCCGCCCCTTGGCGTCCTCCTCGACCTCCACCACGGCCCGCATCCGCACCGAGCCGCGGCCGGTCCGGTAGGCGTCCTCGATGCCCGTGGTGCCCAGGATCAGCGCCTTGGTCGGGAAGTCCGGTCCCTTGATCCGCAGGATCAGCTGGGCCAGCGTCTCTTCCTCGTCGGCGTCCCAGTTCTCCAGCGCCCACACCACACCGTCGGCGACCTCGCGCAGGTTGTGCGGCGGGATGTTGGTGGCCATGCCGACCGCGATCCCGCTGCCGCCGTTGACCAACAGGTTGGGAATACGGGAGGGCAGGACGTCCGGTTCCTGCGTCTTGCCGTCGTAGTTGTCGGAGAAGTCGACGGTGTCCTCGTCGATGTCCATCAACATCGCCATGGCCAGCTGGGTCAGCCGGCTCTCGGTGTACCGCATGGCGGCGGCCGGGTCGTTGCCCGGTGAACCGAAGTTGCCCTGCCCGTCCACCAACGGGTACCGCATGGACCACGGCTGGGCCAGGCGCACCAGGGTGTCGTAGATCGAGGAGTCGCCGTGCGGGTGGTAGTTGCCCATCACGTCGCCGACCACGCGGGAGCACTTCACGTAGCTGCGGTCCGGGTACAGCCGGGTGTCGAACATCGAGTACAACACCCTGCGGTGCACCGGCTTCAGGCCGTCCCGCACGTCGGGCAGCGCACGCGCCACGATGACGCTCATCGCGTAGTCGATGTACGAGCGCTGCATCTCGTGCTGGATGTCCACCGGCTCGATGCGTTCACCCGACGGCGGCGGGAGCGTGGTCTCGCTCACGATCCTTCTTCCTTTGCGGTGCTACGGAATTCTTGCGACGACGCGGCAGGCGTCACACATCGAGAAAACGAACGTCCTTGGCGTTGCGCACGATGAACGAACGGCGGGCTTCGACGTCCTCGCCCATCAGCACGCTGAACAGTTCGTCCGCGGTGGCCGCGTCGTCCAGGGTGATCTGGGAGAGCAGCCGGTTGGACGGGTCCATCGTGGTCTCCCACAGTTCCTCGGCGTTCATCTCGCCGAGACCCTTGTACCGCTGGATGCCGTCGTCCTTGTTGATCTTCTTGCCGGCGGCCAGCCCGGCGGCCAGCAGCCCGTCGCGCTCGGCGTCGGAGTAGGCGTACTCCGGCTCGGCCCGCTGCCACTTGATCTTGTACAGCGGCGGCTGCGTCACGTACACGTGCCCGTACTCGATCAGCGGCCGCATGAACCGGAACAGCAGGGTGAGCAGCAGGGTGGTGATGTGCTGGCCGTCCACGTCGGCGTCGGCCATCAGCATGATCTTGTGGTACTTCAGCTTCGCCACATCGAACTCGTCGTGGATGCCGGTACCCAGCGCGGTGATCAGGCTCTGCACCTCGGTGTTCTTCAACACCCGGTCGATGCGGGCCTTCTCCACGTTGATGATCTTGCCTCGGATCGGCAGGATCGCCTGGAAGTAGGAGTCCCGCCCCTCCTTGGCCGAGCCGCCCGCCGAGTCGCCCTCGACGATGTACAGCTCGCACTCCTCCGGGTTGGTGGAGCGGCAGTCCTTGAGCTTGCCGGGCAGGCCGCCGATGTCCAGCGCGGTCTTGCGGCGCACCAGTTCCCGGGCCTTGCGCGCCGCCATCCGCGCCTGCGCACTGGACACCGCCTTGGTGACGATCGCCCGCGCCTCGTTCGGATTGCGCTCGAACCAGTCGCCGATCCACTCGTTGCACGTGGTCTGCACGACCGACTTGGCCTCGGTGTTGCCCAGCTTCGTCTTGGTCTGGCCCTCGAACTGCGGTTCCTTCAACTTCACCGACACGATCGCGGCCAGGCCCTCACGGACATCGTCGCCGGTGAGGTTGGAGTCCTTCTCCTTGAGCAGCTTCTTGTCCCGCGCGTACACGTTGATCACGCGGGTCAACGCGGCGCGGAAGCCCTCCTCGTGGGTGCCGCCCTCGTGCGTGTTGATCGTGTTCGCGAACGTGTACACCGACTCGGTGTAGCCGGTGTTCCACTGCATGGCGACCTCGACCTCCATGCTCTCGCCCTTGGCGTCGAAGGAGATCACCGTCTTGTGCACCGACTCGCGTGTGGCGTTGATGTGCCGGACGAAGTCCTCAAGACCGCCGGGGTAGTGGAAGGTGCGGGTGCGCACCTTGCCCATCTCGGCGTCCTCGTCCTGCTCGGCCACCCGCTCGTCGCGCAGCACGATGGTCAGTCCCTTGTTCAGGAACGCCATCTCCTGCAGCCGGCGGGCGATCGTCTCGATGTTGTACTCGGTGGTCTCGAAGATCGCCGGGTCGGCCCAGTACGTGATGTCGGTGCCGGTGCGGTTGGTCGGCTCACCCTGCTTCAGCGCGTGCGCGGGCTGCGAGTGTTCGTAGCGCTGCGTCCAGACATACCCGTCCTTGTAGACCACGATGTCCATCCCGGTGGACAGCGCGTTCACCACCGAGATGCCGACGCCGTGCAGACCGCCGGACACCGCGTAGGAGTCGCCGCCGAACTTGCCGCCGGAGTGCAGCGTGGTGAGGATGACCTCCAGCGCTGGCCGCTTCTCCACGGGGTGCATGTCGATCGGGATGCCACGGCCGTCGTCCACGACGCGGATGCCGCCGTCGGCCTGCAGCGTGACCTCGACGCGCGTGGCGAAGCCGGCCATCGCCTCGTCGACGCCGTTGTCGACAACTTCCTGGATCAGGTGGTGCAGGCCACGCTCACCGGTGGATCCGATGTACATGCCTGGCCGCTTGCGGACTGCTTCGAGACCTTCGAGCACGGTGATTGATGACGCGTTGTACTCGCTCATGTTCGATGTCACGCAGTCCTCGCTGTCCTCGTACGGGTCATCACGACACGGCCCTCACGCATGTATGTCCATTCTACTTGGCCACGTACACAGACGTAGCCCAAGGACACCCCTAGGACCGTCATACAGACACGGAAGTGAACCTGGACGGGTCGCGCCGACATCGAACGCCTCCGACATCGCTGCTTCGCCGTGAGCGGCCGGCTCACCCGTAGGTGTCGCGCGGCCCCCTGCCCTGCACCCGACGGGGGCCGTGCTGCCAACTCGGCGCGGTCGGCCCCTGCACCTTCAGCTTCTTCACCACACCGTTGCCCACGCCGGCCGCGATCTTGACCAGCAACTGCCGCTGCAACAAGCGCAACTGGGTCGCCCACGCGGTCGAGTCGGCCCGCACGGTCAACTCGCCGTCGGACAACTGCACGGGCTGACAATGCTCGGCGACGTCGGAGCCGACCAGGTTCGCCCATTTGCCGAACACCTGGCCACCGGCCAACCTGCCGGCCCAACCTCTGTCGCCCGCTATTCTAGCCGCCAATCGACCGAGCGGCTGTGGATCCCGCTCGTCTGCCTGGGCTCCTGACCAGCGCCGACGCCGCCGGTCGACGGACCCGGCACCCCGGCGGGTACCCCGCTGGTTCCGGCCCGTGCCCCGGGCGCTCGCCGACTCCTGGGCGGCACGCAGCGCGGCCCGCGCCAGGTCCGAACCATGCAGTGCGCCATCGCCACGTGTCGTAGCGGGCATACCGCCAATTGGGTCAGTGGACTCACCCTGTCGAGTGGGCGACTGGTCCGATTTAGCCGACGAAGGCTGGTTTGTTCGGCTCCCGGTAACCGTGTTATCCACATTGTCCACAGGTTTGTCCCCAGAAGTGCTACCCGATCCAGCGGTGCCATCACTCTTGGGCTGGTCACTCGACACGCCGTACCTCCCCGCCCGCCACGTCGAACCGGATGCCGGCCAGTTCGGCCGGCACGTCCTCGGGTACCGCCGCGGTCACCAGCACCTGCTCGGCGGCGGCCGCCACCTTCGCCAGCGCGGCCCGGCGCCGCCGGTCCAACTCCGCGAACACATCATCGAGCACCAACACCGGTTCCACGCCGTCGCCGCGCAGCAGCTCGTAGCCGCCCAGCCGCAGCGACAGCGCGTACGACCACGATTCGCCGTGACTGGCGTAGCCCCGGGCAGGCGCCTCGCCGAGCATCAGTTCCAACTCGTCCCGGTGCGGCCCGACGAGACTGACCCCCCGGTCGATCTCCTGCTGCCGCACTCTGGCCAGCTCGACCAGCAGCGCGGCCTCCAACGTCTCCCGGTCGGCCCGCTCGCCGCCGGGCACGCCGTACTCGACGGGCAGCGAATCGCCGAGCGAACACCGGTAGCGGACCAGCACCGGCACCGACTCCGGTGCCACCCCGGCGTACGCGGCGGCCACGTGCGGCGCCAGGTCGGCGACCAGGTCCAGCCGGCCGGCCAGCAGTTCCGCGCCGTGCCGGGCCAGGTGTCCGTCCCACACGTCCAGGGTGCGGATGTCGCCGGCGCCACCGGCCCGCCGCGCGGCACCCGCCGTCTTCAACAACGCGCCGCGCTGCTTGAGCACCCGCTCGTAGTCCGCCCGCACCCCGGCATATCTCGGTGAGCGGGCGGTGAGCAGTTCGTCGACGAACCGGCGTCGCTCGCCGGGGTCACCCTTGACCAGGGCGAGATCCTCCGGCGCGAACAACACTGTGCGCACAATGCCGAGCACGTCCCGGGGCCGGGTGACCGGAGCGCGGTTGACCCGCGCCCGGTTCGCCCGGCCCGGCGTGATCTCCAGGTCGATGAGCAGTTCCCGATCCGCGTTCACCACCGCGGCCCGGACCACCGCGCGCTGCGCGCCGTGCCGGACCAGTGGCGCGTCGGTGGCCACCCGGTGCGAGCCGAGCGTGGCCAGGTAGCCGATCGCCTCCACCAGGTTCGTCTTGCCCTGGCCGTTGGAGCCGACGAGCACGTTCGGCCCCGGTGCCATGGACAGCTCGGCCTGCTGCCACGACCGGAAGTCAGTGACCTGCAGCTGGCGCACGAACACCGGGGAACACCCTCAGCTGGCAGGCGGCGATGCCGGACCCGCGGCGTGCACGGCGTGGCCACCGAACTGGTTGCGCAGCGCGGCCACGGCCTTCATCGTCGGCGAGTCGTCCTGCCGGGACGCGAACCGGGCGAACAGCGCCGCCGAGATCACCGGCAGCGGCACCGCGTGGTCGACCGCCTCGTTGACCGTCCACCGGCCCTCGCCGGAGTCGTCGGTGAACCCGCTGATCTTCTCCAGGCCCGGGTCCTCCTCCAGCGCCTTGACCAACAGGTCCAGCAGCCAGGACCGGACCACGGTCCCCCTGGTCCACGCCTTGAGCACGGCGTGCACGTCGGTCACCTCGTCCACCGCGGACAGCAGTTCGTAGCCCTCGGCGTAGGCCTGCATCAGGCCGTACTCGATGCCGTTGTGCACCATTTTCGCGAAGTGCCCCGCGCCGACCTTGCCGGCGTGCGCGAAGCCCTCGTCGCGCGGACCCTCCGGCCGCAGCGCGTCGAAGATCGGCATGGCGTGCCGCACGTCCGCGTCATCGCCGCCGACCATCAGGCCGTAGCCGACCTCAAGGCCCCACACGCCACCGGACACACCGCAGTCCATGTAGTGGATGTCGTGCTCGGCAAGGAAAGCGGCGTTCGCCTTGTCCTCGGTGAAACGCGAGTTGCCACCGTCGATCACCAGGTCGCCCGCTTCGAGATCGGCGGACAGCTCCTTGACCGTGTCCCGGGTGATGTCGCCGGCCGGGACCATCAGCCAGACCGTCCTCGGCGCGTCCAGCTGTTTGATCATGTCGGCCAACGACGTCGAGTCGCTGCGTTCCGCGTTGCGGTCGTAGCCAACGACCTCGTGTCCTGCGCGACGCAAACGTTCGCGCATGTTGAAACCCATCTTGCCGAGGCCGACGAGTCCGAGCTGCACGGTCCTGGTCCTTCCGTCCGACTAGCCTGGGAGCAAACCGGGGTCAGCCGGGCAGCCGCACCGGCATCAGCAGGTACAGGTACCCGGGAGCCACCTCGCCATCCTCCCCCACCGGCTTGACCAGCGCGGGCCGGTTGGGTGTGGTGAAGGACAAGTGCGCCTTCTCGGTGTGCAGGGCGCCGAGGCCGTCCAGCAGGTAACCGGGGTTGAACGCGATCGTGACCGGCTCGCCGGTGTAGTCGACGGCCAACTCCTCCTCGGCGCTGCCCTCGTCGTCACCGCCGGCGGACAGGCGCAGCATGCTGTCGGCGAACTCCAGCCGGACCTGCGTGCCGCGCTCGGCGACCAGCGACACGCGCTTGATCGCGTCGACCAGCGCGCTGACCGTGATCACCGCGGCCGACGTGTGCTCACTGGGCAGCAGCTGCCGGTACTTCGGGAACTCCGCGTCCAGCAGCCGGGTCGTCGCGCGCCGGCCGGAACCGGCCAGGCCGAGCAGCCCGTCCCCGGACGCCAGCGAGATCTCCACCGAGTTGCCACTCGTGCCCAGCGTCTTGGCCGCCTCGGCCAGGGTCCGCGCCGGCACCAGCACCGACGTGCCGGACACGTCGCCACCGGAGTTCCAGTCGAATTCGCGCATGGCCAACCGGAACCGGTCGGTCGCCACCAGGGTCAGCTTGTCGTCGGCGATCTCCAGTCGGACACCGGTCAGCATCGGCAGCGTGTCGTCCCGGCCTGCGGCGATCGCCACCTGGCCGACGGCCTGGCCGAAGACCTCACCGGCCACCTCGCCCGCGCGCTGCGGCATCGTCGGCAACTGCGGGTAATCCTCCACCGGCATCGTGGGCAGGCTGAACTTGGCGCTGCCACACGTGATCGTCACCCGGGAGCCGTCGACGGAGATCTCCACCGGCTGGGCGGGCAGCGCCTTGGTGATGTCGGCCAGGAGTCGACCGGACACCAGCGCACGCCCCTCGGCCGCGATCGTCGCCGGGACGTCCACCGTGGCGGACACCTCGTAGTCGAACCCGGCCACCGTCAGCGCCTCACTGGATCCGACGCCATCACCGCCGGCATCGATCAGCACGCCACCCAGCACCGGGATCGACGGCCGGGACGGCAGGCTGCGCGCGACCCAGGCGACGGCATCGGCAAGTCCGTCCCGCTCGACGCGAATCTTCATCGAACGTCCTTCCGGTTTGAGCTTCTGGTGAAACGGGAATCGAAGCAGCAGCCGACACGACTCGGGTCAGTCGCTGCGAAGTATGTCGAGCCACGTAGGTCGGGGCCATGGTGGGCGATCTCCCGGAACTCAGCGGTCGCTTCGCTCCTGGTCCTCCCACGCCGCTGGCGCGCCAGGACCCACCGTAGAGCCTCCCGAGCCGGTTCGTCACGTCGGGCTGTCGGCTTGTCGGATCACTCGGACGGCGGTGTACGTGAGCTGTCCCCACTGTCCCCATCCCCTGTTTCTTTTTTCTTTTCTTCTTCTAGAAGAGAAAAGACAGCCGTAACAGTAGGCGGTGTGGATTGTGTGGATCGAGCGCGTTTGCCCAGGTCAGCGCGGTGGGTGGGCTGTGGACAGATGGGGGGTGCAACCAGTGGACAGTTCGAGGGGGTCGGTGGACAGAAGTTGCGCACAGGTTGGCAATCCACACAACAGCGAAGTTGTGCACAGTTCGATCCACAGATGTGGGTGGCTCGGTCCCCAGGCTCGTGACGCCATCCACATGCCTGTGGGCGCCCGGAATGTTCACCTTGGCGGGTGGCCGGACCCCGCGCGGCCGCACATCTTTATGGACACCTGCCCTGGACGCGCCGCAGCCCGGTCCAGAAACATTCGGACCGGGCTGCGGGGGTGGTCTTGGGTCAGGTGTTCGGCATCAGCCTCGGGCGCGCTGCTTGATCCTGGAGGTGAGCTCCTGGACCTGGTCGTAGATGCGGCGGCGCTCGGCCATCTCCTTGCGGATCTTCTTGTCCGCGTGCATGACGGTGGTGTGGTCGCGGCCGCCGAACGTCTGCCCGATCTTGGGCAGCGACAGGTCGGTCAGCTCGCGGCACAGATACATGGAGATCTGCCGCGCCTGCGCGAGCGCCTTCGTCTTGCCGGGGCCACACAGGTCGTCGATGCTGACGCCGAAGAACTCGGCGGTGACCGCCATGATCGTGGAGGCGCTGATCTCCGGCGCCTGCGAGTCTGGAATGAGATCGCGCAACACGATCTCGGCCAGCTGCACGTCCACCGGCTGGCGGTTGAGCGACGCGAACGCGGTCACCCGGATCAGGGCGCCCTCCAGCTCGCGGATGTTGCGCTCGATCCGGTCCGCGATGAACTCCAGCACCTCGGCAGGCGCGGCCAACCGGTCCTGCGCCGCCTTCTTGCGCAGGATCGCGATCCGGGTCTCCAGCTCGGGCGGCTGGATGTCGGTGATCAGGCCCCACTCGAACCTGGTGCGCAGCCGGTCCTCCAACGTGCCCAGCCCCTTGGGCGGCCGGTCCGAGGACACCACGATCTGCTTGTTCGCGTTGTGCAGCGTGTTGAAGGTGTGGAAGAACTCCTCCTGGGTGCCTTCCTTGCCCTCCAAGAACTGGATGTCGTCCACCAGCAGCACGTCGACATCGCGGTAGCGACGCTGGAACGCCACCTTGCGGTCGTCACGCAGCGAGTTGATGAAGTCGTTGGTGAACTCCTCGGTCGACACGTATCGCACGCGCATCCCGGGGAACAGGCGTTGCGCGTAGTGGCCGACCGCGTGCAGCAGGTGGGTCTTGCCCAACCCGGACTCGCCCCAGATGAACAGCGGGTTGTAGGCGCGGGCCGGTGCTTCCGCGACCGCGACGGCGGCCGCGTGCGCGAACCGGTTGGACGAGCCGATCACGAACGTGTCGAACGTGTACTTCTCGTTCAGCCGGGTCTGCGATGTCTGCGGTTTGGCCGGCGCCGTGAACGGCTGGGTCGGCGGTGCGGCCGCTCCCGAGCCGCCTGCGAACGTCGGCCAGATCTCGTGGACGGTGGCGAGCGCGTCGCCTTCCTCGTCCACCTCGTCGTTGGCGCCGTCCGCGGTCATGTCGTCGGCCGGTTCGGTCGGCGCCATGTGGTCGGCCGAACCGTTGATCCGGATGTTGGTCAGATCGACCGGCGGCTGCGCCACCGGGGGTGGCGCGTGCTTGACGACCGGCACAGCCGCGTCCACCTTCACCGCGAGCGAGACGACCCGGCCGAGCCTGCGGGACAACGCGTCGGTGATCGGTTCGCGCAACGCGCGCTCGATGGCTTCCTTCGCGAAGTCACTCGGGGCGGCGAGCAGGGCAGTGCCGTCCAGCAGGCCGATCGGTCGGGTCACCCGCATCCACGCGCGCTGCTGCGGTGACAGCGTGCCGTCCGACAACTCCTGGACGACCTGCTCCCACACGAGACCGAGTTGGGACTGGTGGTCGGACAACTGGGGGTTCCCCCTCCCCTGGTCGGGCACGTCGGACACAAGGGTCACCGACAATCGAGGTGTCCACAGGGTTGTCCACAACTGTGCACGAATGTACGGCAGTCCCCATCGAACCCCCCGCGGGTTCAACGCGTTGGCGCCGGCTTCTTGAGCTGGCCGTAACCTTGGTCCCCCTCGCCACAACAGAAGGGGCACGCTAACAAGCGTGGCGGCCAGCCACAAGACTTCGGTCCGGGCCAGTATCGCGAGCGGCAAGATGCCGCGCTGAACGATGTGGCAGGCTACCCCCGATTTGGTGAGGTGGGCCGATGGTGCGTACCCTCGAAGTGTCTCCCGTTTGCGGCGGGTGCCTTTGGCATGCACTCGCCCCGCTCCCTTGTTTCTGGGGTAACCAGCAGGCGGGACCAGACCTGCCAGAGACCTGTTGTGGTAGTGAGAAGCCTGGAGACCGACCGTGAGCAAGGGCAAGCGCACCTTCCAGCCCAACAACCGCCGCCGTGCCAAGGTGCACGGGTTCCGGCTGCGGATGCGGACCCGCGCTGGCCGGGCGATTCTGTCCGCCCGTCGGCGCAAGGGCCGTTCCGAACTGTCGGCCTGACATCGCGACGCCGTGCTCCCCGCGGCGGCCCGACTCACCAACAGCCAGGAGTTCGGGACGGTGGTCCGCCGGGGACGTCGAGCTGGGCGACCCCGGCTGGTGGTGCATGCCCTGACGGTCTCACCGGCGGGCGAGTGGAGCGATGGCGACAAGACGGCCGACCAGACGGCACAGCCCACCCGAGTGGATCATCCGACCGCCCGGGTGGGCTTCGTCGTGAGTAAGGCAGTCGGCAATTCGGTGGTCCGCCACCGGGTCAGCCGCCGGCTACGGCACCTGATGGCCGACCGGCTCGGAACTTTGCCCCCCGGCTGCGCGTTGGTCGTGCGAGCGTTGCCGGCATCTGCCGACGCGTCCAGCAGTGCACTCGGGGCGGATCTGGACGGGGCACTGCGCCGACTGAAACTGAGTGGCGATGCCGCGTGACCCATTCCGAAGCCAGTAGCGAAGCCGTGCCCGAACAGCGTCCGGGGCCGATCGCGCGTGGCCTGGTGGTCGCCGTCAACTTCTACCGGCGGTGGATCTCACCGTTGCTGCCACCGAGTTGCCGGTTCGCTCCGAGTTGCAGCGCCTACGCGGTCGAGGCGCTGCTCGTGCACGGAGCCCTGCGCGGCACCTGGCTCGCGGTCCGCAGGCTGCTGCGCTGCGGACCGTGGCATCCGGGCGGCTGGGATCCGGTTCCGCCGCGCCGACTCGACCGCCAACGTGACTCAGGGCACACGGTCCTACATCGGGATCGAGCTAACCAGACCCCTGCCGAGGAGTAGCTCCGTGTTCGACTTCATCTACTACGCCGTTTCGTTCATCCTGTGGTGTTGGCACCAGGTGTTCGGCTTCCTCCTGGGTCCGTCCAACTTCTTCGCGTGGACGCTGTCGATCATCCTGCTGGTCTTCACCCTCCGGCTCGTGCTGCTCAAACCAGCCGTGCACCAGATCCGGTCGATGCGCAAGATGCAGAAGTTCGCACCGGAGATGAAGAAGATCCAGAAGAAGTACGCCAACGACCGCCAGCGCCAGGCGGCGGAGATGCAGAAGCTCCAGAAGGAGCACGGGGTCAACCCGCTGGGCGGCTGTCTGCCGTTGGTGCTGCAGATCCCGGTCTTCCTGGGCCTGAACCACGTGCTGCGCTCGTTCCGGCCGGGGACCACCGAGGTCTACTTCTTCAAGGCCGCCGATGTGCACTCGTACCTGGACGCGAAGCTGTTCGACGCGCACCTCGGTGACGCGGTGCTCGGCGTCGGCAGTCTCGGCGGTACCCCGGGCTGGCACTGGGGCGTGGCACCGGTGGCCATCCCGCTGATGATCGCGGCGTCCATCGCCACCCACTTCACCGCGCGACTGTCCGTGCAGCGGCAGGCGGCCATGGGCACGCCGGCCACCGGCCAGACCGCGATGATGAACAAGCTGACCTTGTACTTGTTCCCGCTCGGTGTGCTGGTCTTCGGTGGCGGCTTTCCCGTCGGTCTGCTGCTCTACTGGCTGAGCAACAACGGTTGGACTCTGGCGCAGCAGCACTTCGTGTTCCGGAAGATGGATCGCGAGGAAGAGGTACAAAAGGAAGAGGCGATCCAGACCAGGTCGGCGCTGGCGCCGCGGGTGGGTCAGAAGCCGGTGAAGCGGCGCAACGCGACTGCTGGTGCGGTCGAGGATGCGGTGCCGGACATGGTGGACGCCGATGTGGTCGAGGACGCGATCCCGGTCGAGGACGCCAAGCCGAAGCGGAACGGCAAGCCGGCGCGGGCGGGGAACGATCCGCGTCGAGCGGTCAAGCCCACGGTGCCCAACCCGAACGCGAAGAAGCCGGCGCCCGGTGTGAAACCCGCACCCGGTGCCAAGCCCGCGCCCGGGGTGCGACCGAACACGCGCAACGGCGCGGCGGCGAAGAACACGAACCGCGCCAACGGCGCGGCGAAACAGGACGGCACGAGCCCGCAGTCGACGAACGGCAAGACGGGACCCGCCTCCGAGATTCCCGGTCTGATCTCAGACCGTTCCCGGCGGAAGAAGCAGAATCGGAAGCGCGGCTGAGCCGCCTGCCGGTTCTGGAGAGGAGAAAACGTGTCGGAGGCGTTGCAGGAGACCGACGAGGCGCCCGAGGCCGAGGTGGAGGAGCAGCCAGAACGGGAGGTGTCGCGTTCGTCTTCGCAAGACCAGTTGGTACATGAAGGCGATGTGGCCGGTGACTACCTGGAGCGTCTGCTCGATCTGCTCGACTATGACGGTGACATCGACCTGGACGTGGAGGCCGGTCGGGCCATCGTCAGCATCGACGGCGGCGAGGATCTGGAGAAGCTGGTCGGCCCGCGTGGCTCGACCTTGGAGGCGTTGCAGGAACTGACCCGGCTTGCCGTCCAGCAGGAGACCGGAGCGCGGAGCCGGTTGATGTTGGACATCAGCGGTTGGCGGGCGGGCCGTCGTGAGGAGTTGAAGGAGCTGGGTCGGTCGGCTGCCGAGCAGGTGGTGCGGACCGGCGAGCAGGTCAAGCTCCAGGCGATGACGCCGTTCGAGCGCAAGGTCGTCCATGACGCGGTGGCGGAGGTCGACGGCGCGCACAGCGAGAGCGAGGGCGAGGAGCCCAGGCGACGCGTGGTGGTGTTCGCCCAGACCTGACCACGGTCGTTGTGATAGTCGCGGCGCGGCCTGTTTCACGTGAAACAGGCCGCGCCGTTTGTCATTCCAGGAAGCGGCTATTCTTGGTCTCCACACCGATGCCTGACGGTTTCACGTGAAACGATGAATGGACGACGCATGAGCTCGGTGTCCTATGACGGTCACGACACCACCAGCTCGGCAGCCCAGCGGCTGTTCGGTGAGCGACTGCCGCTGGCCGAACGGTTCGTCGCACTGTTGACCGAGCACGGCGTGTCCCGGGGCCTGATCGGTCCGCGAGAGGTAGACCGACTCTGGGACCGGCACGTGCTGAACTCGGCGGCGATCGTCGAGTTGGTGCCCGAGGCCGCCACGCTCGTCGACGTCGGCTCCGGTGCCGGACTGCCAGGAATACCGCTGGCGATCGCCAGGCCGGATCTGCGGGTGACCCTGCTGGAGCCGATGGCGCGGCGGATCGCATGGCTGACCGAGGTGGTGGACGAGTTGGGCATCGACATCCAGGTTGTGCGGGGGCGCGCCGAGGAGCCGGATGTGCGACGAGCTGTTGGCGGTGTGGACGTGGTGACCGCTCGGGCGGTGGCGCCGTTGGCCAAGCTGGCCGGTTGGTGTCTCCCGCTGGTTGTGCCCAGCGGTGTGTTGCTGGCGTTGAAAGGCGAGAGTGCGAACGAGGAGCTGGCCCGGGACGCGGACCTGGTAAGGCGCGCCGGTGGCATCGAGCAGTCCGTGGCGACGTGTGGAGCCGACGTGCTCCCCGTGCCCACCACGGTCGTGGTCGTGCGCCGGGCGGTGTCGACGGAGGTTCGGGACGGCCAGCGTCGAGCAAGGAAGGATCGGTGACGTGCACCCCGACCGGCAGAGCGGAGCCTTGGATGTTCCACGTGAAACGTCGACGGTCAGCCGGGGGCGTCATGGCGCCCCCGATGACACGGAGGTGCGACGACCGGTGAGTAAGAAGGACGACACCGGCGGCGGCTGGACGCCGATCGCCGAG
>DASUJK010000449.1:0-23419 GCA_036279295.1 Pseudonocardiaceae bacterium | reverse complement strand
CGTACCGCAGATCCTCGGCCAATGCCGTGTCCACGACGCGCCGGATGTCGGCCACGTCGAGGCCGGCGTCGGTGAGCAGCGCGTCGATCTGGGTGTTGAAGGTCATGCCACACCTCGCAATGCCAAGGGGGCCACCAGGATCGGCTGCCCGGAAACGTCGAGCCGGACGCGCAGGCTGTGCCGCCAGCCCGCGTCGTCCCGGCCGGGATGGTCGGACCGCAGGTGGCAGCCCCTGGACTCGGTGCGCGCGGCGGCCGATGTCAGCAGCACGCGCGCGGTCAACGTCAGCGCGGCGTCCTCGACCGCCCGTCTTGTCCACAGTGGACGAACGATGGTCGCGGAGTCCACCACGGCGTTCGCCGCACGCAGGCCGGCGGCGTCCCGGCCGATGCCGGCGTAGCGGCTCATCGCGCGTTGCAGCACGTCCCGGCCCGCGGTCGCGGCGGCCGGCAACGAAGCGGGCTCGGCCGCGCCCGGGTCGCCCAGCCGACCAGTGGCCAGATCCTCGGCGACGGCGAGCGCTGCCCGCCTGCCGACCACAAGTCCTTCGAGCAAACTGTTGGAGGCCAACCGGTTCGCTCCGTGCAGGCCGGTACGCGCCACCTCACCCGCCGCGTACAGTCCGGCCAGCCCGGTGCGTCCGTCCTCAGTGGACACGACACCGCCACACGCGAAGTGGGCGGCCGGCGCGACCGGGATCGGCTCACGCACCGGATCGATGCCGGCGGCGACGCAGGCCGCGTGCACGGTCGGGAACCGTTGGGCGAACGCCACTCCACGTAACCCGGTAGCGTCCAGGTAGACGTGATCGGTGTCCGTCTCCGCCATCCGGCGACTGATCGCGGCCGACACCACATCCCTCGGTGCCAGATCGCCAAGCGGGTGCACCCCGGCCATCACGCGGTTGCCGACACCGTCGACCAGCACGGCACCCTCACCGCGCACGGCCTCGGTGACCAGCGGCCGGTGGCCACGGGCCTGGGCGCCGGTGAACAGCACGGTCGGGTGGAACTGCACGAACTCCAGATCGGCCAGCGGGACACCGGCCCGCAGCGCGAGCGCGATGCCGTCCGCCGTGGCCTCGGCCGGGTTGGACGTGGCCTGGTAGAGCTGGCCGAGCCCGCCGGTGGCCAGCAGCACGGCCGGCGCGCTGAGCAGGCCGGGCACGCCGGCCTCGTCCAGCACCAGCAGGCCACCGACCGCGCCGGTCGACGTGTGCACGACGTCCACAGCGACGTGCCCGGACAGCACCGGCAGGCCGCCGTCCTGCCGCGCTGCGGCCAGCAGTGCCCGCTCCACCTCGGCACCGGTCGCGTCGCCACCGGCGTGCACGACACGGAACGCGGTGTGGCCACCCTCCCGGGTCCTGGCCAGGTGGCCGTCGGAACCGGCGTCGAACACGGCACCGAGCGCACGCAGCCCGGCGACGGCGGCCGGGCCGTCGGCCAGGATCGCGCGCACCGCCTCGGCGTCACACAGGCCGGCACCCGCGGTGAGCGTGTCGGCGACGTGGGCCGCGACCGAGTCGCCATGCTCGTGTTCACCGGGCAGCACGACCGCCACACCGCCCTGCGCCCAGCGGGTGTTGCCGTCGGCCGCGTCGGCCTTGGTGACGACCAGCACCCGCAGCCCGGCCGCCCGCGCGGCCAGCGCGGCACTCAACCCGGCCACCCCGCTGCCGACCACGACCAGGTCAGCGGCCGCTGTCCAGTCGTATCCGGTCATTCGGCACCGCCAGGGCGCCCGATCTCGATCATCCGCTGGACCGCACCCCTCGCCCGGTCAGCGATGTCGGGATCGACGTGCACCTCGTCGGCGCCGTCGCGCAGGCAGCGCAGCAGGGCAGCCGGGGTGATCATCTTCATGTAGGCGCAGGACGCCCTGTCGTTCACCGGTTGGAAGTCCACGTCCGGTGCGGCCCGCCGCAACTGGTGCAGCATGCCGATCTCGGTGGCCACCAACACGCTGTCCGCCCTGGTGTGCCGAGCCTGGTCGAGCATGCCGCCGGTGGACAGGATCCGCACCCGGTTGGCCGGCACCGCCCCCTCGCCCGCCAGGTAGAGCGCTGACGTGGCGCAGCCGCACTCCGGGTGGATGAACAGTTCGGCGTCCGGGTGCGCGGCCGCCCTGGTGGCCAGTTCGGCGCCGTTGATGCCGGCGTGCACGTGGCACTCGCCCGCCCACACGTACAGGTTCTGCCGGCCGGTCTCCCTGCGTACGTGGGCACCGAGGAACTGGTCGGGGCAGAACAGCACGTCCACATCGGCCGGGATGGAGGCGACCACATCGATGGCGTTGGACGACGTGCAGCAGATGTCCGTCTCCGCCTTGACCTCGGCCGTCGTGTTCACATAGGACACCACGACGGCACCGGGGTGCTCGGCCTTCCACGCGCGCAGCTGGGCGCCGTCGATCGAGTCGGCGAGCGAACAGCCGGCTCGTGCGTCCGGGATGAGGACGGTTCGGTCCGGGGCCAGGATCTTCGCGGTCTCCGCCATGAAGTGCACACCGCAGAACACGATCGTCGACGCGGACGACTCGGCGGCGATCCGGCTCAACGCGAGCGAGTCGCCGGTGTGGTCGGCGATGTCCTGGATGGCCGGCAGCTGGTAGTTGTGCGCCAGCAGCACGGCATCCCGCTCATCGGCCAGCCTCCGCACCTCGCGCACCCAGGCGTCATCCGGGAGAACTCCCTGGTAGACACCGTCTTGGCCGCGCTCGATGGTTGCCGTCATCGCGCCCCTCCTCGCTCGCACGTCGTATCGCGAGTTTTCGCCTTTCGGTTGAAAACCTCCATCGATAGTATCAGCCGCGTGAGTCAGCTGGCACACGAAGTCCTGGCCGCGGTGCTGCAAGTGCGAGCAAAGTCACTGCGGGTCCTGCTGTGGCAGCGAGCCAGGGAACCGGAGGCGGGCCGATGGTCGCTGCCCGGTGGAGCGCTGGGCGCGACCGAGGACGTGGAGACGTCGATCCGGCGGCAGCTCGCCGAGAAGGTGGACGTCCGACAGCTCGCGCACGTCGAACAGCTGGCCGTGTTCAGCGCGCCGGACCGGGTGCCCGGTGACCGCGTGGTGGCCACCGCGTTCGTCGGCCTCGTCCCGGCCGGGCTCGATCCCGAGGTGCCACCGGACACCGGCTGGCACCCGGTGGACGACCTGCCGCCCACCGCGTTCGACCACGGCTCGATCGTGCTGCGCGCCCGGCATCGCCTGCGCTCCAAGCTGTCCTACACCAACCTCGGCTTCGCGCTGGCGCCGCCGCACTTCACGGTGTCCGAGCTGCGCGAGATCTACTCGGCGGCGCTCGGCTACCGGGTGTCCGCGACGAACCTGCAACGGGTGCTGTCCCGGCGTGGCCTGCTCGCGCCGACCGGGCGGACGGCGGCATCAGGGCCATCCGGTGGCCGGCCTGCTGCCGAGTTCCGGTTCACCGACCACGGCATGCAGGTGACCGATCCGTTCGCGGTGCTGCGTCCCCCGAAAAAGTGATCGCCGAAAAGTGATCGCCGGGCAGCGCGGGGCGCGACGACGTACGGTGGCGAGGTGGCCGAGACGATCCCACTTTTCCCTCTCGCGGCTGTGCTGCTGCCGGGAACGTCGCTGCCACTGCACATCTTCGAGCCGCGCTACCGGCAGCTGACGATGGACCTGGTCACCGAAGCCCTGCCGGGGCGGTGTTTCGGCGTGATCGCGAAGAAGCCCGGCTGGGGCGTGGACATCGACAAGCCCGACCAGGTACGGGAAGTGGGCTGCTCTGCGGTGCTGCGCGAGGTCAAGCAGCTGCCCGACGGCCGGTTCGACATCGTGACCAGGGGCGACCGCAGGTTCCGGCTGCTGTCGGTCGACTCGACCAGCGCGCCCTACCTGCTCGGGGTCGTGGAATGGCTGCCGGACAAGCCACCGGCCGGCAAGCTGGCCGCGCTGATGCCGGCGCTGGCCCGCTCGGCCAGAGCGGCGCACCAGCGCTACTGCCGGTCGGCGTGGCAGCGTGACGACTGGACGGAGCCGCCGCAGGACACCGATGCCGCCGACCTGGCCCACCTGGTCGCGTCGGACTGCCTGCTGGACGCGCGGGACCGGCAGCGGCTACTGGAGGAGACCTGCCCGGCCCGTCGGCTGCGGATGGCCCGCCGGCTGCTGAACATGGAAGCCGGCGTCCTGAGCAATCTGCACGCCGTGCCGATGCAGCTGTCCGACCTCGATCAGCACGGGAATCTCAACTAACCGCGGCTCGAACTAGCCGATCCGGCGGCCGAGATCGTTGGTGCTGTGCCACGCGGCCAGCACGCCGTAGGCAAGGGCCGTACCGAGCGGCAGCACGATGATGCCCCACGTGGTTTCCAGTCGTGGCGCGATGTTGAACACCGAGCCCGCCTTCGGCGCCGACGCGAGCGCGTAGTTGCCGGCCGCGAACGCCACCCCGGTGTGCATCGCCAGCCACGCGGCGATCACCGAGCCGAGCACGCCGGCCACCAGGATCACCGGGCCACGGCGCTGCCGCAGCATCCACATGGCCACACCGCAGGCCACTCCGGCGGCCAACCCGAGCAGCATGAAGATCGCCAGGTCGTCGAACCGGTGGTAGCCGTAGGGCGATGGCAGCGGCACGGGCTGGCCGGACGTGTTCAGCGCGCCGGGGATGGCCGGGGCGATGCGGGACCAGATCCAGGCCAGCGGCAGGCCGACGATGGCCACCGTGGACGCGACGCTGATCGCCGGCAACAGGTCGGCCTTGACGATCACCAGGGCCTGCCGGGCCGGGACCGCCGTGGCGACGGACCGCGCCCAGTCCTCGGGCGTTGGCCGCTCAACCGGCTGCTCCGCCACGACGCCCCTCCCCACGTGCTGTGTCCACCGACGAACCCTAGTGCCCGTGCGGCCCAGGGTGATCCGCAGGCGGTCAGTTGGCGGTGAGCTGCCCGTGCCGGCTGCACGTGGCCACCCAGCCGGCCGGCGTGACCTGGACCACCATCCGCCGCGCGCACCGCACACAGAACCTCGGCGGGTCCACGAGTGCCAGCCGGGCCGCGCACTTCTCGTGCGCGCCGTTGTCCGGATCGGGCTGCCCGCACCAGGCGCAGTAGTCGCTCACAGGGTCTCGCTCAGCGCCTTGATCGGCATCTTCAGCTCGTCCAGCATGATCAGGTCCGCACTCGCGGGCCGGCCGAGGTTGGTCAGGTAGTTGCCGACGATGATCGCGTTGATGCCGCCCAGCATGCCCTGCTCGGCACCGAGGTCACCCAGTGTCAGCTCGCGGCCGCCCGCGAACCGCAGGATGGTGCGGGGCATCGCGAGCCGGAACGCGGCGACCGTGCGCAGCGCGTCCGCGCCGGCCACGACCGGGTAGTCCTCGTACGGCGTGCCGGGGTTGGGGATGAGGAAGTTCATCGGCACCTCGTCCGGCTCCAGCTCGGCCAGCTGGGTGGCGAACTCGGCGCGCTGCGCCAGCGTCTCGCCCATGCCGATGATGCCGCCGCAGCAGACCTCCATGCCGGCGTCGCGCACCATGCGCAGGGTGTCCCAGCGCTCCTCCCAGGTGTGCGACGTCACCACGTTCGGGAAGTGCGACCGGGCGGTCTCCAGGTTGTGGTTGTACCGGTGCACGCCCATGTCGACGAGTTCGGTCACCTGGTCGGCGGTCAACATGCCGAGCGAGCACGCGATGTTGATGTCCATGCCGGCCGCGCGGATCGCCTCGATGCCGGCCTTCACCTGGGCCAGCAGCTTGGCGTCCGGGCCACGCACGGCAGCCACGATGCAGAACTCCGTCGCGCCGGTCGCCGCCGTCTGCCGGGCGGCCTCGACCATGCCGGGAATGTCCAGCCACGCCGAGCGGACCGGTGTCGGGAACCGACCGGACTGGGAGCAGAAGTGGCAGTCCTCCGGGCAGCCGCCGGTCTTCATGCTCACGATGCCCTCGACCTCGACTTCGGGCCCGCACCAGCGTTCCCGGACCTGATGGGCCAGCTGGAGCAGCTCGGACAGCCGATCGTCGCCAAGCGAAAGGACCCGCAGCACCTGCGCCTCGGACAGCCCGACACCGCGGTCCAACACCTGGTCCCTGGCCTCTTCGAGCACGTCAGCGGTCACGTGGATCTCCTCACGGGTGACGGTTGGATCACCGCACTGTCTCATGCGGTGTGGCCTGCGGTGAACACGTCGGAATCGAAGTCACCATCCAGCCAGGGCGACAGCGAGCCTCGCGCGACGTCCAGGAACTCGGCTGGCGACAGGGCCGCGATCCCGTCCGGCAGCACACCCAGGAGTGGGGCACCGGCTGCCACCGGCAGGTCGATCAGGTTGGATCGGGCGGCCAGATCCGGCTCGGCGGGCCACCGGCCGACGACCACGCCGATGCACTCGATTCCCCTGCGTACCAACGCTTCCGCGGTGAGCGCCGTCGTGTTCAGCGTGCCGAGGCCCGCGTGTGCGACGAGCAGCACCGGAGCACCGAGCGCCCACGCGACATCGGCCACCGTGCCACCGGCCGGGTCGAACCGGACCAGCAGGCCGCCGGCACCCTCGACCAGCACGATGTCGTGGTCGGCGGCCAGCTCACCGGCTGCCGCCGCGGCCTCGGCGGCGGTCACCGGCGGCAGGCCGCTGCGTCGGGCGGCGGCCTCCGGGGACAGCGGATCGGGGTAGCGGCGTAGTTCGCGGGTGGTCACGTCACCGGCGAGCCTGCGCACCTCGGCGAGGTCCCCCGGCGCGCTGTCCGGCAAACCCGTCTGTGCCGGCTTCACCACGGCGACAGTGCGGCCCCGCGCACCGGCCAGGGCTGCCACGGCGGCCGTCACCACCGTCTTGCCCACGTCCGTGCCGGTCCCACTGACCACGAGGATGCCCACGGGCCAGCAGATTACGAGCCTCGTCCCGGTCAGCCGGCACCGGCTGCCGCCAGCACCGCGGAACACACCGCGGCCAGGTCGTCCGCCCTGCTGATGTAGGGCGGCATCGTGTAGATCAGGTCCCGGAACGGCCGCAGCCAGGCGCCCTTGCCGACCGCCGCGTCCGTCGCCGCCCGGATGTCCACGTCGTGGTCCAGCTGCACGACCCCGATCGCGCCGAGCACCCGGACGTCGACCACACCGGGCAGGTCGGCGGCCGGGGCCAGCCCGGTTCGCAGCGTGGTGGAGATCCTGGCCACTTCACCCCGCCAGTCCTGGCCGAGCAGCACGTCGATGGATGCGTTGGCCACCGCCGACGACAGCGGGTTGCCCATGAACGTCGGCCCGTGCGCCAGCACCGGCAGCTCACCACGGGAGATGCCATCGGCCACCCGGGACGTGCACAGGGCGGCAGCCATGGTCAGGTATCCCCCGGTCAACGCCTTGCCGACACACATCACGTCCGGGCTGACCCCGGCGTGGTCGGCCGCGAACAGCTCACCGGTCCGGCCGAAACCGGTGGCGATCTCGTCGAACACCAGCAGCACGTCGTGCCGGTCGGCCAGTTCGCGCAGCACCCGCAGGTAGCCGGGATCGTGGAACCGCATGCCGCCAGCGCCCTGCACCACGGGCTCCACCACGATCGCCGCCAGCTCGTCGGCATGCCGCTCGACCAGTTCGGCCAGGTGGGCCACGTACACCGGGTCGAACCCGGCGGGCGGCGGATCGGCGAACACCTGCTCCGGCAGCACCCCGCGCCACAGGCTGTGCATCCCGCCGTCCGGGTCGCACACGCTCATCGGGTGGAACGTGTCGCCGTGGTAGCCGCCGCGCCAGGTCAGCAGGCGGTGCTTGGCCGGTCTGCCGGCCGACCGCCAGAACTGGAGGCACATCTTGACCGCTACCTCGACCGACACCGAACCGGAGTCGGCCAGGAACACGTGCCGCAGCGGCTCCGGCGTCAGTTCGACCAGCCGGGTGGCCAGTCGCACGGCGGGTTCGTGGGTGAGGCCGCCGAACATGACGTGGCTCATCCGGCCGAGCTGGTCGCGCACCGCCGCGTCCAGCACCGGGTGCTGGTAGCCGTGGATCGCAGCCCACCAGGACGACATGCCGTCCACCAGCTCCCGGCCGTCGGCCAGCCGCAGCACGACGCCGGACGCCGACTCCACCACCAGTGGGCTGCCGGTGCCCGGCATCGGGCCGTACGGATGCCAGACGTGTGCTCGGTCGAGCGCCAGCAGCTCCTCGGGACTCACCCCGAGGAGGCTACGGCCGCCCGGAACACGTCGAGCAGTGCGGTGCCGTCGGGCACACCGAGTCCGGTGCACGCATCCCAGCCCGGTCCGGCCTGGTAGGCGCTGTTGTCGCCCTCGGTCACATCGCGGAACCCGGTGGCCGCGACACCCGGCTGGACGCCGCCGTAGAGCACCGGCTGGAGCAGCCCGAGCGGCTGGCCGAGCGCCTGCACGAGTCGGCAGACCAGCGCCGACCACAGCGGAGCCACGGCACTCGTGCCGCCGAGCACTGTGTCCTTGCCGTCCACCCGCACGCGGTAGCCGGTGGCCGGATCGGCGTCGGCGGCCACGTCCGGCACCCCCCGGCCGGTACCGGTGCCACCCACCCTGTTCGGGACGCCCGCGGTGGCCTGATAGGTCGCCAGCGGAAACGTGTCACTGACGCCGCCGCCGGTGGCGCCCGCACCCCTGCCGTTGTTCCACACCGTTTCCGTCCGCGCGGCGCCGGTCTCGGTCGCGGTGAGGCTGGTGCCACCGCAGGCCAGCACGTGCGGGCTGGACGCCGGGAAGTCGACGTGTTGGGCACCGCCGTCCTCGGCGTCCTGGCTGCCGTTGTCCCCGGACGCCGCGCACACCGTGACCCCGAGGGCGGCCGCGTCGGCGAACACCGCGTCCATCGCCGAGCGGGCCTGCTCGGTCCACTGGTCCTCGGACTGGCCCCAGCTGATGCTGACCACGGCTGGCGACGGCGTGGCGTGCACCGCGTCGGACACGGCGTTCAGGAATCCCTGGTCGGTGTTGGGTGCGAAGTACACCAACAGTTCCGCGTTCGGGGCGAGCGCGCCGAGCACCTCGATGTCCAGCAGCACCTCGCCGTCGGCGCCGTCCGGTGCCTGGCCTGCCACGTTCTGGCCGCCGTCCACGCTCACCGCGGTCACCTTCGGCGTCGGAATGTTCAGCCCGCCGAAGTACGCGTCCAGGTCGGCCTGGGCGAACCCGCCACCGAGTTCGACGATCGCGGCCACCTGGCCGTCCCCGTTGGTGCCGACCGGAAAGTCGTATGTCGTGCCCAGCGACGGCACGTCGAACCCGGCCGGCGCGGCCGCCGCGGTGTGCGTCCGGATGTGCGCCCTGGCCTGCTGGCGGCTGTCCAGCCCGAGCACGGCGACGACGATCCCGGCCAACGCGGCCGGCACGTGCAGCTGACCGGACCTGGCCCGGTGCTCGACGGGGGTGCCGTCCATCAGGTCGGCGCTGCGCACCGTGTCCAGCTCGGTACCGAACAGCGCGCTCACCGCGGCAGCCGGGCCGACAGCGGCCACCCGCCGGGACCCCACGTGCTCCTCGGTGACGGTGACACCGGCCGCCTCGAACACGGCCCGCACGGCGGCGATGTCCTCGGGGTCGGCGCCGAACCGGTCGCCCAACTCGGGCCGGGACACCGTGGCCGGCCCTTCCACCAGAGCGGTGGGCAGGCCGGCTCGCCGCCGTAGCACCGCCGTGAACGCCACCTGCTCGCCGGCGTCGACGTGGCCGAAGCTGTCCGCGTCGGTCAGTACGTTCCGTGCGCTGCCGGGCAGCGGCACGAGGTCCAGGTCACTCATGACCAGATCGTCCACCTGGGCCGGACCGGTGTTACCGGGGTCACCCGGTTACCCGTGTCCGAGCAGGTCAGGCCGGCCAGCTCAGGCCGGTCGGCTGGCGGTCCACGCCCGGACCACGTCGGACAGCACCGACAACGGCAGCGGCCCGTTGCCGAGCACGATGTCGTGGAAACCACGGATGTCGAACCGGTCGCCGAGCGCCGCCTGCGCCTCCGCCCGAATCCGCTGGATCTCCAGGCGCCCCACCATGTACGACAGCGCCTGACCCGGATACGCGATGTACCGGTCCACCTCGGACTCGATCTCCACGGCCGCCATCGGCGTGTGCCGGGACAGGAATTCCACCGCCTGCGCGCGGCTCCAGCCCTTGGCGTGCAGCCCGGTGTCCACCACCAGCCGGCCGGCACGCATCGAGTCGGCGGTCAGCATGCCCAACCGGGACAGATCGCTGGAGTACAGGCCCATCTCGTCGGCCAGCCGCTCCGAGTACAGGCCCCAGCCCTCCGAGTACGCGTTCACGTCGGCCAGCCTGCGCAGCATCGGCATGCCGGCCAGTTCCTGCGCGATGGAGAGCTGGAAGTGGTGGCCCGGCACGGCTTCGTGGAACGCGACCGCCTCGGACTGGTGCCGGAACCGCTCGGTCACCTGGTCGGTGTTCGCGTAGTAGACACCTGGCCGCTGGCCGTCCATCGACGGCGGCACGTAGTAGGCGGCGGGGGCGCCGGCCGCGTCACCGGCCGGCACGGGCCGGACCTCGCAGCGCTCCGCCGGTTGCAGGCCGAACCAGTCGGGTGCGGCCACCTCGGCCCTGGCGATGGCCGCGCGGGCCGCGTCCAGCAGCTCGTCCGCGGTCCGCCAGCGCAGTGCGTCGTCGAAGCGCAGTTTCTGGAAGATCTCGGTCAGGTCTTGCGTGCCCAGCACCTTGCCGCCCAGGTCGGCGTACTCGGCACGCAGGCTGTCGATGATGTCCAGGCCGATCTGGTGCAGCTCGTCGGGTTCCCGCTCGGTGGTGGTGTGCGCGCGGACCAACGCGGCGTACGCGGCATCGCCGCCGGGCAGCCACTTCAGGCCGGGCCGCTCGGTCGACCGGCCGTGCGGCAGGATCTCGTCCACCAGCATGTCCCGGTACGCGCTGAACGCGGGCCGCACCACGTCGGCGAGCAGCTGGTCCCGGCGGGCCGCGAAGTCCGTCGCGGTGTCCGGTGGCGTCGGGCGGGTGAGCGGATCGTTGTCCGGGTCGGCCAGGTACCGGTCGGTGTGCTTCACGGCGGCCTCGACCAGATGCGCCACCGGGACCCGACCGGCGGCCACGCCCTGCCGGTGCCGGTCGGCGGCCTGCGCGAGATAGGCCGGGATCGCGTCCAGCCGGGCCAGGTACGCGTCGGCCGCCTCGCTGCTGGACAGCGCGATCATCGGCAACGCCATCAGCAGCTGGGCGGCGGGCGCGATGAAGATGTCGGTCACGGTGTACTCGACCGAGCGGGCATCGATGTGGTCGATCCTGGTCTGCGCCTGCTGCATCACCACGGCCCGGGTCGTCGTGTCCTCGTCGGTCAGGGTCGCGGGGTCGATGGCGGTGGCCCGGGCGGCCACGTCCGCGTACCGCGCCCGGATGCCCTGCTCACCGGCCCCGGTCAGGTCGGCCAACCGGTCGTGGGCGCCGTCCAGTCCGTACAGCGTCGGTAGTGTCGGGTCCTCGTCGCACATGATGGCGACGAGCTCGTCGGCGAGCCCACGCACCGATGTGACCGCATCCGACATGACGGACCTCCCTGCCGTTCGACCCCGGTATCCACCCGATCGTAGTCATGATCGCCGCACGACAAGGACGAACGACGTGCCGGTACGCCCCATCACCATCGACGGTCTGGTCGCCGAACTGGCCGCCACCATCGGCGCCGCCGCTCCGGGCGCCTGGCTGCGGGTCGCGCTGGACGGTGCTCCGCCCACCCGGCCCGGCACGCTGGCCGACGATCTCGTCGACCCGGTCCGGCTGCGCGGCAGGCCGGTGCTGCGCGTGCGGGCCGCGGACTACCTGCGGCCCGCTTCGCTGCGGTTCGAGCGGGGCCGGACCGATCCGGACGCGTTCTACGACGACTGGCTGGACGTCAGCGGCCTGGCCAGGGAGGTGTTGCGGCCGCTCGCCGCGGACGGTGCCGGCCGCGTGCTGCCGTCCCGCTGGGACGCGGTGGCCGACCGGGCCAGCCGCGCCGACTACGTCGAACTGCCGGTCGGCGGTGTCGTGCTGGTGGACGGCCAACTGCTGCTCGGGCGCGGCCTGGACTGGGACCTGACGGTGCATCTCGCGCTGTCGCCCGCCGCGCTGGACCGGCAACTCGCCGAGCCGGACCGGTGGACGCGACCCGCCTACCGGCGCTACGCGGCCGATGTCGATCCCGAGCGGCTGGCCGACGTCGTGGTGCGGATGGATCACGCTGACCGGCCCGCTGTGCTGCACAACAGGGTGCATGGCGATTCGTGACGATGCGGGCAACCGGGTAGCGTGCCTGCCGTGGCCGCCCCGGATCCCGTGGACATCCGCCTGCTCTCGCTCGTCGCCGAGTCGGGCAAGGCCGCGGTGCACGACATCGCAGCCCGGTTGGGCATGGACCCGCGTGAGGTCGCGTCCCGGCTGGTCGCGCTGTCCGCCACCGGGCTGCCGTTGATCGTCGGCGTCGAGTGCGACCCGTACGGCCTGCGCAACGCGATCGCCAACGCCAACGCGTGGCTGAACCAGGCGCCGCCACCCCAGCGTTATGGCCCCGGTGGGCCGTCCGGCCCGTATCCGGCACCACCCCGCCAACAGCAGCCGGTCCAGGCGCCCCCTCGGCCGGACCCGATGAGCACCTGGGGTCCGCCGCAGACGTCGTCGTGGGCACGCGGTGACCACCCGACCCGGCCGGCCTGGACCGCGCCGCCCAGCCAGGCGACGGCCAGCGCGCCGACCGGTATCGCGGTGGGCAGTGTCCAGACGAGCACCGGACGCACGGGCACCGTCGGCGACACCCTGCACGGCGAGGGTCCGGACGGCGAGCAGGTCACCATCCACCTGGTCGAGTTGGTCGATCCGGCGGACTTCCTGTTCACGGCGGCCGGCTACCGGCTGCGTGAGGGCGAGCGGTCCGTCGTCGTGCACACCGAGATGACCAACCGTGGCACGACGTCCTTCCCGCAGCTGCCCGACCTGTATCTGGTGCTGGTCGCCAAGGACGGCCAGACCGTCGGCAAGGCACCGGTGTCGCTGTCGTCCCGACCGCCGCACCGGATCGGCGTCCGGCCGGGCGAGACGGCGGGCGGGCACACCGTCTACGTGCTGCCCGAGACCACCGAACTCACGTCGATCCGCTGGACCGCCCGCCCGGACGACGAACAGCACATGCTGACGTGGACGGTCGAGCCGTAGCCCTCACTGGTCGCGCAACACGTCCAGCGCGTGCTGGAGATCAGCCGGATACGGGCTGGTGAACTCGACCCACCGGCCGCCCGCCGGGTGCTCGAAGCCGAGCGAGCGGGCGTGCAGCCACTGCCGGGTCAGCCCGAGCTTCTTGGCCAGAGTCGGGTCGGCGCCGTAGGTGATGTCACCGACACACGGGTGGTGCAACGCCGAGAAGTGCACGCGGATCTGGTGTGTGCGACCGGTTTCCAGCTTCACGTCGACCAGCGTGGCGTTCGGGAACGCCTCCGCCACCTCGTAGTGCGTGACGCTCGGCCGACCACCCTCGACGACGGCGAACTTGTAGTCGTGCTTGGGATGCCGGTCGATCGGGGCGTCGATGGTGCCCCGGCTCGGATCGGGCAGACCCTGCACGACAGCGTGATACCGCTTCTCGACCGTGCGTTCCTTGAACGCCCGCTTGAGCACGGTGTAGGCGTGCTCGCTCTTGGCCACCACCATCACGCCGGTCGTGCCGACGTCCAGCCGGTGCACCACGCCCTGCCGTTCGGCGGCGCCGCTGGTGGCCACGGTGATCCCGGCGCCGGCCAGGCCGCCGATCACGGTCGGCCCGGTCCAGCCGGGGCTGGGGTGGGCGGCGACGCCGACCGGCTTGTCCACCACGACGACGTCGTCGTCCTGGTAGAGCACGACCAGGCCGTCGACCAGCACCGGGTTGATCTCGATCGGCGCGTCCGGGGCCGGCAGCGTGACCTCCAGCCAGGCGCCGGCGGACAGCCGGTCGGACTTGCCGGCGGCGCGGCCGTCCAGCAGCACGTCACCGGACTCGGCCAGTTCGGCGACCACGGTGCGGGACAGGCCGAGCAGGCGGGCCAGGCCCGCGTCCACCCGCATCCCGTCCAGGCCGTCGGGCACCGGAAGTGTGCGTGATGCGGTCACGATGTGGGGTCCGTCTTCTCTTCGGCAGCCGCGGCGGCGGCCGCTTCTCTGGCGCGGCGGGCGATACCGCCGTCGTAGTCCTTGCCCAACAAGGCAAGCAGCACGATCAGCACGGCGCCGACCGAGATCGACGAGTCGGCCAGGTTGAAGATGGCGAACACGCGGCCGTCCGGCTGGAACACCGAGATGAAGTCCACCACGTGACCACGCAGCGGCCCTGGGGCACGGAAGATCCGGTCCATCAGGTTGCCCAGCGCGCCGGCCAGCACGAGGCCGACGCCGATCGCCCAGCCGACCGAGCGCAGCCGGGGCGCCATCCAGATGATCGCGACCACCACGGCGACGGCGACCAGGCTCAACACCCAGGTCAGGCCGGTCGCGGTGGAGAACGCGGCGCCGGAGTTGCGGAACACGTCCAGGTACAGCAGACCATGGACGACGGTGACGGTCGGCCCGCCCTCCAGGTGGGTGACCACCAGGTACTTGGTGAGCACGTCGAGCGCCAGGGCCAGCACCGCCACCACGACCAGTACGGCGATCCGCCGTGGCGGCACGACCGCGACGGCGGACTCGGCTTCGCTCTCTTCGGTACTCACCAGGCCATTGTCCCGTACCCGCCGACCGGCTCGCGTCAGGTGTCCGGAGTGGCCTTCCAGCGGGCGTAACGGCCACCCCGGTCCACGGCCCGGATCCGCCGTTCCGCGATGTCGCGAACCTCGTCGGTGGTCACCACCAGCAGTTGGTCACCCTCGCGCAGCCGGGTCCTGCCGTTCGGCGTGAAGCCCGCGTCGTCGCGCACGACCAGGCTGATCGTCGCCCCGACCGGCAGCCGCAGCTCGTTCAGGTAGACACCGTGCAGCCGGGAGCCCGGTTGCACGCGGACCTGGATCAGCTCGGCACCCAGTTCGTCCAGCGGCGCCGAGTCGACCTCCAGTTCGTCCTGCTGCACCGAACCGGACAGCCCGAGCAGCTTGGCCAGTGCCGGCAGCGTGCCGCCCTGGACGAGGGTGAGCACCACCACCAGCACGAACACCGCACCGACCAGTTCCTGTGCCCGTGGCATGCCTTCGGTCAGCGGGATCAACGCGAGCACGATCGGCACCGCGCCACGCAGCCCGGACCAGGACAGGAACGCCTGGTCCCGCCACGGCAGCCGGAACGGCAACGCGGCCAGCACCACGGACAGCGGCCGGGCCAGCAGCACCAGCACCGCGCCCGCGACCAGCCCGGGGAGCACCGCCTGCCACACCTTGGGCGGTGACGCGTACAGCCCGAGCAGCACGAACAGGCCGATCTGCGCCAGCCAGCCGAACCCCTCTGCGAAGGACAGCGTGTCCGACCGGTGCGGCAGGTGCGAGTTGCCGAGCACCAGCCCGCACACGTAGGTGGCCAGCAACCCGGACGCGTGCGCGACATCGCCGCCCGCGTAGGCCAACACGCACACCGCGACCGTGGCCAGCGGATACAGGCCGGTGGCCGGCAGTGCGGCTCGGCGCAGCACCCAACTGGCACCCCAGCCGAGCAGACCGCCGAGCAACGCGCCGACCGCGAGTTCGTAGAGCACCAGGAACGGTGTGGTCCACGTCAGCGGCTCGTGTCCGGCCAGCAGGACGACGGCGAGGAACACCGGCGCGTCGTTCAGGCCGGACTCCAGTTCCAGCGCGCCGGACAGCTTCTTGCTCACCCCGACCCCGCGCAACACGCTGAACACGGCCGCCGCGTCGGTGGACGACAGCACGGCTCCCCACAGCAGCGCGGTGCGCCAGTCCAGCGACAACAGGAAGTGCATCGCGGTGCCGGTGATCGCGATGCTCACCACAACGGCCACTGTGGACAGTGCGAGACCGAGCCCCAGTGCCGGTTTCACCGACTGCCACCTGGTGGTCAGCCCGCCCTCGGTGAGGATCAGCACGAGCGCGGCGATACCGAGCGACTGGGTCAGCCGGGCGTTGTCGAACCGGATGCCGATCCCGGACTCGCCGAGCACCAGCCCGATCGCCAGGTAGAGCAGCAGCGACGGCAGCCCGAGCCGGGTGGAGAACCGCAGCCCGAGCACGGCGACCAGCAGCACCACGGCGGACGTGCCCAGCACGAACGAGAGACTGGCCATCGCACCCCCTCCCGTGCCCAACTGCGGGACCGCAGGGGTTCATTCTCCCTGCGTCGGGGGCACTTCGCCGATCAACGACAGGATCACCGCACGGGCGTCGTCCGGCGCGGGCTCGATCTCGATCAGCTTGTCCCGCGCGTGAGCACCCGCGACAACAGTCACTCTGCCCTGTGCGACACCGAATGCGTCGGCCAGCGCCCGACGCACGGCGTCGTTCGCGCGGCCGTCCACCGCGGGCGCTGTGACGGCGACCACCAGTGCGGCGCCGAACCGGCCGTCATGGCGACCGCCGACCCTGGTTTTCGCCGCACCGGGTTTGACCCGCACCGCGAAACGATGCCGGATCATGCGAACTGGCCTAGTCGTGCACCGGCACCGGGCTTTCCGGCCGCCGAGGTGCGACGACGGGCGTCACGGCCTCCTCCATCATGCCGCGCAGGAACTCCGACAGCGACCGGCCGCTGCCGGCCGCTTGTGCCTTCAACGCAAGGAAAACGGCGTCGGGCACGTCGCGAACATGAATGTGTACGCCCATACAGCCAGTATTGCCACTCCCACTGTGCGTATGTCAACGGCGTGGGGCGCCGAAAACCCGTTCGGCGCCCCGTCCCGGTCAACGCTGCTCCGTTCAGCGCTGCTCCGTTCAGCTCCGTACCACGAGCACGCCGACCGTGGCGCCGTCGCCGACGGTCGCTGTGGTCGCCGCGTCCGCCTCGGGCGAGGAGTAGGTCACGCCGTCGGCCAGCGTCTCGGACTTCAGGAACTCCTCGTGCGTACGCACCGCGTCGCCGACCTCGCCGTCCAGCAGCAGCGTCACCGAGATCCGGTCGGACACCTCGAACCCGGCGTCCCGACGGGCCTGCTGCACCGCGCGCACCACGTCCCGCGCCACACCCTCGGCAGCCAGATCATCGGTCACGTTGGTGTCCAGCACGACAAGACCGTTGCCACCGGGCAGTTCCGAGGTGGCGCCCGGGTCGGTGGCGACGAGCTTGCGTTCGTACTCGCCGTCCAGCAACTCGATGCCGGTCGCGACGACGACACCCGACTCGCTGGTGGACCATTCGCCCGCCTTGACCGCCCTGATCACCTTCTGGGTGTCGCCACCCAGCCGGGGACCGGTGGCCCTGGCGTTCACCACGAGGTCGAAATGGCCGTGTGCGGCCACGTCCGTGCTCAGCACGACCTGCTTCACGTTGACCTCGTCCGCGATGATCTCCACGAACCCGCCGAGCCGATCCGCGTCCGGCGCGGCGACGACCAGCCGGGCCAGCGGCAGCCGGACGCGCAGCTTGTTGGCCTTGCGCAGCGACAACGCCGCCGAGCAGACCGTGCGCACCTCGTCCATCACGGACACCAGTTCGTCGTTGGCCGGCAGGTCGTCGGCCACCGGCCAGTCGGTCAGGTGCACAGACCGATCGCCGGTCAGACCACGCCAGACCTCCTCGGTGGTCAGCGGCAACAGCGGTGCGGCCACTCGGCACGCCACCTCCAGCACGGTGTGCAGCGTGTCGATCGCGTCCGTGTCACCCGCCCAGAACCGGTCCCTGGACCGCCGGACGTACCAGTTGGTCAGCACTTCGAGGAATTCCCGGATGGTGGCGCACGCACCGGACAGGTCGAAGACGTCCATCGCGGCGCCGACCTCGGCCACCAGGTTGTGCGTCCTGGCCAGGATGTAGCGGTCCAGCAGGTGCTCGCTGTCCGCCCGCCAGGTGCCCTCCTTGCCCTCCGCGTTCGCGTACAGGGCCAGGAAGTACCACGAGTTCCACAGCGGCAGCACGGCCTGCCGCACCGCCTCCCGGATGCCGCGCTCGGTGACCACCAGGTTCCCGCCGCGCAGGATCGGCGACGCCATCAGGAACCAGCGCATCGCGTCCGAGCCGTCGCGGCTGAACACCTCGTTGACGTCCGGGTAGTTGTGCCGCGACTTGGACATCTTCTGCCCGTCGTCGCCAAGCACGATGCCGTGCGCGACCGCGTTGCGGAACGCGGGCCGGTCGAACAGCGCGGTGGCCAGCACGTGCATCAGGTAGAACCAGCCACGGGTCTGCGCGGTGTACTCGACGATGAAGTCGCCGGGGTAGTGGTGCTCGAACCAGTCGGCGTTCTCGAACGGGTAGTGCACCTGGGCGAAGGGCATCGAACCCGAGTCGAACCAGCAGTCCAGCACCTCCGGCACCCGGCGCATCATCGACCTGCCGGTCGGGTCGTCCGGGTTCGGCCTGGTCAGCACGTCGACGTGCGGCCGGTGCAGGTCGTCAGGCCGGACACCGAAGTCACGCTCCAGCTCGTCCAGCGAGCCGTACACGTCGGTCCTCGGGTAGTTCGGGTCGTCCGACATCCACACCGGGACCGGCGAACCCCAGAACCGGCTGCGCGAGATCGACCACTCGCGAGCACCCTCCAGCCACTTGCCGAACTGGCCGTCCCGGACGTGGCCGGGCACCCAGTTGATCTCCTGGTTCAGCCCGACCATGCGGTCCCGGAACTCGGGCACCGCGACGAACCAGCTGGACACCGCCTTGTACACCAACGGCTTGTGGCACCGCCAGCAGTGCGGGTACGGGTGCAGGTAGCTGTCCTGGCGGAACAGCACACCGCGCTCGCGCAGCTCGCGCAGCAGCGGCTTGTTCGCGTCGAACACCTGTAGGCCCTCGTAGTCCGGGATCATCGAGGTGAACTCGGTGTGCGCGTTCACGGTCAGGATCGGCGGGATGCCGGCGGCGGTGCACACGTTGAAGTCGTCCTCACCGTGGCATGGCGACACCTGCACGACACCGGTGCCGTCCTCGGTGGTGACGAAGTCGCCGGCCAGGATCGTGAACGCCCTGGTGCCCTCGACCTTGTCGGTCAGGTACGGGAACAGCGGCTTGTACCGCCTGCCGACCAGCTCGCTGCCCTTCAGCGTGCCGACCCGCACGGCGCCGGCCAGTTCCTTCTCGTAGGCACCAAGGCGCGCCTCGGCAAGGATGTAGCGCTCGCCCTCCATCTGCATGACGGCGTAGTCGATGTCCTCGCCGACCACCATCGCCATGTTCGGGATCAGCGTCCACGGCATGGTCGTCCACGCCAGGATGCGCTCACCGGTCTCCAGCTCGAACCACACCGTGCTGGCCGGGTCCTGCCGCTCCCGGTAGGTGTCGGCGTCCATCCGCAGCTCGGTGTTGGACAGCGGGGTCTCGCAGCGCCAGCAGTAGGGCAGCACACGGAAACCCTCGTAGATCAGGCCCTTGTCCCACAGGTTCTTGAACGCCCACATGACGCTTTCCATGTAGTCCACGTCGAGCGTCTTGTAGTCGTTGTCGAAGTCGACCCAGCGGGCCTGCCGGGTCACGTACTCCTGCCAGTCGTCGGTGTAGCGCAGCACCGACGTGCGGCACACGTCGTTGAACTTGGCCACACCCAGCGCTTCGATCTCGGCCTTGACCTTGATCCCCAGCTCGTGTTCGGCCTCCAGCTCGGCCGGCAGGCCGTGGCAGTCCCAGCCGAAGCGGCGCTCCACCCTGCGGCCGCGCATGGTCTGGTAGCGCGGCACGGCGTCCTTGACGTAGCCGGTGAGCAGGTGGCCGTAGTGCGGCAGGCCGTTGGCGAACGGCGGGCCGTCGTAGAACACGAACTCGTTGGCGCCGTTCTCGCCCGCCGGGCGCAGCTCGACGCTGGCCTGGAAGGTCCGGTCGGCGGACCAGTAGTCCAGCACCGCCGTCTCCAGAGCGGGGAAGGACGGTTGGGACGGCACGCCCTGGGTCGCGTCACCGACGGATCGCGCCTTGGGGTACACCATGGGTCAGGCTCCTCGCGGGTCGTTCGTCTCACCGGGCCACGCGACGTGCTCGCGTGTCCGCCCGGGGACGACACACCTCACGGTGTCCCGCGGTACCACCCCGATTGCCGACCAGCCATGGTCGACCACTCGTTGACCGGCTGTGACGGGCCGACCCGGCCGGTTCTACCGAGGCTCACGCCCGTTCTTCCGGCAGCTCCCCGGTGATGGCCGGATCAACGCTCTGCATCCAGGATAACCAGGCCGCCAACCCGGTTCTCAGCCCGCCTCGGCCCGGCGTCGCGCGGCGGCCAGGGTGCGGTCCGGCGAACACACCGCACACGGCGTGAAGCCGAGTTGCCTGGCCTCACCGACCGGCAGGCCGAGCGTCGGCTTCGCGGCCAGCCACGCGCAGTCGGCCAGGTGGTAGCGCGGCCGCTCGTCCACGACCCGGACCTCGTCGGGCAGGTCGGTCACCACGAGCAGGTCGGCGGCGTCGGTGTCCTCCTCGGCCGGTTCGGCCTCGGGATCGACGGGCTTGTCCGGTGTGGCCGCGACGACCGGCGCCGGCCACGGTTCGGCCGGTGCCCGCGGTGTGGTCGCGGCTGTGCTGAGAGACGACCCAGCACGGCGCCGCGACCAGTCCAGCACCAGGACGATCGCGGCCACCACACTCACGCCGACCGAGAGCCACGCCCATAGCGTCGCCCCGCTGACCAATGCGGTGACCAGCAGCCCGAAGGCTGCCAGCACCAACAACAGGACCAGCAGGAGCATGACGGAGCCCTCAGCACACCCTCAGTGGACGAACGGAGCCGGTGTCAGCCGGCTTCGGCGCGTGGCCCGAACGAGTAGCCGGTCTGCGCGGACCTGCTCTCCGACGGCGCGGCCGAGCCACGGTCGTTGAGGTCGCGCAGGCTGGATTCGAGGAAGGTCTTGAGCCGGGTCCGGTACTCGCGCTCGAACGTGCGCAGAGTCTCGATCTCCTTCTCCAGACTCTTCTTCTCGTTCGTGATGGTGCTGATCAGCTCGTTGTGCTTGCGCTGGGCGTCCCGCTCCAGCGAGGAAGCCTTGTCCCTGGCCTGACGTTCGACCGTCTCGGCCCGGGTACGGGCCTCGTTGAGCATGGTCTCAGCACGCGTACGGGACTCGTTGACCATCGTGTCGGACTTCGCGCGGGCCTCGGAGAGCAGCTGCTCCGCCTTGGTCCTCGCCTCGGCGAGCATGCTGTCCGACTCGGACTTGGCCTCGCCGGTCAGCCGGTCGGCCATCTCCTGGGCCAGACCGAGCACCTTGGCGGCCTGCACGTGGTGGTCACCGCCACCCATGCCGCCGCCCGGCGTCGTCTCCTCCATGGAGGTCGGGGGTGGCACGGGGGCCAACCGCCGGGACGGCACCTCGTCGACGACCCGCGACACCGCCGGCGCGGGCGCCGAGCGCGCGTTGTCCAGGTCAGCACGAGTCGAGTCGAGCTGCTGGTCCAGCCGCTCGACCTGCTGACGAAGGTCCGTGTTCTCCTCAAGCAGGCGGGCCAACTCAGCCTCGATCAGGTCGAGGAACGCGTCGACCTCGTCCTCGTTGTAGCCCCGCTTGCCAATAGGAGGCTTGCTGAACGCGACGTTGTGCACGTCAGCGGGGGTCAAGCCCATCAGATCACCTCACGCACTCACGGCTGCCAGGAAACCCGAGAACCCCGTCAACTCGGGCTGACCAGTCGCATCAGTATGAACACAACCAGCAGCAGCACCATAATCGATACGTCTAGTCCCACGCCGCCGATCCGCACCATCGGGATCACCCGACGGACCAACCGAACGGGTGGGTCGGTCACTGTGTAGATGCTCTCCAGCGTTACCGCAACCCCGCCGGCGGGTCGCCACTCCCGCGCGAACGCCCGCACGAGTTCGGTCACGACACGCGCCGTCAGCAGCAGCCAGAAGGCGAACAAGAGGTAGTACAACACGAGCCGGACGGTCTCCACAGGTCAACTGTGCCACGATCCTGGCTCAGCTGAAGAACCCACCCTCCGCGATGCGTCGCCGGTCTTCGGCAGTCACGTCGATATCGGGCGGTGAGATCAAGAACACCTTGTTGGTGACCTTGTCCATCGAGCCACGCATGGCGAACGCGAGACCGGCCGCGAAGTCCACCAGCCGCCGCGCGTCCGCGTCGTCCAGATCGGTCAGATTCATGATCACCGGGGCACCGTCGCGGTACCGCTCGCCGATCGTCCGTGCCTCCATGTAACTGCGCGGGTGCAGCGTGGTGATCTTGCTCAGCGGGTGCGGCGCAGGCTCCGGAGCCGGCGGACGGGTCCTCGGCAGCGGCGGCTCCACCTGCGGCTCGACGGCGAGGGCGCCACGAACCGGGGTGACGGTGCGGTGGGTCGGGGCGGGCGGCTCCGGAGGCGTCCACGGCCGGCGTGGGGCCCTGGGGCGGTCGTCGTCGTAGCCGGCGAACTCCTCGGCCGGGTCGAGCCGGGAAACCGGGCGCGGGCTGCCCAGCGGGCGCCTGCGCGCGCCGCCGATGCGGTCGCCGTACGTGTCGAATTCGGGCTCGGCGGGCTGGTAGGCCGACCCGTAGCCGCCGTACCGGTCGTCGTCGTAGTCGTCCAGTTCGTCTGCGGGCACCATGCCGAAGTACGCCTTGAGTTTCTGCAAGGCACTCATGCCAGCCCCTTCCTCCCGCGACTGCCCGCTCCGCGTCGGCGCCGGTTCCCCCCGACGGCTACGGCGAGGCTAACGGCCGCCCACCGAGCAGGGCGGTTCCGACACGCACACACGTCGACCCGTACGTGATCGCCTGTTCGAGGTCTCCACTCATCCCCGAGGACAAACACGTGGCCGATGGGTGATTGCTCCGCAAGTCCCGCGCGGCCTCGGCGAGCCGGTCGAATGCCTGGTCAGGCGGCATCCCCAGGGGAGCGACCGCCATCACACCGCGCAACCGTAGCGCGTCCAGACCGCCGATGTGATCACTTAAAGCAGAGAGGTCATCCAAGGGACAACCGCCCCGGTCCGGGTCACCGTCGACGCTGGCTTGGATCAACACGTCGAGCGGGCCGGACCGTTTCCCTCGATCGAGTGACAAGGTGATGGCGTGTTGCAGCGCGTCGGCGAGTCGTCCGGAATCCACCGATTGCACCTCGTCGGCCCATTCACTGACCGACCTGGCCTTGTTCCGCTGCAGCCGACCGACCATCGCCCAGCGCACCGGACGACCGGGCCGGATGGTGGCCAGCTCGGCAACCTTGGCCGCGGCGTCGCCGTCCCGGTTCTCGGCGAAGTAGTCCAGGCCCAGATCGCCGAGCAGGGCCACGTCGGTGGCCGGGAACGTCTTGGTGACGGCGAGCAGCGCCACATCGGCCGGGTCCCGGTCGGCGGCGACACAGGCGGCCGCGATGCGCTCCCGCACGGCGGTCAGGTTGGCCGCCAGTTCGGCCCGGCGCTCGGCCGCTTCCGGTGGCTCTGCCGGCTCCGGTGACC
>DASUJK010000448.1:0-22916 GCA_036279295.1 Pseudonocardiaceae bacterium | reverse complement strand
CCGCCAGGAGGGCGTCTTCCAGCGCAGCCCGCGCGCCAGGGCGGGGTGTGACGTGATGCGCGTGGTCATCTGCGGCTGTCATGTCACACCTCCTTGGCCAAGGCCGTTGGCCAAGGTCCTTGGCCAACCTGCTCGGCAAGTGTCTCACGGTCGCGCCCCATCGGCGATCAGCGCCGCTACGTCAATATTGTGTCCAAGTTTGACGTCTGGGCGATCCCTGGTCGACGTTCGTGCTGGTCAGAGCCTCGCGGCGGTTCGGGTGGGCGCGGTCTGTAAATCCGTCGGCTCAGCCTACGAGGGTTCGAATCCTTCACCCGCCACACCCGGCGATCGCCTCTGTGACCAGTGAGAACAGGTTGCAGGGGCGATCGTTGTCTGTGCGGCTGGCCAGCGGTCACGTCTGTGGGCAGCTTGCGCCTAAATGATCAGCGACATCGGTGTCCAGTGCTGCGGGTCCGGTCGCCAGGAGATGCCCGCTCGTCGGGTCGCGTGGGTGGAACCCGGGAACTCGTTCAGTTCGTCGCCGGACTCGAAGATACCGTTGCCAGTCCAGTTACTATCATGTTCGACCAACGGCTGGGTCTCTTCGACTGGTCGGTAGAATCCCGTCCCGGTTGGTGCCTCTCGACTTGTTGGGTCCTGATTTACCAACGTCGCGGACGATCCGAGGCTGGTTCACCAACAAAAGTGACAAATTATGGACAATTGGTTGGCTTCGTGTGCGACAACGTCCGTCCACGTGTGCATCAAGCGACACCGGGCCTTGCCAGGTAGTCCACGGAGGACGTAACAAGTTGGTTGGTATCACTAGGTTTTCGACTCAAGTTAGGCAGTCCTACATGGCCCGATCGGGCTCATTCCTACCTCTGTCGACTCACGTCTGACGCCCCTCATGCCGGGTAACATGGTTCGGGCGGACGGCGATCTATACTGCGAGCTGTTGTTCCAACAGGCGATAGGAGTCAGTGATCCGATGACCCAGTCGTACTCCGAAGAGATTTCTGATACCGCGGTCGTCGCCGGTCAGGTGATCATGCCGTTCTACCTTGTTGTCGACGTATCGTCTTCGATGCGCGGTGACGAAAAAGAACTGAACGAGGCGATCGTCGAAATGATTCAGACGATCCGCAAGGACCCTGTCGTCGACGACCTCGTCATGCTCAGCATCATCACGTTCAACCACACGGCGACGACGATCGTGCCGCTTTCCAGTCCCAGTGAGATGCAGCCGCCGGTGATCTCGGCCAGTGGTGGCACGGCCTACGGTGCGGCTTTCCAGGAGTACCACCGGGCCTTCGAGCAGGACCGGGTCCGGCTCAAGGACCAGGGGATCAAGGTCTACCGGCCGTGCGTCTTCTTCCTCACCGATGGTGCTCCCGGCGACCGGAACTACGCGGAGACATTCCGGTCGCTGTTCGCCTACGACGCCGAGGCCAGGACGGGGAACCGTGCCTTCCCGTACTTCGTGCCGTTCGGCATTCGCGACGCGACCGAGGATGTTATGCGTCGGCTCGCGTACCCGGACTTCGGGCCGACCAAGGGCCGCTGGTTCCTGTCCCGGTCGAGCAAGGTCGCCGAGGCACTCAAGGCGATGACCGAGGTTCTCGGCCGCACGGTGATCAGTTCGGGGCAGTCCGCAGCCAAGGGGCTGCCGCAGATCATGGCGCCGACGCCCACGCCGGGCAGTGACACCCAGTTCGGTGAGGCCGGGGAATGGATGTGAGTGGCTGCACCGTCGGTGGTCGGGGGATACCCGCCATCGGCAATCCCGGTCGGGCGGCCTGCGAACTGCCCGCCGGGGAGCCGCCTGCGACGCCGATGGTGGCCGATCACGCGCTCGCCGAGTTCGCGACGTCGGAGTTGGAGATCCGTGCCGCGTCGATCCGTGGGCTCATGCACCGCTACCGCGCGCAGCCCCGCCAGGATGCCTTCTCCGTCGTGCACGAGCAGTCGAGCAACACGACCCTCGTGGTCGTCTGCGACGGGGTCGGCTCATTGCCCCGCTCGCACGAAGCCGCGGCTCTCGTCGTGGATCGCCTGCCGGGCCACTTCTGGACACACCGCGACTGGACGGCCGCGGTCAAGGCCGTGAACGAGGAACTACAGGAAATCGCCGAGCACGTGATGGCAACGACCGTGGTGGCAGCCGCGATCACGCCCGGACCCGCGGGGTGGCGGCTCCAGATCGTCCGTAGCGATGACAGCACCGTGTGGGCGCTGTCGCCGGACGGCACCTGGTCACCGGTGTCAGCCGACGCGGGCGCCGACACCGCCGTGCACACCGGTTCGGTGCGCGCCCTGCCGGCCGCCACGCCGAAACTGCATGAAACGGACACCGTACTCGACGGAATTGCTCTGTTTGTCATGACCGACGGCGTGGACGGCCCGCTGCGCGACGCCCCTGAGGTACGCGAGACCCTCGCCGACTGGTGGTCGTCGCCGCCCACGGTGTTCGACTTCGGCAGTCAGGTCGGTTTCGCCCGCAAGACGCACATGGATGACCGGACCGTCGTCGGCATCTGGCCGACGGCCCGGGACAAGGACCGGCAATGATCAGCAAGAAGGACCTGGGCAGGCTGGAGTTCATTGCCAAAGGCGCGGTCGGCAGCGTCTACCGGGTCGCGGTCAAGATTCCAGGACACCCGCCGCTGGCGTACAAGGAGGTCCGGCAACCGGCACCGAGCGAGTTCTCCCCTCGGGATCGGCAGCAGGCACTGGACGACATGGTCAAGTCCGTCGCGTTCCGTGCCTCGCTCAACCAGGCCGATCGGGCCGATCTCGACGAGTACACCACCTGGCCGATCGACATGGTCGAGGACAACGGCAGCCCTTGTGGACTGGTGATGCCACTGATTCCGGCTGACTTCTTCGTCAGGACGAAGCCGTTGAGTGGGCCTTCGGAGAAGCGGGTGCTGGACCTGTCCTGGTTGTGCGCCAAGGATTCCCAGGCGCAGGTGGAAGGTGTCGACCGCTCGGGCTTTCGTGACCTGCTGGTGCGCATCGCACTGCTCGCCCAACTCGTCTACGCGGTGGGGCGCCTGCATCGGCACGGCGTTGTCTACGGCGATCTGAGCCTGAAGAACGTCGCACTGGCCGTCAATCCGCCCCGGGTCAAGCTGCTGGACTGCGATGCGGCCGCTCCGCTCGCCGATCTCACGCGGAAACAGATGCACTCGCCGTCGTTCAACCCACCTGAGTACACGGCCGGAACGCACAAGTTGCAGGACGAGCGCACGGACGTCTACAAGCTGGGCCTCTGCATCATCCGCGGTCTGCAGCAGGGCAGGGGCGTCAGCCAGACCAGGGACCCGGCGGGCCTCACCGGCAAGCTCGACGCGCACGCGATCGCCGTCATCACCCGCGCCGTGGGCGCCGACCGAGCCCGACGGCCGACCGCGAAGGAACTGTTCGACTGCCTGGAGAGCAACCTGCTGGCCAAGGCGTCACCGCCCACGCTGCACTCGGCGGGGCTGAGCCGCAACGCGTTGCTCCGCGGGCTGGACATCGAGGTCATCTGGTCTGCCACCGGCGGCAAAGAGGTGCGGATCACCGGCTCGAACGGCCTGGACATCGTGCTGCCCGATTCCGGTGTCTCACCGGCCAGACATGTGATCACACCGCATGCCTCGGGTGAGATCAACGTGGAGGTGACCAACGCGCACGGCAGCATGTCGTCGTCCGCCGGTCGGGTCGATCTCTACGACCTACCCCCGTTCTACGTCGACTTGTCCACGCTGTCTCGGCCCGTCATGTCGAGCGTGCCCGCGGTCGCGATTCCCTCTGTGCTGCACGCACTTCCGCCGGTGCCCGTCGTGTCGACGGCCAACCACCCCGTGCCTCGGATCGAACTTCCGACGTTGACACCGATTACCGATGTGGTGGCGGCGATGCGCAGTGTGCCCATGCCGTTCCAGCAGCTCGCGGACGTCCCGATGCCGTCGTATCCGGACCTTGGTGCCGCCGCGCAACAGACCACCGACAGCGTCCACCAGATCTTCGACGACGCACGCGAACAGCTTCGTGACCACGTGGCCCGAGAAGTGGCCGCCGCACTGAATCAAGGGGGGACCACACCATGAGGCCCAGCGACGCCCTGACCTGGCTGGGCGGCGCGGATTTCGCCATTCTGCGCCAGGCACCCAGCGGGCGGAGTCATTTCGTCCAGATGGGTCTGGTCGTGCTCGCTACGTCCAGCATCGCCGTGCTGTCGATGGCATTCGCGCTACACAACGGGCTCTTCCTGCCCACCGTGCTCGCCATGTTCGGCGGCATCGTGTGGGGCTGCATCATCGCCGTGATCGACCGGTTCCTGATCACCAGTCTCAGCCTGAACGGCGGTGCCGGACGGGTCGCGATGATCATCGGCATCCGGTTGGCCATCGCCTTTCTGCTTGGTTTCGTCATCTCGACGCCGATCGTGCTGCACGTGTTCCAACGGGAGATCCAGGCCCAGATCGTGGAGACCAACGCCACCAATGACAAGGCGTTCGGCACTGACCTGAACAAGACGCCGTTCGCAGCCGAGCTGGCCACCACACGCCAGCGGATCGACGCCGACGAGGCCACGCTGCAAGGCCATTTCACCCCTGCCGTCACGCCGGCCGTGCAGACCCGGCAGCAGGCATTGACGCAGGCACAGACCAGGCTGGCCCAACTACAGGCCGTCTCCGACCAGAAGTACGCGGCATGGCAGTGCGAGCTGTACGGCTCGTCGTGTGAGGGGTCTACCGACAGGACCGGCAACGGCACTCTGGCCAAGGCGCGCCACGGGGAGTACCTGACCGCGCTCGCGGCGACCAACGCGGCACAGCGGGCCGTCAACACAGCCCAGGGGCAGCTGACCGCGGCGCAGAACAGCTCCGTCGCGCAGAACGGCGCCGGGCTCAAGACCGCCCAGGCGGCGGCACGCGCCGAACTGCCCGGGCTGCGGACCCGGGCCGCCACCCTGCAGCAGCAGTACAACAAGGCGCTGGACGACGGTGACCAGAAGACCGAGGACGACACGGGCCTGCTCGCCCAGATCGTCGCACTCGGCCAACTGGGCCAGCAGAATTCCGCCGCGTTCCTCGCCCACCTCGCGGTACTGGGCCTGTTCTTCATGATCGAGTTGCTGCCGGTGCTGGTGAAGCTGCTGAGCACCCTCGGCCCCAAGTCGGTCTACGAGACCGTGCGCGAACTGGTGGAGAACGCCGACGTCGAGGCCGCCCGGATCGCCAACCGCAAGCGGATGGCGGAGGACAAGAAGCGCGACGCCATCGAGGAGGACATGCGCACGCGTGAACGCGATCTCGGCTTCCGGGCCAACGAGCATGTGGCCAAGGAGATGGAGAAGGTGCTCGACGTGGCGCTCGGGCAGTGGGCACAGCAGGTGCACAACGCGCTGCAGACGCAGCCAGCGAACGGCATGGGGCGCAACTACAAGGCGCCGCCACCGACCAGCCGGAACGTCCGTAACAACTTTAACCTCCCGCCGGGGCAGCAGCTGAACGGAGTGAAGCCGTGACCGACGTCGTGCTTGCCGAGCAGGAGGCCGGGGACTGGGCAGGCTGTCTCGTCATGGTGATCGCGCCCCAGTCGCACATGCCCAGGGTGGCCGACGCCGTGCTCCTCTCGGAACGCACCATCCTCGGTGACCCCGTTCTCGTGGACATGGCCCGGGTGGCTGCCACGAGCGCGTCCGACCCGCTGGCCGGCGACCCCGACGACGTGGCGCGACGCCTCCGGAGCGAACTGGTCGACTGGGCACGTTCGCCGGCGGGCAGCCCGGCGCCGCGCTTCGCGTTCTGTGTCCTGGTGGTACATCCCGACATCGAGGATGCCGACCGGTTGGTGCGCGGACTCGCGGCCGCGAGTGCGCTGTCCGAACTGCCGATCGTCTTCCGCACCGGCAGCGTGCCACCCCCGGCGCCGGACGAGGACGCCCAACCGGAGGTGGACGAGAGCGCCGCCATCGCCAGGATGATCATCGACTCGATCATCGAAACGGCCAACGAGCTGGACCGGACACCGAGCTTCTGCCTGACTCCGCGCCAACTCGCCGCCACCAGGCAGACGACGGACATCGTCGTGCCCGACGACGCGGACATTGCGGTGCCCGACGACACCGACATCGTCGTGCCCGACCACGTGGTCGACCCATCCGCGGCACAGGATGATCCCGAGCCGGTCGTCGTCAACGGTCCGACAGCGATGCTCCGGCGGCTCGGCTCGGCACGCGCCCGGAAGGGCCCGCCCGCCAGCAACGTCGCTGCCATCAACGAGTTGAGCGAACGCGCTGACCACGTCTCGATGCTGTACGTCGTCTTCGTCAACGGACCGGTCCGGCCGTCCCGCAAGGACCGCAGGCTCCGGACCACGGCCGCGATGGCGCTGATCCGCGCGCTGCCGCGTGATCCGGGTGCCGGCCCCTGGCATGTCCGGGTCTTCTCAGCGGACAGTGAACTGCGCGCCGGCAGACCACTGCCCGAGCCGGACCTACTGGACCACAAGCACTTCCCGGTGGGTCGGGGCGAATTCTTCGACATGTATCGCGTCGTCGACGACATCACCGACCACATCGACCGGGAGAAGTCGTCGTTCGTCCGCCGTGGCCTACAGCCACCGGAGACCGTCGTCGTCCTGTTGGGGACCCTGCCGCTGAGCGCGGCGGAGGATACGGCGGACCAACTGGCACCTCTGCGTACGGTCGCGGACACGATCTGGGTCTCGTCCGATCGCGACCTCCCCGCTCTGGACAAGCTCATGGCGGTCGGCGTCCATTTCCTGGCGCACCACGAGGATCTCGACGACGAACTGCTGCGGCTGGTCACCCGTCGGGCACCCGACGAGGCAGGTTCGCGAGACATGACGAGAGGTTGACCACGTGTCCGGGTTCCTGTCGATGTACATGTCCGTGGCCCGGGGCGTCGCCCGAGCGTCCTGGGGTGCCGGCCGCGCCGTTGCTCAGCAGGTGGCTGGTGCGCAGTTGGCCGCGAGCAACCGGTCGACCAGCGCGTTCGACCACCGTGGGCTCTATTCGAGAGCCAGGCCACCCGGTGTGCTGCGCGGCGAGTTCCCGCTCGGGCACTTCCTTTCGGCGAGCGGGCGGGTCGGCAGGCCCGTCGGGATTCCCGAGCCGCAGATGCGGCTGCACGCCTGTGTCATCGGTCCGTCCGGCGCAGGCAAGACGCGGTCGGTCATCGTGCCGTGGATCATTGCCGCGGTCCGGTCCGGCTACAGCGTCGTGAGCATCGACGTGAAGGGCGACATGCTGGACCTCGTCCGTGCCGAGGTGCAGCGCCAGGGTGTACCGCTCAACGTCCGGGCCCACAAGCTCGACTACACCGATCCGCGGCGATCGGCGCGCTGGAACTGGTTGCAGACGATCGACTCCGATCGCGCGGTGGACAGCGCGGTGCAGTCCATCATCGGCCGGCAACCGCCGCCGAAAGCCGATCCCTATTTCTTCCACCTGGACGGGCAGATCCTGCGTGGCCTGCTCGAACTGTCGCTGAGTTCACCGAACCGGCACAAGTGGAACGCCGGCCGGTTGCTGTCGCTACTGCGCGACCAAGCGCTGCTGGACCAAGCGATGCGGCTGTATCCGAACAGCCCGGGTGCCGCCCGACTCAAGGACCTGCCCTACCTCTCGCCGGACGACTTCAACAAACGGGTGACCGGGGTCGCCGTCCGACTTGATCCACTTGCCCGCTCGGCGATCGACGCGGTGACCACGAACGGCACCATCACGACGCCGGACATCCTGCGACAGCAACAGATCGTGTCCGTGGTGGCACCGCTGCAGGACGGCCAGATGGCACAGACGCTGTCCAGCCTGTTCGTCAATGACCTGCTCTTCCGGGTGTACAACCGGTTCACCGGCTACCAGGGCCCACCGGTCATGCTGGTGCTGGACGAGGCAGCGCAGTTCGCCGACCGGATCGACTACAAGAACCTGCTCAGTGTCGCGCGGTCGGCCGGCATGAGCGTCGTCATCGCACTGCAGGATGTCGCCCAGTTCAGTGACACGGCAGAACGCTCCATCGCCCTCGGCAACTGCGACACCTATGTGTCGTTCGGTGGAGTGTCCCAGGAGTCGGCGAAGTTTCTCTCCGAACGTCTCGGCAAGCACGCCGTGGCCACGACGACCGTCGGCCGGACCGCGCAGGGCTTCGGCTACCAGACATCGACGTCCACGTCACAACAAACACTGCCGGTGCTCGGCGAGCGGGAGATCATGAACATCCCGTTCGGCATTCGGCCTGCGGTAGTGCACGCCAGGTCGACGCTGATCGTGCCCTTCCTCGTCGATCTTGAGACCTGAATGCAGGACAGGGACGATGGCAGACACAGGGACGATGACAGGCACAGGGACCCACGGCCGGACATCAGGGAACTCCGGGAACGAGCCGCCAGACTGCGGGCCGACGAGGGCATCTACGGCGGGCACACGTTCCGCACGCATGTCGATGTCGGGCCTGCGGAGACGCATGCTCGCGCCTTGCGCGACTTCGACAAGCGGCCCGGCAGGCATCAGCCGGCCACCCGGTGGACCAGCGAGCAGGCCCTGGCGCGCGCCGTGGACAGTGTCGAACGTTCCCGCCGGTACCGGACCAAGATCGTGTCGGCCGAGGCGGATCTGCGCCGCGGTGAGCCGATGCAGACCGTCCGACCGGTGGTCCGGATTCCCTTGCGGGACGCCCTCGGTCCAGACTGGCGCAGCGGTGTCGCAGGCCACCGAGCTGACGCCGGCGGCGTCCGGCCGATCCGTTTCACGGACTCGGCCGAGGTAGTCGTCGTCTACCGGGCACGTCCTGGTGGCATCTGGCGCCTGCACACCTGTTACCCCCTGGCCACCGATCGAGCATGAGGACCGACCGATGAAGATCAGTCAGCGGCTACAGGACTTCCTGACCGCGTTCTGCGGCGCCGACGAGGATCTCGACGAGACGGCCCAGGTGCTCCGCGGCTCCCCGGACAGCGAGCTGGCGCGCTGGCTGCGGCCGGAACTCGACGCCGCGATCGGTGATCGGTCGGTGTCCGCCGCGGACGCGGAGTACCTGATGTCGCGCAGGTTCGAGAGCAGCGCCGAGGTGGCGCACTGGCTCGCCGGACTGCGCAGGCAGTGGTTCGGCTGAGCTAACGCTGTACCGCTCGGACGGTGATGGATCCGACGTGCCGGCTGCCGACTGCCGCGTCCAATGTCCAGCAGCCGGGTTCCGGCACTGCGACGACCGTTGGGTATTGGCCGTTGCCGATTGTCTGGAATGACTGGGTGAACTCGCGGCCGCCGCTCTCCCGTCCGTGGACGGCCAGTTGGGCCGCCGCGCCTTCGGCCCACCAGAGGATCTTGGCGCTGCCGCCGTCGGACCAGCCGCCGTGTGCCGGGATGTCCGGGTTGCCGCCGCGTGCGTAGAACAACACGGCCACGAACCGGTCGTCGCCGATCCACGGGATGCCGACCGAGCCCGGCGAGAAGCCGCCGACGCCTGCCGGTACGTGCGAGCGGTGCACTGGGCTGATGACACAACCAACAGGCGTCGTCGACTGACCGGACGTGCAGGCTGTGACGCCCACCGCTATCGCGGTGAGAGCGATCACAAGTCTGCGCCACATGGCCCGCTCCGTTTCATTCTTGGGCGTCCAGTTTAGGCAACAACCGGGAGCAGCACTGTGCATCCACTGCAGGCCCTGGCGGTGGCTGCTGCCGGTATCGCCGCCGGCACGATCAACACCGTCGTCGGCTCGGGCACGCTGATCACGTTCCCCGTTCTGCTCGCCGTCGGCCTGCCGCCGCTCACCGCGAACGTGTCCAACGGGCTCGGCCTCGTGCCGGGGTCCCTCTTCGGCGCCATCGGCTACCGGGACGAGCTGGCCGGCCAGGCGCGGCGCATCCGCAAGTTCGGTGTGATGTCAGTGCTCGGTGCCGCGGTCGGGGCGGTGCTGCTGCTGATCCTCCCCGCGGACGCCTTCAGCGCCGTCGTGCCCGTGTTGATCGTCATCGCGCTGCTGCTCGTCGTCCTTCAGCCCTGGCTGGCCCGCCGGCTGGCCGCGCGCAAGAGAGAAGCCACCGGGAACACCGACAGCTGGCTCCTGCTGCTCGGCATCTTCGGCACCGGCGTCTACGGCGGCTACTTCGGCGCCGCCCAGGGCGTGCTGCTGCTGGGCCTGATGGGCGTCGTCCTCACCGAGTCACTCCAGCGGATCAACGCGATCAAGAACGTGCTGGCCATGTTCGCCAACCTGACGGCCGGCATCGTGTTCATCTTCGTCGCCCACATCTCCTGGCTGGCGGTCGCGCTGATCGCGGTGGGCTCCGCGGTGGGTGGGGTGCTGGGCGCCCGGGTCGGTCGGAAACTGCCGCCCGTCGTGCTGCGCGGGCTGATCGTGGTCATCGGCGTCGCGGCGCTGGCCAAGCTGTTGTTGACGTGAATCACAGTAAATCGGACAACACCCACGGCGACGACTGGTCAGGCGCGCTACCCGATCGGCTTACCGGTATAGCCCGAACGGGCGATGGGGGATACCGGCCGTAGTAGATCGCCGCAGGTCGGCCGCTGGTCGGAGTCAGCCCTGCACACATCGATGTCGACCCACGTCACGCCGTCCGTCGCAGCGGTGTGACCCCGCCGTATTGGGCGATTTTGTCCGTTGTGTGCTTGTGCGCAAGGAAAGCAAACCTAGGACCAGCCGCTCGATCGGGCTACAGTACGACGGCGATCGCGCGTCAACCTTGTCTCGGTGACACCAGCTCCATGACACCAGACATGACGACAGCCAGGCATGACACAGCGACGTCACAGCGGCTCGACGCGCGATGATCGCCAAGGATGCCACGTCGGAGTCGCGTGATCACCAGTCGCGAGACCGGGCGAGGAGGTCGTATGTCCGCAGAGCGCCAGCCGGTGGGTGCGGACATCTCGCGACCCGTGAGCCCGCAGGAGAAGCCAGCCAAACCAAAGGCGGAGAAGCCCGACGGCGACAACACCAAGCGCGCCACTCCTGCTTTCCGTGCCTACTCCGTCGTCGTCGTCGCGGTCGGCGTCATCGCGGCCGGCCTCGTCTGGTGGTGGATGCCGCTGACGTTCCGCCCCGAACTGCTCTGGGCAGGCCCGCTGCTCGCCGTCGGTTTCGCGCTGGCCGAGCGCATCGCCGTCAACGTCGACGTCCGCGGCGGCGTCTCCTGGACCGTCTCGTTCACCGAGATACCCATGGTCATCGGCCTGCTCACGATGCCATTCCAGGTCGTCTTCGTGGCCCACGTGCTGGCTGGGCTCATCCTGGTCGTCCGGGTGCCCGACCGCGCGCTCTACAACACCGGCATCATGATGATCGAGGCGACCAGCGCGTTCGCCGTCGCCCACGTGATCAACGGCCTGTTCGGCACCAACCCGATGTGGATGGGCGCGTTCACCGGTGCCATGGCGGTACCGCTGAGCAGCACCCTGCTCGCCGTCGTCGCGGTCCGCGCGCTCGGTCGCCGGATGCGCCTGACCAGGTCCGTTCGCCTGCTCGGCCGGGTGCTCGTGGTCGGCCTGCTGAACGCGTCCCTCGGTGTCACCGGCTATGAGGTCATCGTGCACAGCCCGTGGGGCTGGCCGCTGGTCGTGCTGGTCTGCCTCGGCGTGCTGGCCCTCTACTTCGCCTACTCCGGCCTGCTGCGCGAACAGCGGGACCTGGAAGCTCTCTCCGACGTCAGCCTCACCGTGGCCCGATCGGGCCAACAGGTCGCCCGACCGGCCGTCGGTGTCGATCCGTCCGCGTCACTGCCGCCCGGCGAGGAATGGCAGATCATCGCGGAACGCATCAAGGACCAGGTCGGCGCCCGCCGGGTCGTGCTCCGGCTGTGGCCGGACCCGCGCCAGGAGCTGCACACGGTCGTCGCGGGCGAACCGCTGCCGGCGCACCGGGGCGACCCGCGCACGGTCCGCGAGGACCCGATGCTGCGGCTGGCCGGCACGGGTGTCCGCCAGTTCCGACTGGCCGACGCGAGTACCGAGGTCCTGGACGCGCTGGCCGCCCGCGAGGTGAGCGAAGCGCTCGTCGTGCCGTTGCGCGGCGCGCACCAGGTACTCGGAGTGCTGGAGGCACACGACCGGCTGTCCCGCTGGCGTGGCTTCGACCGGGCCGACGTGCAGATGATCGGCACCATGGCCAGCCATTTGGCCACCGCTGTGGACAACCGCAGGCTGATGGCCCGACTGCGGCACGACGCCTACCACGACCCGCTGACCGGCCTGCTCAACCGCGCCGGCTTCCGGGAGACCGCGATCGGCTTGCTGCGCGACCACCCCACGTCCGTCGTGCTGCGCCTGGACCTGGACGTGCTGTCCACCATCAGCGACGCCCTCGGCTACGCGTGGAGCGACCGGATGGTCGTGGCCGCGGGCAGCAGGCTGCGGGACGAACTCGGTGTCGAGGTGCCGCTGGCCCGGCTGGAGGCCGGCACGTTCGCGATGCTGCTCGTCGACCACACCGAGGAGCAGGCCCAGCAGGTCGCCGAACGCCTGCGTACCGCGCTGTCCGAGCCGTACCCGGTGGACCGCCTCACCGTGGACGCCAGCGTGACCGTCGGCTACGTGTCCACCGACGTGGAACCCACCGGCGCCATCGACCCCGACGTGGACACCATGCTCCAGCGCGCCGACGTGGCCGTGCGGGCCGCTCGGGCCGACGGGGACACCGTCCGGCGCTACGTGCCGAGCATGGGCCAGATTTTCCTGCGCCGCTTCCAGCTGGTCACCCATTTCCGGCAGGCGCTGGAGAACGGCGAGGTCTACCTGCACTACCAGCCGAAGGTGGCGCTGCCCAGCCGGCAGATCCTCGGCGTCGAGGCCCTGGTCCGCTGGAACCACCCGGAGTTCGGCCAGCTGCCGCCGGACGAGTTCGTGCCCGCCGTGGAGGCCACCGGCCTGATCGGCGCGCTCACGACGTTCGTCACCGAGCACGCGCTGACCAAGGTGCGGAAGTGGCTGGACAAGGGCATCCGGATGAGCGCCGCGGTGAACCTGTCGGTGCGCAACCTGGAGGACGAGAACTTCCCCGACCTGGTCGCCGAAGCCCTGGCCAGGCACAACGTGCCACCCGAGCTGCTCACGTTCGAGCTGACCGAGTCCGGCGTGATGTCCGACCCGGAGCGGGCGCTGCCGGTGCTGCGCAGGCTGCACACGATGGGCGTGGTGCTGGCCGTGGACGACTTCGGCACGGGCTACTCGTCACTGGCCTACCTGCGGCAGCTGCCGGTGGACGAGGTCAAGATCGACAAGAGCTTCGTCCTCGGCATGGGCAGTGACCTCGGTGATCTCGCCGTCGTCCGGTCCATCGTCGAACTGGGCCACTCCCTCGGGCTGACGGTGGTCGCCGAGGGCGTCGAGGAGGACGCCGCCCGCGACCAGCTGGTCGAGATGGGCTGCCACGTCGCCCAGGGCTACCTGATCTCGCGGCCGCTGTCCGAGGAGCGGCTGGAGGCCTGGCTGCGGGCCAGGACGGTGTCGGTCACCGGGCTGCGTGACGAGACCGTCCTCACACTCGTCCACTGACCACCCGATTTCGTGACAGTCCAGGGTGTTGTGTAGAGTTCTCCTCGCTCGGCCCGCCCCTTTAGCTCAGTCGGCAGAGCGTCTCCATGGTAAGGAGAAGGTCTACGGTTCGATTCCGTAAAGGGGCTCCATGACCAGCCACGGTGTAACGTCCGTGGCTGCGCTCATGTGGGGCGGTGTAGCTCAGTCGGTAGAGCAAGCGGCTCATAATCGCTGTGTCGCCGGTTCAAGTCCGGCCACCGCTACCGCAATGGGCGCAGTCTGCTCGCCAAGAGCGCGAGCGGATTGCGTCCGCAGTGCCTCGGGGGCTCCGCCCCGGGGCGTGGTGTTGTACCCGGGGGCATAAGCCCGGACCCCTCGGCGTTGTTCAGCCGGGGACGTTTGACTAGAGGAAGGTTCCGCTGTGGCTGCCACCGACGTGCGACCCAAGATCACGCTGGCGTGCGAAGAGTGCAAGCACCGCAACTACATCACCAAGAAGAACCGGCGCAACGACCCGGATCGCATGGAGATGAAGAAGTTCTGCCCGAACTGCGGTACGCACCGGCTGCACAAGGAAACGCGATAACTGCGCTCCAGCATCAGACACACGAGGCCGTCCGACACTGTCGGGCGGCCTCGCTGTCGTCCTTGGCGGGCGGATAGCCTCCTCGGGTGGCACTTGACCAGTCGTTCATCGGCCGCAGCTACCCCACGGAGCTGCGCTACGAGGTGGGTGCGGAGAAGATCCGCGAGTTCGCCGACGCGATCGGTGACCTGAGCCCGGTGTACCGGGACGTGGCGGCCGCGCGGGCTGCCGGGCATCCGACCGTGATCGCACCGCCGACCTTCACCACCATCATCAACCTGCGGATCATCGAGGCGATCGTCGCCGACCCGGCCCTTGGCCTGGACTGGAGCCGGGTCGTGCAGGGTGAGCAGACGTTCACCCACCACCGGCCGGTCCGGGCGGGCGACAGCCTGGGCTGGGTGGCGACCATCGAGAACGTGATGAACCGAGGTGGCCACGGCTTCATGACCGTGCGCGCCGACATCAGCGACGCGGACGACCAGCCGGTGGCCGTCGTGGCCGCGACCGTCGTGGTCAGGGGGGACGAGGCGTGAGTGACCTGCGGAAATACGCGGACGTGGCGGTCGGTGACGAGCTGCCGCCGTTGACCGTGGCCGTCACCAGGGCCGACCTGGTGCGCTACGCGGGCGCCGCGCTGGACTTCAACCCGATCCACTGGAACGAGGCCACGGCGACCGGCGTCGGCCTGCCGAACGTGATCGCCCACGGGATGCTGACCATGGCCTACGCGGGCCGTCTGGTCACCGACTGGGCCGGTGACCCGGGTGCCGTGGTGCGCTACAGCACGAAGTTCACCCGGCCCGTGGTGGTGCCCGACGACGGTGTCGGCGCGACCGTGGAGCTGACCGGCACGGTGACCGAGAAGGTCGACGACGACCGCACGGTCAGGGTCGAGATCAAGGCCAGGTTCGCTGGTCAGACCGTGCTCGGTCGGCCGAACGCCGTCGTTCGACTTGCCTAGTCGCGAGCTTCCCGGAACAGGTCGGCGATCCTGGTCACTCCGGTGACCAGGTCGTCGTCGCCCAGTGCGTAGGACAACCGGAAGTAGCCCGGCGTGCCGAACGCCTCGCCGGGCACCACGGCCACGGCGGCGTGTTCCAGCAGCAGGCCGGCCAGTTCGGTGCTGTTCTGCGCACGGGCGCCGCGCAGCTCCTTGCCCAGCAGGCCCTTCACCGACGGGTACGCGTAGAAGGCGCCCTGCGGGGTCGGGCAGGTGACGCCGGGAATGGCCGACAGCAGGTCGACGATGGTGCGGCGGCGCTTGTCGAAGGCAGCCCGCATCTGGGCCACCGCGTCCAACGGACCTGCCACGGCGGCCAGCGCGGCACGCTGCGCGACGTTGCTGACGTTGCCGCACATGTGCGACTGGAGGTTGGTGGCCGCCTTGATCACGTCGGTCGGGCCTGCCATCCAGCCGACCCGCCAGCCGGTCATCGCGTAGGTCTTGGCGACACCGTTGAGCACGACGCACGTGTCGGCCAGTTCGGGCACGGCGACCGGCATGGAGACGGCCTCGACACCGTCGTAGACGAGGTGCTCGTAGATCTCGTCGGTGACCACCCAGATGCCGTGCTCGACCGCCCAGCGGCCGATCTCCTCGATCAGCGCGCGCGGGTAGACGGCACCGGTCGGGTTGGACGGCGAGTTGAACAGCAGCACCTTGGTCTTCGGCGTGCGCGCGGCTTCCAGCTGCTCGACGGACACCCGGTAGCCGGTGGACTCGTCCGCGGTGACCTGCACCGGCACGCCGCCGGCCAGCGTGATCGACTCGGGGTAGGTGGTCCAGTACGGCGCCGGCAGCAGCACCTCGTCGCCCGGGTCGAGCAGGGTGGCGAACACCGAGTACACGGCCTGCTTGCCGCCGTTGGTGACCAGGATCTGGTTCGCGGCGATCTGGTAGCCGGAGTCGCGCAGCGTCTTGGCCGCGATCGCGTCCTTCAGCTCGGGCAGCCCGCCCGCCGCGGTGTAACCGTGGTTCGCGCGGGCGCCGCAGGCTGCCTCGGCCGCGGCCACGATGTAGTCGGGAGTGGGGAAGTCCGGCTCGCCGGCACCGAAGGCGATCACCGGTCGGCCCGCGGCCTTCAGCTCCCTCGCCTTCGCATCCACCGCGAGCGTCGCGGACGGGCTGATGCCGCCGATCCTCGCCGACACTCGGCGGATGCTGGACTGGTCACGGGGGGTCTCGATTGCCGCCATGTCGCCATCGTCGCAGACCGGGAAACCGTCGTGAGATCCGACCCACACGGCCTGGAAACGTTACGAGGGCTCGGGTGTCGACTGGGCGATTGGAGTGCGTGGTGCCCGGTGCCGTACACTTCGGGACTTGGTACGTGTGACACTTTCCCCGAGCGAGTAGCGGGGCGGCTGACAGGCGTCCATATAGGGGTGTAGCTCAACTGGCAGAGCAGCGGTCTCCAAAACCGCAGGTTGCAGGTTCAAGTCCTGTCACCCCTGCGTCAGGCGGACAGCGAGTGGAGGACGGCGTGACCGAGGACCACGAGCAGGATCGGACGGAGGAGCGCGAAACTCCAGCCCGTCCGGTCACCGCTGCCGCGCGCCGGGAGCGTCGGGCTTCGGCCCGGGGCGAGACCGGTCCGAAACGGGGCGTCGAGGACAAGGTGCCGGCCGGCGCCCGGACCCGGCGTGGCCGCGCAGCGGCGGAAGCCGACAGCGCCGAAACGGCGTTGAGCAAGAAGGCTCAGGGGATCGCGACCCCGAAGCGGGACCGGCAGGAAAAGCAGCCGTCGCCGTTCGTGCGGCTGAACCGGTTCGTCCGTGAGGTGATCGCGGAACTGCGCAAGGTCATCTGGCCGACCCGCAAGCAGCAGATCACCTACACCCTTGTGGTGTTGGTGTTCGTCGCGGTGGTCGTGGCATTCGTGTCCGGCCTGGACGTGGCGTTCGCCAAGGGCGTATTCGCGATCTTCGCCTGAGTTACCGGAAAGCGTTTTTGTCTCAAGAAGGGAAGCGAGACCGACTGTGACGTCCGAAGACAGCACTGCCGGCGGTCAGCACGCTGACCCGTCCGACGAGGAGCTGTTCGCCGAGCAGCACGATGGCGACTCCGGAGAGGTCGAGTCGGTCGAGGCGTCGGTCAGCACCGAGGAGAACGACGCCGAAGCAGCCCCCGAAGCCGCTGGCGACGAGGTCGCCGTGAGTGTCGACGACGAGCCGGAGGACCCGGCCGCCGAGCTGCGCGCCGCCCTGCGCAGGGCGCCCGGCGAGTGGTACGTCGTGCACTCGTACGCAGGCTACGAGAACAAGGTCAAGACCAATCTGGAGACCCGCATCCAGACCCTCGACATGGAGGACTTCATCTTCCAGGTCGAGGTGCCCACCGAGCAGGTCACCGAGATCAAGAACGGCCAGCGCAAGCAGGTGCAGCGCAAGGTGCTGCCCGGCTACATCCTGGTTCGCATGGAGCTCAACGACCCGTCGTGGAGCGCGGTGCGCAACACCCCTGGTGTCACGGGTTTCGTCGGTGCGACATCGAAACCGTCCCCGTTGACGTTGGACGACGTGTTGAAGTTCCTGCTGCCCCAGGTCGAGCAGGCCAAGGTGCCTGCCGGCGGCAAGGCGGCGGCAACGGCGACGGCCACCAAGCCGACCGTCGAGGTCGACTTCGAGGTCGGCGAGTCGGTCACCGTCATGGACGGCCCGTTCGCCACGCTGCCCGCGACGATCAGCGAGGTCAACGCGGACGGCCAGAAGCTGAAGGTCCTGGTGTCGATCTTCGGTCGGGAGACCCCGGTCGAGTTGTCGTTCACCCAGGTCTCAAAAATCTGACACAGTGAAAATCTGACACAGTGAAAATCTGACAAATCGCAGTACGTGGGAGAGCCGAGCGCGGCTCGCACCACAGCTGATCCATGAGTGAGGACAGGAAGAAATGAAGCGCAGCAAGGCTTATCGGCAGGCGGCTGAGCTGGTGGACCGCGAGCGGCTGTACTCGCCGCTGGAGGCCGCCAACCTGGCCAAGGAGACGTCCAAGGTGAAGCTGGACGCGACCGTCGAGGTCGCCATCCGGCTCGGTGTGGACCCGCGCAAGGCGGACCAGATGGTCCGCGGCACGGTGAACCTGCCGCACGGCACGGGCAAGACCGCCAGGGTGATCGTGTTCGCGACCGGTGACAAGGCCGCCGAGGCCGAGGCGGCCGGTGCCGACGAGGTGGGCTCGGACGACCTGATCGCGCGCATCCAGGGCGGCTGGCTGGACTTCGACGCGGCCATCGCCACGCCGGACCAGATGGCCAAGGTCGGCCGGATCGCACGCATCCTCGGCCCGCGTGGCCTGATGCCGAACCCGAAGACCGGCACCGTGACCCCGGCGGTGGCCAAGGCCATCACCGAGATCAAGGGCGGCAAGATCAACTTCCGGGTGGACAAGCAGGCCAACCTGCACCTGGTGATCGGCAAGGCCTCGTTCGACACCGACAAGCTGGTGGAGAACTACGCGGCCGCGCTGGACGAGGTGCTGCGGGCCAAGCCGTCCGCCGCCAAGGGCCAGTTCCTCAAGAAGGTCACCTTCTCCACGACCATGGGCCCCGGCATCCCGGTGGACCCGAAGCGCACCCGCAACCTGCTGGTGGACGAGGCAGCGGTCTGAGTCAGACAACAGAGCGGGCGGGCACCCAGTGGGTGTCCGCCCGCTTTCGCGTGTGGGGCCGCGCTATGTCGGTGGCGCCGGGATCGTCGTGGCCGGGCAGGTGCTCGGGCCCTTGCTGTAGCTTGTGATGCCCCACGTCTGGTCGGGCTGCTGCGTGACGACGAAGTTGCCCAGCAGCGGTCCGCCGCCGATCTCGAAGTCGCACGACCGGATGGCCATGGTCGGCGACGTGAGATCGCGCTGCGCGGTCAGGATCGGCGCCTGATAGGTGCCGGGGTCGGTGACCTGCCGCTCCAGCTTCTGGACCGCGGCCGTGCAGGTGCTCGCCCCGACCGCGTTCGCGAACTCCTGGCCAGCGGCGCCGACGAAGTAGAAGCAGGCATGCTCGGGCTGCTTCAGGGCGATGAACAGGTACACGTCGGTGACGGCGTCGTCCTGGTGCTGGGCCAGCTCGCGGCTCTGGTTCTTGGGCAGCGGCAGGTTGCCCGGTGCGGCCGGGTTCTGGTCGGTGCCCCCGCCGAAGTAGTGGTTGATCAGCTTGGGCAGGCCCCACGTGGCCAGCACGACGATGATCACCAGCCATACCGCGCGGTGCAGCCACTTGTTGCGCAGGATCTTCTGCCACAGCGGCGGATTCGTGACCCGTTCGATCCTGGCCAGCTGCTGTTGCATGCCGGCCAGCTGGGCCTCGACGGGATGTGGTTCGTGAACCGTGCCCGGCTGCACCGGCACCGGCAGGTTCGTGGGCGGCCCGCCGCCCTGCTGCCGCACGAACCGCTGGTAGTCCTGGAACCGCTGGAACTCCTGGAACCGGCGGTACTCCGCCGCGTCCAGGCCACGCGGCGGCGTCGGCTCGTCGGCTCCCGACGGGAGTGCCGGCGGTTCGTTCTCGGCCACGTCAGCCATCATGCCGTGTTCCGGCGGGCACCCTGTGCATCGGATCGGGGCGATTTGGTCTTCCGGCCCCGGCTCCCGTATTCTGGACACGTTCGACCGAAGACCGCTGGTCTTCTCCTGCCCTCACGGGCGGCGAGAACCAAGGTCCCGCGATGAGCGGGCGGCCCGCGCAGGCTGGACGAGGCAGATCATGGTGCGCGTCATCGCGCCCTCCTTCTCCGCCCCGTGCCCACTGCGCCGGGGCGTTCGTCGTTTCCAGGGACCGGTTCGGTCACCACTGGAGAAGGAGAAAGGAGGCGACCGTGGCGAAGCCCGAGAAGGTGTCTGCCGTCGCCGAGATCGCGGACAAGTTCCGTGACAGCTCGGCCGCTGTCATCACCGAGTACCGGGGTCTCTCCATGGCGCAGCTTTCCACTCTGCGTCGCGCACTCGGCTCCGGTGTGAGCTACCGGGTCGCGAAGAACACGCTGGTCCAGCGTGCCGCGGAAGACGCTGGCGTGCAGGGCCTCGAAGGCCTGTTCACCGGCCCGACCGCGATCGCCTTCGTCGAGGGCGAGCCGGTTGGCGCCGCCAAGGCGCTGCGTGACTTCGCGAAGGACAACAAGGCCCTGGTCATCAAGGGCGGCTTCATGGATGGCCGTCCGCTGAGCGTGGACGAGGTCACCCGGATCGCCGACCTCGACTCGCGCGAGGTGCTGCTGTCCAAGTTGGCCGGTGCGATGAAGGGCAACATGGCCAAGGCCGCTGCCCTGTTCGCCGCACCCGCCAGCCAGGTTGCCCGGTTGGCCGCCGCGTTGCAGGAGAAGAAGGCAGCCGAGGGTGCCGGTGCCGAGCCGGCCGTGTCCGACGCGACCGAATCGGAAAGCTGACCGTAACCCCCGTTTTCGTACCGAAGTAGTTAAGGAAGGAACGCCATCATGGCGAAGCTGAGCACCGATGAACTCCTCGACGTCTTCGGCGAGATGACGCTGCTGGAGCTGTCCGAGTTCGTGAAGGCCTTCGAGGACAAGTTCGAGGTCACCGCTGCCGCGCCGGTCGCGGTCGCCGCTGCCGGCCCGGCCGGTGCCGTCGCCGACGCCGTCGAGGAGCAGAGCGAGTTCGACCTGGTGCTGGAAGGCGCCGGTGACAAGAAGATCCAGGTCATCAAGGTCGTGCGTGAGGTCGTCTCCGGCCTGGGCCTGAAGGAGGCCAAGGAGCTGGTCGAGTCCGCTCCGAAGCCGCTGCTGGAGAAGGTCACCAAGGAGGCCGCCGAGGCCGCCAAGGAGAAGCTGGAAGCCGCTGGCGCGAAGGTCAGCGTCAAGTAGTTTCACCAGGCACAACAGCACACAAGGCGGGCATCCCTACGGGGGTGCCCGCCTTTGTGATGGGTAGGGGATTGCCCCTATTTGACCGGGTCCCTATTCGGTGCCCGATCCCCGAGGCGTTACCGTCCTGCCGTCGCAAAACGAACTGGCGGGTAACCTACCCGCCGCCTGCTCGTTGCATGGGACAGAAGCCGGACACCGGTCGTCACGCTGTGCGGTCCGGGCATCACGGGTCGTGGGAGGTCAGATGGGCGTCGAGGTGGTGGTCGAAGGACTGACGAAGTCCTTTGGCCGACAGACCATCTGGCGGGATGTCTCGCTCACCCTGCCTGCGGGCGAGGTCAGCGTGCTGCTCGGGCCCTCGGGCACCGGCAAATCGGTGTTCCTCAAATCCATGATCGGATTGCTCAAGCCCGAACGCGGCAAATGCGTGATCAACGGTGTCGACATCGTGTCGTGCTCGGAACACAAGCTGTACGAGATCCGGAAACTTTTCGGGGTGCTGTTCCAGGACGGCGCATTGTTCGGCTCGATGAACCTCTTCGACAATGTCGCGTTCCCGCTGTGGGAGCACACGAAGAAGACCGAGGCCGAGATCCGGCGCATCGTGCTGGAGAAGATGGAGATGGTCGGTCTGACCGGGGCGGAGCGCAAGCTGCCCGGTGAGATCTCCGGCGGTATGCGCAAGCGCGCCGGCCTGGCCAGGGCGTTGGTGCTGGACCCGGAGATCATCCTGTGCGACGAGCCGGACTCCGGCCTGGACCCGGTGCGCACGGCCTACATCTCGCAACTGCTGGTGGACCTGAACGCGCAGATCGACGCGACCATCCTGATCGTCACGCACAACATCAACATCGCGCGGACCGTGCCGGACAACATCGGCATGCTGTTCCTGCGCGAGCTGGTCATGTTCGGCCCCCGCGAGGTGCTGCTGACCAGCGAAGAACCCGTGGTCAACCAGTTCCTCAACGGCAGGCGGCTCGGTCCGATCGGCATGTCCGAGGAGAAGGACCACGCCACGATGGCCCGTGAGCAGGCCGCTGTGGACGCCGGGCACACCGACGGTTCGTCCGGTGAGGACGTCAGCGGGATCGTGCCGCAGCTGATGCCGACGCCCGGCCTGCCCGAGCGGATGGCGATGCGGCGGCGCAAGGACAGGGTGATGCGGATCCTGCACACCCTGCCGGTGGCCGCGCAGCAGGCCATCGTCGAGTCGCTCACCCCGGAGGACCGCTTCCGCTACGGCGTCGGCGCGACGGCCATGCACGCGGGCGCGCCCACGCAGAGCATGCCGACCGCGAACCTGCCGTTCGGCACCCCACCGAGCGGCTTCCGGCCGAGCCCGACCCCGCGTCGGACGCCGGAACCGCCGGGCGGCTTCCAGGGCCAACTGCCCCAGTGACGACATCAGGAACGGCAGTGAGGGAAGGACACCTGTGACGAGTTCGGCTCCGGCCTCGTTCCCTGGCGCCGGCGCGCTCCGGGAGACCGGGCGGCTGTTCGGCCTCGGGCTGGACGTCGGGGTGAACATCTTCCGGCGCCCGTTCCAGACCCGCGAATTCATTCAGCAGAGCTGGTTCATCGCCAGCGTCACCATCCTGCCGACCGCGCTGGTCGCGATCCCGTTCGGCGCGGTCATCGCACTGCAACTGGGCTCGCTGACCAAGCAGTTGGGCGCCCAGTCGTTCACCGGTGCGGCCAGCGTGCTGGCGATCATCCAGCAGGCCAGTCCGCTGGTCACGGCGTTGCTGGTGGCCGGCGCCGGTGGCTCGGCGATCTGCGCCGACATCGGGGCGCGGACCATCCGCGAGGAGATCGACGCCATGGAGGTGCTCGGGGTCTCCCCGATCCAGCGCCTCGTGGTGCCCAGGGTGCTGGCCGCGATGCTGATCGCCCTGCTGCTCAACGGCATGGTGTCGGTGGTCGGCGTGATGGGCGGGTACTACTTCAACGTCATCATGCAGAACGGCACGCCGGGCGCGTACCTGGCCAGCTTCTCCGCGCTCGCGCACCTGCCCGAT
>DASUJK010000447.1:0-4886 GCA_036279295.1 Pseudonocardiaceae bacterium | reverse complement strand
GTGCGTCGCGGAATGGCGCACTATGCGGGCCCGCGAGATCGCTACCGGCATGGCTACCGAGCAGTGCCCGCACGGCCTGACCTACCCACTGGCCTTGACAGGCTGGCAGAACCTGCCGGCAGAGGCCAGGAAACGGCAGTATCGGGACCTGGAGCCGTGGAACATTCCCTATCCGCAGTACCGCAACACGGAGGAGTATATCGGCCTGCACCGGGAGGTTCGGCGGATCGCCGCCGACCTGGCATCCGAAGTGGACCGTGTGCCGTCGTGGCGGCCGAACTGGCCCGTCGTGCTTCCCATGGCCGTGCTCCGACCGCCCCACAACGCCACGGTGGTGCCGATCGGCGGCTCAGCGACGGCGGATCAGGTCAGCTGAGGACATCGCCTGGCGCAACTCGGTCATGGGTAGGTGGCGGATCGACCGCTGGCCGCACTGGGTACCGTGGATATCGTCAGGTTCGTTTCATTTCGATGCCAGCGCTAGGCTTGAGTTTCAACCTGCGATATCCGTTTTCTTGGTCTTACCGGGATCGCGGTGTCGGGCTGGGCAGGTGACATCCTGGTTCGCCAGTAACGCACCCCAAAGGCATGATCGCCATCTGATCTCACAAGATCGGATAGGCTCCTTGCCAAGTAGTTGGCCAAGCTGGTAGGTGAACCAACCCAGTGGGCTCCTCGCTAGAAGCGTCAATCTCCGACGGAACTATGCCGACCCTCCAGCGCCACTGGATCGAATCAGCCAACGACGACTACGTCTTTTCGCTTCACGGCACTCCGGGATCGGCATAATCACCGGATCGGGATAGATCGACTTATGCCGATGTCGGCATAGCTGGACGAGCTCGGCTATGTCCAGATCGACCCGCGTGGCGCGGAGCTGTTGTTCCAGATCATCACCGAACGTGAGGAACGGGCCTCGATCGGCATCAGCACGAATCTGCCCTTCAGCGAGTGGGGATCGGTGTTCGGTGACCCGCGTCTGGTCGCGGCGATCGTGGATCGGGTCACGTTCAACGCGCACATCCTAGAGACCGGTACCCAGTCCTACCGGTTGCGCACCAGCAAAGCCACCAGCCGCAGCAAGAAAACCAACTGACCATAAAGGACAGGAGTGTTCCCTGGCCTGGCTACCGGTGATGCCACCGACACGCCGAACTACTCCCATTCCTCAATGATTGGCTTGCAGCGACCCCAGCTGCCTCCAGACGTCCCTGACCCGCTTCGTCGACACCTACACGGCCTCCAGACGCCGCGCACCGACCTGGACCGCTTCACCTTCCTCCTCAGCGGCGGCGACGGCGAGGCCCTGTTCCAACCCGGCCCTCACTAACCACCACGACGCCCAGCCGGGGCCAACATCCACGACGACAGGTGGGGCCAACTCACTTGACGAGACCCACACCCAGTATCACGTCCGCCGAGTACCAGCCCCAGGGTGCGTGCCGCCGCGTCACCGGCCACCCTGCATACCTACAACGGCTACTGGGACCGCAGGGAACACCTGTGGGGTGCCCGTCAACTGGACGAGAACCGTTGCACGCCGCTCGGTGCACATCGCAACGACCCAAGCACCGATCGGTCGAGGTGAGTCGCCGTCGATGTCCCATGAGGTGCCGAAGGTGGATCTGCAGACGTAGTCGAGCACGCGGAGCCCGCGCGGCCCGACGCTTTATCAGGGCAGTATCTCAGCCTTGTAGCCTTCATATGCATTTAGCAATGAAGCCACACCTGTACGCAGAGGCTCAATCTCCGAGGAGCTCCAACTCCCTACCTTCGAAAGCTCGCTACCGACAACTTCGAATTGATCATCCGTCAAACGAAAGTCTTCCGCGTTCGCCTGACGCCCACTTGAAAGGAGACCAGCTACGAAAGCTTCAAGCATGTCCAGTTCGGCGAACAGGCTGAAGAAATCGTTGCGTACCGCGCTTGCCGGGGAGACGTGAGCCCGCTGACCTGGTCAAGCACCTGCTTGAGTACTCGAGACGTCTCAGATTGCACCATAGCCACCCCTCACCAGAATGTGTGCCAGCGGTTCCCGACACGATCGACGATACCGCCTGGACTACCACGGACGGTCCGACGCAGAGTCGACAGAGCGTGAGGCAGCGCACGCTCTGAGATTGTCCCGAGGTTCGTTGAACTTCGGTGGCGGCCCGTGATCGTCAGGCTGCGGTCACGGTGTCAGTGTGCCGGATGGCACCGACAGTTTCGGTGGCGACATGCCGCTGCAACGCGGTCCGTAGCTCTGGCAGGTGTAGTGCTGCGTCACGCAACGTTGGGTAGGTAATCGGGCCTGCGGATCTTGGAGTTAACCGCGAAGTGCCGCTTGGGATGGCAGTGACGGTTGCGCCAGCGTAGGTAGCCAGCGATCGCGGCTTCCTGGGCGGCGTGGGAGGGGTAGTCGCTGCCATCCAGGGTGAAGTAGCGCAACGCGGTGAACTCCGACTCCACCCAGTTCAACCACGAGGCATTGCTGGGCGTGTAGGCCAACTCGATCCCGTGCCCAGCGCACCACGCGATGACCTCGGCCTTGCCATGCGGGCCGTAGTTGTCGCAGATCAGATACAACCTGCCGACCGGGAAGCGGCGGCGCAGTTGCTTGCAGAAGTCCAGGAACTGGGGCCAGCGTTTGCGATCACGGAACCGGTAAAACATCTGCCCGGTCGCCAAATCGAGCGCGGCGAACATCTGCCGCACCCCATGCGGGCGGGTGTAGGTAGCCCGCAACCGGGCCGGTTGGCCACGTCTAAACCAGCCGTGACCAGGGCGAGGTTGCAGGTTGAGCGGACCGAACTCGTCAACACACAACACCCGACCGTCGACGGGCGGATGATCGTAGAGGTCCAGGACGCGGGCCATCTTCGCGGCGAAGTCCGGATCCCGGCTGGTCTTCCAGGTCTTCGTGCGTTGCCAGGTGATCCCGGCCTGGCGTAGCACGCGTCGCACGGTCTCGACCGACACGATCAAGCGGTGGTGCTCGCGCAGGTAATCCACGAGTTTGGTGAGACTCCAGGTGGTGAACGGTTGTCCCAGCCCAGACGGGCTACTGCGGGCGATGCGGCAGATCTGATCCCGGGCGGCCGGACCGAACTTACGGGGCCGGCCGCCGCTCCATTTTGGGTCCAACGCCACGAACCCGGACTCGTTGAACGCGTGGATCACCTCCCGCACATAGTTCTCGGAAGCGGCGAACATCATCGCGATCTCGCCCGCGGAGCGGCCCTGCACCGAGGCCAGCACGATCCCAGCGCGACGTAACCGGACCCGGTCCCGCGTCGTGCGGGTGATCTTCACCAACCGCTGTGCCTGGTCGGGGTCCAACTCGTGCACGAACACCTCGGGCTGACGAGCCATCAGCTACCACCTCCGCCGGGCAGCCTGCCAGGCGTGATCAGCCCGCCGACCCGGGGCCCATTACCTCATCAACCTTCTGAGACGCGGCAGTAGATGGCCGTTGACCCGGCGGAACTGCTTGCCGGCCTCGACCATCCCGGCCGCGCACCAACGCAGTGCCATCTGCCCGTCCCGCCAGCGCTTCACGTTGGCGGCGTGATCACGGCAGATAGAGATCATCGACTCGATCGCGTTGGTGGAGCGCATCGTGCGCGCCAGCGTGGGTGGCACCGCCAGCCCCAGCACGGTCAGCGTCTCAGCCAAGCCCTCCCGCAGGGAGGCGGCCGCACCGGGATGGGTCCGGTCCAGTTCGCCGGCCAGGGTTTCCAGCTGGGCCTGCGCGGTCAATGCGCCCTCGGCGTGGTAAGCATCTCGCATCCCTCGTTGCACCACGCCGTGTAGCTTCTCCGGTAGCTTGTCGACCACGTTACGGATCTTGTGCAGTTGGCAGCGTTGGATCACCGGGTGATCGAACACGTCCAGCACCGCCCGACGCAGGGCCTTCGATCCGTCGATCATGGCCAGGACCGGGCAGCTGACATCCAGGCCCCGCTCGCGCAGGCCCACGATCAGTTCGGTGACCAGAGTGGCGTTCTCCGTCGAGCCCTCCACCAGGGCCAGGGGGTGTTTGGTGCCCTCGATGCCGATCCCCAGTGCCACGACGCAGCAGTGTTCCCCGACGTGCACCCCGTCCACCATGAACGCCACCAGGTCCAGTGTGGACAGATCTGTGGCGAGCAGCTCGGCTAGCGCGGTCTCGGTGGCAGCCACGAACTTTCGGGATACCGCTGACTTGCTGGTCCCCGACGCGGTCTGGGTGACCTGCTCGCCCACCGGTTCCAGGCCACGGTTGTAGTGGCGGGCCGACAGCCCGGCCAGCATCCGCTCCAGCGCCATGCGGCCCAGCACGTCGGTGTCGTTGAGGATCTCGTAGGAGGGCAGCGGCAGTTCACCGGAGCCTTCGACCGCGCGGATGCGGGGTCGGGTAACCGGTATCCGCCGCCCGCCCAGGGGCACCGAGCCGGGGCCGTGTCCGTGGCGTACCGCGGCGCGGTCGGGGTTGTGCTGGCCGCGGGGCCCGCAGGCGGCAGTCACGTCGGCTTCCATCATGGCGGTCAGTACCTGCAGGCCCGCGCCGACCGCCAGGGCCAGCAGGCCCTCACGCAGGTCGGTGGTGATCTCGGCCAGCGCGATGCTGACCTGGTCGGGCACGGCGGTTCGGGTCGTATCGATTGTGGTTGTCTGGTAGTCCTTGGTCATGGCGGTCCCCTTGCTGGTTGGGTTGTGTCTTGGCAGACGCCCAACACCTACCTCATGGCAGGTCTCAGGCGGGGGACCGCCACCTGAGAAGTTCCACGAGACCTGGGACAACCTCCGGATCGGGTTCGGTTCGGGGTTGCACAGGTGAGCGACACCAGTGCGGAGTAGTCGGTCGTGGACCCGGGTAAGGAACAGAGCGTGATGCAGGCCGGTGTCGGTGACCCGGTAGCGGT
>DASUJK010000446.1:0-44768 GCA_036279295.1 Pseudonocardiaceae bacterium | reverse complement strand
GGTGTCGAACGAGGACCCGACTCACTACCGGTATCGAGGACTTGGCAGAAGCGCTGTGCGCGAACGCTCGAGGTCTGTACTGCGCTGAGGCAGCGGTCAGGCTGCTGATCAGCCATATGGGCTGGTTGCTGCGCGTCGACTTCGTCGGCGAGTTCATCGAGACTGGCCAGAGCGTCATCGACGGGACGCCGATGGCGTTCGTCGACTGGTCCGCGGCAGTGACGGCGCTGGGAACGGGGCGCCTGCCGTGCTCGGGCGGCGAGGCGCAGATCCTGCGGATCGCGGCGAGCATCGCCGAGGGCGTCCCGGTGGACTTGCGGGACGCGGTGTCCGGGTTGGACAAAGCCAGCATCGTTTTGGTGGCCCAGGTTGTCCTTCACGCTGCTGGTCACCGCGATGCCGGTGTCGCTGTGGCCGCGGCGAACCGATGACCGCGGTGCTGGCAGTGGTGGTCACGCGTCGGCGGCATCCGCTGGAAGGCCTGTCCCTGGTGGTGCTGGGCCGGTTGCGGCGACATGGCCACCTGGAGTTGCTGCTGGTGCTGCCTGACGGCAGCAAGTCGATGGTTCCGGCGGCGTGGACCGATCTGGAGGCCGGAACCGACGCCGCCGGCGGTGAGGTCGGCGAGAGGTCGGCGACACTGGGATCGCTGGAGGATCTACTGGCCGCTTCCGAGCTGGTCTCAGCTCTGTTGGCTCGGAGCCAGGATGAGCGGGAGCAGGCTGCACGGCAGTCACCGTGCAAGGAGGACTCCCATGCAGCCTGCGCAGCTCAGTCTGCTGCCCGACCAGGTTCCGGCGCCACCCCCAACCCTGTTAGCCCAGCTTCCCGAACAGCAGGTCGCGGCGGCGGTCAGCCTGCTGGCTCGCCTGATCGCCAAAGCATCAGATCCAACGCCGACGCAGGGGATGAAGGTGAGCGGGCATGAGTGACTTTAAGGTCACCGCCTCGCATCTGCGGCGCATCGCGGTCATCTATGTCCGCCAGTCGACGCTGACCCAGGTCGACCGCAACAAGGAATCGACGGCCCGCCAGTACGACCTGGTCTCCCGAGCCCAGGCGTTGGGATGGCCACGCAGCGCCGTGACGGTGATCGATGAGGACCTGGGAGTGTCGGGGGCATCGACGGCCGGGCGAAGCGGATTCGCTGAACTGGCCGTCCAGGTCGGCCTCGGGCAGATCGGGATCGTGCTCTCGCTGGAGTCCTCGCGGCTGGCCCGCAACAATGCCGACTGGTACCGGCTGCTGGATCTGGCCGGGATGACCGACACTCTGATCGCCGACGCCGACGGTGTCTACCATCCGGCGATGTTCAACGACCGGCTGCTGCTGGGGCTCAAGGGGACCATGGCCGAAAGTGAGCTGCACATTCTGCGGGCCCGGCTCGACGGTGGTATCCGCAACAAGGCCGCGCGTGGTGAACTGCGCCGCCCGCTGCCGATCGGGCTGGTCTGGGGTGAAGCCGACGGACAGATCCTCCACCATCCCGACGAAGCCGTCGTCGGCGTCATCGCTGCGATCTTCGAACAGTTCGCCGTGCGCGGATCGGCTCGCGGGGTGTGGTTGTGGCTGCGTGACCAGGGACTCAAACTTCCGCTGCAAAAGAGCGGATACATCTCGACGGCAGCCGAGGTCGTCTGGGTGGACCCGACCTACCACGCTGTCCACAATGTACTCACCCACCCCTGTTACGCGGGCGCCTATACCTATGGGCGATCCCGCCAGCAGAAGTACGTCGGCGAAGACGGCGTTCTGCACCAGCGGCGGCGGGTGGTGCCCCAAGCCGAGTGGGCGGTGCTCATCAAAGACCACCACCCGGGGTTCATCGACTGGGACACCTACCAGGCCAACCAGGCCCGGATCGGCGCCAACATCCGGCCGATGGCCCACCAGCCCGGCACCGGCGCCGTCCGGGAGGGCTGCGCACTGCTTCAGGGGCTGGCGACCTGCGGCACCTGCGGACGCAAACTCGCCGTCTACTACGACGGCGAGCACAAGGCCACCCCCGGCTACTACTGCACCGGCACCGGCCACCTCATCGACGGCCGCGGCAGCCGCCACCTGCGGGTCGGCGGAGTCGCGATCGACACCGCCGTCACCACCGTGTTCCTGGCCGCCCTTGCCCCCTCGGCGCTGCAAGCCTGCCTGGCCGCCGCCCAGCAACTCGAGGAGGGCCACGACGCCGCGCTGGACCAATGGCGCCGCCAGGTCGAAGCCGCACGCTACGCCGCCGGCAAAGCCGAACGTCGCTACCACGCGGTCGATCCGGAGAACCGGCTGGTCGCCCGTGGCCTGGAGTCCGCGTGGGAGAAGACACTGACCGAGCTGGCCGCAGCCCAGACCGAACTCACCCGCCGCGAGCAGGCCCGCCCCAAGGCCCTCACCACCACCGAACGCGCCGCCGTGCTGGCACTGGGCGATGACCTGGAAGCTGTCTGGGACGCAGCGACGACCACCGACAAGGACCGCAAGCACCTGCTGCGCACCCTGCTGGAGGAGGTGAACATCACCGTGCACCGTGACCAGGACAGCGGCCACGCCGATCTGGTCCTGCGGTGGAAAGGAGGCGCGATCAGCGAGTTGGCCATCCCCCTCAAGCGCACCCCACCCAACCGACTGCGCACCACAGAGGACACCGTTGACCTGTTGCGGCGGCTGGCCGTCCACTACGACGACGCGAGGATCGCCCACATCCTCAACCGGCAAGGCCGCCGCACCGCCCGAGGACTGTCGTTCACCGCCAGTAGAGTCCAAAGCCTCCGGCACCACCGGGACATCCCCTGCCACCAACCACCCGACGAGCCGCGGGAAGGAGACCTGCTGACCGTGATCGACGCCGCCGCCGAACTCGGCCTGGCCCCCTCCACCCTGCACCGGTGGCTCAACGACGGATTCATCGCCGGCGAACAGCTCACCCCGGGCGCACCCTGGCGGATCCGCCTCACCCCCGACATCCGGGCACTGTTCGTCGATGACGCCCCCGACGGCTGGCTGGCCATGCTGGAGGCCACCCTCGCCTACGGCCTGTCCCGCCAGACCATCATGCAACGTGTCAAGAACGGGCAGCTCCGCGCGGTCCACCTCCGCACCGGACGCAGAAAAGGCCTGCGTATCCAACCCCCAGCAGCCCAAGACGGGCTGTTCTGATCATGACAATCAAAGGAAGGAGCAGTATGTCAACGCATCCAAACACGCTTCGATGTCCGCGTCCAGCACCCACTGGTAGCCCTTGGTGCCGAAACGTCGGACCTCAGCGATCGCGTCGTGCGCGCGCCGCATCGGCCGAAAACCGTAGGAGACCGGCGCAAAGCCGGCCTCGAAAATCGGTTCCAGCATCAGCTTCAGCGCCGCCTGGACAACCCTGCCCGCGATGGTCGGAATCCCCAACTCTCGGACCTTGCCGCTACCACCCGGCTTTGGGATCTGGTGTTCACCCGGCGGGGGTTGATCCGCCGGATAGTCGTGGCCAACACTCCGGACAATTGCTGGGTGGGCCGCTGCTGCTCCCCCTGGATGGAGGTGGACACGACCGCGGCACCGGTTAGCGCCGGAATGAGCCACTGGCAGAGATCAAGTTGCCGCTGGACATCGGCGACATCCGACGGGGTCTGGGACGACGGATCGGTCCCACCCTCGACGGGCGTGCCGTTCTCCTTGCGCAGCCGCGCGCCGAGCACACCGCTGTAGGCGGTCACGCCCAGCGCGGCACCCGTCAACACGAGCTTGACCATGGTGTTCGCACCGACTCCACGCTGCGTCGTGGCACGTCCACGGTTGGCGAGGAGGATGCCGCTGGCACCGATGAGGTGTATACCGATCGCGGCGAAGTTCACAGGTGCCCACCGGGCCCAACCGGAATTGGCAACCCGCAGCCTCAAGCGAGGGTCGGGGACGTCTGCGGCGGCGCCGTTCACCGCGACCGCGCCGGCGAGTGAACCGCCGAACCATATGGCCAGGCCGAGATCATGCATACTGCGGACCACAGTGTTGCGATCAGACATAACGCTCCTATCTTATCTTTGATGTTCATTCGTCGAATCCGGCGCGGTCAATTCTGCGGTGGTATCGCATTCCTGTGAGTCCGCCGAGGACCGCGCCAACCACGGCGGCCGCGAGCGCGATCAGCGCGGTAATGATCCCCGCGGTGGTCAGTGTGCCCTCGTTGACCGGAATACGGGGCAGGCCGTGGAGGTTGCCGAGGATGTCGAACTTGCTGCCCGCAACCGCGACGACGATCGCGATGAAGATCGTCCACAACCAGACCGCGATTCCCTGCCGGATGCCATTGAACCGGGCCATCCGGCCGGCGACATAGCCACCGCAGAGGTAGGCGAGGAACACGACCACGAGTACCACGATGGCGCCCACGATCCCCACTGTCTCTGCCGTGGCCGGGTTCCCGGCGGCCCGGTTGGCCTGCTGGCCGAGCTGGGTGCCACCGGTGGACAGGTCGAGCACAGTGCCGGCCGCGGCGGCGATGGCGGTGAGGACGAGAACGGCGCCGGTGGCGGTGAGCCAGCCGAAGAACGCAGCACCCCATTTGATTCCGCCGAAGCGCTCCTTCTGCCTGTCCAGCACATCGGACGGCCCGGGGGCAGAGGTTGCGGCGGTGCCGTCGGTGTTCCGGTCAGGGACCGCACCATCCGTGTCCGAGTCGACGCGGTGCGGGCCGGGTGGGTTGCTGCTACTCATGATGATCTCCTTTGGCTGTAGCGGCCGGAATCGGCCAGGCTGGACGGCGAGGCCCGGGCCGTCCTCCCCGGGCCAGGTCCCCAGGAAGGCTGTGGCGAGGTGCAGGTACCGGCGGACTGAGTGGGCACCTGGCGAGCTCGTCGGCGAGACTGCCGGGTAGTCTCGCCGGATCCATGACGAACTTGGCGAACAGCCCGCAGCGTTTCTCGCCGCCCGAGGTGCCGGACAGTTCCTTGTATGCCTGGGTCGCCGGCCTCCTCGCCACGCGACCTGAGCGCGCCGAGGTATTTCGGCTCAGTGCAACCGCCTTGGCCTGTTCGATGACCGTGCGGTGCTGCGACGCGGCCTGTAATACGGTCACTGAACCCTGGGATTAAATTAGATCATCTAGGCAACTTTGGGGCCGTTCATGATCTGTAGCGACGACCAGCCTCGGTATCGAGGCGGCGACCGACCAGTAGACCGATGGCGATCATCCCGATGCCGAGAGCGAGATGCAACCAGTTGTCGGCGGTGTTGACCGGCACGAAGTTCGCCGAGCTATTCTGGTTGATCACCAAACCGTAGATCCATAACACCAGGTAGATCACGCCACCCACGATCAGATACGCCCGCGCCGCCCGAGCCGTACGGGCCGCGACCAGGCCAATCACACCGAATGCCAGGTGCACGATGTTGTGCAGGATCGACACATTGAACACGCCCAACAACTTCGCCATCGACCCGTGTCCCGCTGCGGCGAGCATGTCGTAGTGCGTGGTGATCCCTGGAACGAAGCCCAGTATGCCTACCAGGAGGAATACGACGCCCACGGCGAGGGACCAGTTCTGTACCTGGTGTCGGCGGGTCGGCTGCTCCGTGGTCGTGTTGTCGCTCATCGTTGTACTCCAGTACTGGTGGGGGTGCGGTTGGTGTGCAGTTGCGCGGCCTCGGTTGAGCTGAGTTCGTCCCAGCTGTTCTCGAATTTGCGCAGTCCTTCTCGTTCGAGTAGTCGGTGACATCGTCGAAGTCGACGCCGAGATCGGCGAGCCGCTCGATTAGGTGGCGGGCGTCGTCGTAGCGACCGCAGATGGTGTCGCCGGTGACGTCGCCGTGGTCGGCGAATGCTGCAAGGGTGGCTCCGGGCATGGTGTTGACTGTGTCCGGAGCGACTAGTTCGGTCACATAGATCGTGTCCGGATAGGCCGGGTCCTTCACGCCGGTAGACGCAGAACGGCCCGGTCTATGAGCTGGCCCTGCACGGCAGGCCCAACACCGGGCGCACAATGCTCGCGGCCCGAGTTTGAGCTAGAGGTTGACACAATGGGTGTCATCGATCACCCTCCGCGGCACCTGTTGTCCCTGCCAGTTCGGTGCCCACGCAGCGGCATCACAGTCCGCGACCTGATTCACAGGCCCGGACACCACTCTTGCAGTGTCCGGCCCGCCATCCCATGACCATAGCCGCCTGGGCAAAGAGTGGCTTCTCGGCGACGCAACACGTATCTCAGCCAAGTTCACCGACGAGCAGGGTGCATGATGTCCACAATCGTGGTCGACACGTGCACGATCATCTCCCCGGCGATACGGGAAAGCCACCGCCGGTGTGGACACTCGAAGTCACTCGTTCAGCGCGGGCTGGGGCCGCGTCCCATGGTGCTACATGCCGAGCTTGTTGCCGAGTCCGCCGACAAGCTTCGTCGCGTCGACGCCGAACTTGTCGAGCAGACCGGAGTGCTGGTCGGTGTCCACGGTTTCGGGCAGTTCCTTGTGGGCTTGCTGGGTCTTGTCGTCCTCGCCGTGCGCCTTGATCATTTCCATGATCTTTTCCTTGGGGATCTGCATGGTGTTACCGGTCCTTCCGGGCCTGCTGGCCCTGCTGACGCTCCTGCGGACGGCCACCGGCATCGGTGCCGGGGCTCTGACTCTCGATGTGTTCCTTACGGACGGTCTCATTGACTTGCTCGTCCTCGGTGACCGTCTCGGTGCCCAACCGCACCCGCCCGACCGGCACGGTCTCCTTGTGCGTGACGACACCCTCCTCGTGCGGCGTGACCTCGTGGTCTTCGCGGTGAGCTCGCCGCCGCCCATCGCGTCGCCGCGGTTGGCGTCGGTGATCGGCTCCCGCTTGAGGGTGACCTCCTCGTGGCGCACCGGGACCGCGGTGTCGACGTTTCTCGGTCACGATGTACTTGCGCAGGCGCGCTTTTCCGACCTCGTTGGACTTGGTACCGACATGCGACCACTCCTCGGAGCGGGTCATTGACTCGTCGGTGTCGCGGCCCGGGGTGTCGGGCCGGAGCCGTCAGCGGTCCTACCGCCAGGCACCTTCCGCTGCGGCCGGCCGCGTCGTCGGAGGCGCCGTAGTCGATGCCGTAGTGCTGGTACAGCTTCGGTTCATCCTGCACGCTGATCTCGGCGTCCGGGTCATGGTGCGGCGCGTTCTTGAACTGCTCCTTGTCGAATGGCACGGACAGCGCGCTGCCGTCCCACTGACCCTGATGCAGCGGCACCAGGGACACGTGCCCACCGAACATGCCGCTCTTGACCCGCAGCCCACTGGGGCTTGTGGGTCTTGTTGTCCCGATAGATCGGATCGCCCTTGCCGAGTTCGCACCGTCGATGCCTTCGACTGCGGCGCCGGTCACGACGCCGGGGTTGTGCATGTTTGCGATGCTCATGGTGCCCTTTCCCCTGCCGCGTGACTGCTCGCACTGTTGTCGGGTGTACGCCGGCCTACCTGGACTGGTAAGGCCCGTCGTCGCCTGATACCGAATGAACGGTTCGTCCATCCCGTGCCGAGTCGGCGGTGGCTTCCGAGGACTGGAGGCTGTCGGATTCGTCCTGGTGCTGGGCGTACGGCGCCGGGTCGTGGTTCTGCTGTTGGCTGGTCACCGCCTGCTGGGCGCGAGCGCGACCGGTGGCCATGTCCTGTCGGACCTGATCGGCCTGCTCCTGGGCTTTGCGGTAGCCGGCGTTGACCAGTTCCGCGGCGGCATCGCGGCCGCCCAGTCCGAAGGCGAGCGCCGCAGCTACGGCGAGTGCACCGATCAGGGCAATGTAGGTGATGATGACGATGACCGGAGCGATGCGCAGCTGGGTCAGAATCATGAACAGGGCGATCGCCATGATCAGGACGGGCGCGCCGGTACGGACGATCCTGCCGGTCGGGGTATCGCCCATCATGCGGTGGGCAACGCCGCCGACAGCCCCGGCGATGGCGCCGGCCACGATGAAGATCAGCAGTGCCGCGAGGACGTTGGGCAGATAGTTCAGCACGGCGTTCATGAAGCCGGTGAGTGCTGGGATGTCGAGTGTGCTGATCGCGGCGGCGATGACGAACAGCATGATCACCCAGAACACGACGCCGCCGACCAGCCGGGAGGGTTTCCCATCGGGGCTGATCTTCTCGGCGTACTGCCCGCCCTGGTTGGCGTCCAGTCGTTGGTCGAACTTCACCTTCTGCAACAGCTTCGTGATGATCTTGTTCAGGATCTTGGCTATGATGTAGCCGACGATGAGGACGACAATTGCACCGAGCAGTTGTGGTAGGTAGTTGACGAACTGCGTGAATCCACTCTGGAGGCTGTCCAGGCCGTTGAACCCAGCCGCGTGGAAGCTAGTGTTTGCCATCGGTCCACCTTTCTGTGGTTGCCGGGTGTCCGCTCTATCCACAATGGATATTCGTTGGGGTCGATCCTTTAAAGGGGTCGCCGAACTGACCCCGGGTGCTCCGATCGGTTTCGTCGGAGTGCGGTGGTGGATACGTCCACGATGAGATACGGCTGACTGTCGACGACACTGTTTGGTCGACTTGCCGTGTTCGTACTCCGGACTTGGCGCGGACGGTGTCACACGCCGCTACCCCGGACATCTCGCGCGCACACCAGCCGTGGTTCTGGTCGGCGGTCCTGTCGCGCGGTGGTGCCCCTCAAGATCGGTATCGCAGAGGCTCCACGCCAGGTACCGGAGCATAAGGCCGAGGCGGTAAGACTCTACCCGACGAAACGTACCCGCCATCCTCATCGCCCGCAACACGAACACATTCGCGGCCGGATGATTGCGTGATTACCAGTCGCATCTGTGGGCACTCTGCATCCAACACCATCGTGCTTCGCTCACCAGCGAAGTGAGGAACGATCTAATGCCAACCGACCAGTTCACTGCGCAGGACCCGACGCAACAGCGCCCTCAGTCGGTCAGCGAAGGCGAGACCGTCGCGCATCCGGGTCGCACCGGCGATCTGGACCGACAGCCCGACCGCGCACGAGTGAGCCGCGGCCCTGGGACGCGGTCAACGCCGCCGTGTTCCGCGATGGCCGTGGGTGGTCATGCGGGACGCTCAGGTGACCAACCGGCCGTTCTACGCCGCGATCGGCGTCACCGTGAACGGCCGCAAGAACGTGCCTACCTCAACGGCTTGGACAAGAACTATGACGCCATCGCCGCCGGCTTTGACCGGGTCCCATCCTTCGGTAGACCGACCTGGGCTCGAACCTGCGCGCTCCAGCTCCCTTCAGGGATTGCCGTAGGCAGGCAATGCTGTGGTCACAACCACAATCAGTAGTTGCGGGACGTTATCGAGTCGCCTCAACGACCGGGCTGGCGCACACACCGGCCCCCGCCATACAACCCCCACGCCCCGCTATACCGAGCACCTCGTCCCGTCCGGCCAGACCGTCGACCGGGGGTTCGTCGACCCGCAGGGGCCGAGTAGAAGTACCAGGTCAAGACGATGGCCACCACCGCTCATGGAGCAAACCGCATGACCCCATTTCGCGGTGTTGATCATGCTGCTCCAGATTTGCTCCAGATTTCGCACGCACCGTCCACTCGGGATGGAGAAACAAGATCGGCCCCGAACCTGCTTTCGCAGGTCGAAGGCCGATAGATGATAATTCAACGGTTGTGGAGCTGAGGGGGTTCGAACCCCTGACCCCCACACTGCCAGTGTGGTGCGCTACCAGCTGCGCTACAGCCCCGAACGAGGGAGTTAACTCCTCGCGGTGTGAGCAGTACGGTACCTGACGGCCTGCGGCACGCGAAATCCGGGGGGCGTGCCGTAGCGTCCTGGGCACAGTACAGAGCGTGTGAGGTGCAGGTGACCGAGCCGGACTACGTGGTCCCGTTGACGGACCCGGATGCCGAGGGTATCGCCCCCGAGCGGCGGCGCGTTGTGCAGGAGCGGCGCCTTCGTGCGCTGGTCGACCGGCTGCTGTCGGCCAACGGGCTGCAGGCCGAGCGGTTGCGGGCCGCCGGTGTCACGGCCGGGGCCGGCGTTGCGCTGGCTGATCTGCCGTCGCTGCCGGTGGTCACGAAGGCCGATCTGTGGCAGCACTATCCGACCGGGCTGCGCGCCGTGGACGACGACCAGATCGTGTGCATCCACGGCTCGTCGGGCACCGGCGGCCGGCCCACGCTGGTCCCCTACACCGCCCAGGACCTGGACGTCTGGGCCCAGGTGATGGCCCGCGCGCTGGGTGGCGCCGGCGCGACCCGCCGCAGCATCGTGCACAACGCCTACGGTTACGGCCTGTTCACCGGCGGCCTCGGCGTGCACCACGGCGCCATCCGGCTGGGCGCGACCGTGCTGCCGATCTCCGGTGGCATGACCGACCGCCAGGTGACGCTCATAGCCGACCTCAAACCGGACATTCTGACCTGCACCCCGTCCTACGCCGTGCATCTCGGCGAGGCGATGCGAGCGGCTGGTGTGGCGCCCACCTCGCTGAAGGCCGGCATCTTCGGGGCCGAACCGTGGACGGACAGCCTGCGTGGCCAGCTCGAACGGCTGCTCGGCATCCGCGCGCTGGACATCTATGGCCTGTCCGAGATCATCGGTCCCGGCGTGGCGTGCGAGTCGCTGGACTCCGCCGGCCTGCTCAACGTCGCCGAGGACCACTTCTACGTCGAGGCAGTCGACCCGGCCGGCGCGCCCGTGCCGGACGGAACGCCTGGTGAGCTGGTGTTCAGCACGCTCACCAAGACCGGCATGCCGCTGCTGCGCTACCGCACCGGTGACGTGGCCGCGCTGGCCGATCCGCTGCCCGGTTCGCCGAGGACGCTGCGCAGGATGACGAAGATCCTCGGTCGCATGGACGACATGCTGGTCATCCGGGGTGTCAACGTCTACCCGACCGAGATCGAGGCCGTACTGCTGGCCGATCCGAGGGTCAGCCCGCACTACCTGCTGGTCGAGGACCGCAGGGCCGCTGACCGGCCGGAACTGCGTGTCGCCGTGGAGCACGTCGACGGCAACGCCGACGGCGACGTGCTGCGCAGGAACCTGGAGCACGCCCTGCGCGAACGGCTTGCGGTCGGCTGCGTGGTGCGGGTGCTGCCAACCGGCGGCGTGCCGCGCACCGAGACCGGCAAGGCGCGGCGGCTCGCCCGGTGGACCGATGGCGAGCCGCCGATCGCAGGCCTCGACTAGTCGCTCACGTAGTCGGCCAGGTGCTGTCCGGTCAAGGTGGACCGGGCCGCGACCAGGTCGGCTGGTGTGCCCTCGAACACGATCCGACCACCGTCGTGACCAGCGCCGGGACCGAGGTCGACGATCCAGTCCGCGTGCGCCATGACCGCCTGGTGGTGCTCGATGACGATCACCGACTTGCCGGCGTCGACCAGGCGGTCGAGCAGGCCGAGCAACTGTTCGACGTCGGCCAGGTGCAGGCCCGCGGTCGGCTCGTCCAGGACGTAGATACCGCCCTTGTCTCCCATGTGCGTTGCCAGCTTGAGCCGCTGCCGTTCGCCGCCGGACAACGTCGTCAGCGGCTGTCCGATGGTGAGATAGCCGAGCCCGACATCGGCCAGCCTGCTCAGGATGGCGTGCGCGGCCGGTGTGCGGGCATCACCGGAACCGAAGAACTCGACGGCATCGCTCACCGACATGGTCAGTACTTCGCTGATGTCCCGGCCGGCGAAGTGGTGGTCCAGCACGGACGCCTCGAAACGTTTCCCGTCGCACACCTCACACGTGGTTGCGACACCAGCCATCATCCCGAGGTCGGTGTAGATCACGCCCGCGCCATTGCAGTTCGGGCACGCACCTTCGGAATTGGCGCTGAACAACGCCGGCTTAACCCCGTTGGCCTTGGCGAACGCCTTGCGGATCGGGTCCAGCAGACCGGTGTACGTCGCCGGATTGCTCCGCCGCGAGCCACGGATCGGCGTCTGGTCGACCGACACCACATCGGTGCCTGCCGGGATCGCCCCGTGCACCAGCGAACTCTTGCCCGAACCGGCCACCCCGGTGATCACGCACAGCACCCCGAGCGGAATGTCGACGTCGACATTGTCGAGATTGTGTGTTGACGCACCACGGATCTCCAGCGCCCCCGTGGCTTCGCGTAGTGTCTGCTTCAGCGAGGCCCGGTCGTCGAAGTGGCGGCCGGTGATGGTCTTGGTCTTCCGCAGGCCGTCGACGGTGCCCTCGAAGCACACCGTGCCGCCGCCCGCCCCGGCGCCGGGGCCGAGGTCGACGACGTGGTCGGCGATGACGATGGTTTCCGGCTTGTGCTCCACGACCAGCACCGTGTTGCCCTTGTCCCGCAAGCGAAGCAGCAGTTCGTTCATCCGCTGGATGTCATGTGGGTGCAGGCCGATCGTCGGCTCGTCGAAGACGTACGTGATGTCGGTCAGCGAAGATCCGAGGTGCCGGATCATCTTGACGCGCTGCGCCTCGCCGCCGGACAGCGTGCCGGCCGGCCGGTCCAGGCTGAGGTAGCCGAGCCCGATCTCGGCGAACGAGTCGAGGGTGTGCCGGAGCGAAGCGAGCAGCGGTGCCACCGACGGTTCGTCCAGCTTGCCGGCCCATTCGGCCAGATCGCTGATCTGCATGGCACATGCGTCGGCGATGCTGATCCCGGCGATCTTCGACGACCGGGCCGCTTCGCTGAGCCGGGTACCGGCGCACTCCGGGCACGTCGTGAACGTGACCGCACGCTCCACAAACGCCCGGACGTGTGGCTGCAACGAGTCGATGTCCTTGGACAGCGTGGACTTCTGCAGTTTCGGGATCAGGCCCTCGTACGTCAGGTTGATGCTGTCGACCTTGATCTTGGTCGGCTCCTTGTGCAGCAGGTCGTGCAGTTCCTTCTTGGTGTACTTGCGGATCGGCTTGTCCATGTCGAAGAAACCGCTACCGCTGAAGATCCGGCCGAACCAGCCGTCCATGCTGTAGCCGGGAATCTTCAGCGCGCCCCCGCTGAGCGACTTGCTGTCGTCGTACAGTTGGGTCAGGTCGATGTCGTTGACCGAACCGCGGCCCTCACACCGGGGACACATGCCGCCGATGATGCTGAAGCTGCGCCGCTCCTTGATGGTCTTGCCGGCACGCTCCAACCGGACGGCACCAGCGCCGCTGATCGACGCGACGTTGAACGAGAACGCTTGCGGTGAACCGATATGCGGCTTGCCGAGCCTGCTGAACAGGATGCGCAGCATCGCGTTCGCGTCGGTGGCGGTGCCGACCGTGGAGCGCGGGTCGGCACCCATCCGCTGCTGATCGACCAGGATCGCGGTCGTCAGCCCTTCGAGAACGTCGACGTCGGGCCGCGCCAGTGTCGGCATGAAACCCTGCACGAACGCGCTGTAGGTCTCGTTGATCAACCGCTGCGACTCGGCGGCGATCGTGCCGAACACCAGCGAACTCTTGCCCGAACCGGAGACACCGGTGAACACGGTCAGCCGACGCTTCGGGATCTCGATGCTGACGTCCTTGAGGTTGTTCACCCGTGCGCCGTGCACCCGGATCAGGTCACTGCCGTCCGCAACGTGGGGCGCGCGTCTCGCGCTCATCGTCGTGTCTCCATCCGCTCGATCAGCGATCCTGCAACACGCCGAGCACGTTGCCGTCCGGGTCGGTGAACGTGGCCACCAGGCGGCCACCGCCGACATCGCGCACCGGGTCCTTGACCACACCGCCTGCCGCGCTCACCTCGGCCAGTTTCGCCTCGATGTCCGGCACGTGCCAGTAGGCCACCGGCGACGTCATGCCCTGCTGGTCACCGCCCGGCACCAGGCCGATGTGCTGCCCGTCGACGTCGAAGCCAACGTAGTAGTTGGAGTCCTGCGCGGGCTGCACACCGAGCAGTGCGGCGTAGACCACCTTGGCCTTCGCCAGGTCGGAAACGGGGTGCAGCACGGTCTTGATGCCCTGGGTTGCTGATGTTTCGTTCGTGCCACCAACGCTAGTGCGACCCGGTGACCTGCGCTTCTCGATTCCTGATCGGTTGTGGACAACCCAACCGCATGTGGATAACTCAGCTGCTCGGGTACGCGGACTTCACCAGATCGCTCAACCAGGTGGTGTCGTTCTGCCAGTTGACCACCTTGTTGTTGGCCACGATCGTCGGCGTGCCGAAGCCGGTGCTGCCGTCCGAACTGGTCTGGAACAGCGCCTTGTTCTTGCTGGCGTTGTCCAGGTTGGCCTGGATCTGCTTGAAGTACGTCTTGTTGTTGATCAGGCTGGTGAACTCGCTACCGGTGACGCCCAGCCGGTTGGCCAGGCTGGTCAGCTGGGCCTGGGTCCAACCGGGACCGTTCTCCTCGGGCTGCTTCTGGTACAGGCTGTAGTGGAAGTCCATGAACTTCTCCGGCGCCACGGTGGCCACGGCGAGCGCGGTGTTCGCGGACATGCTGGAGTAACCGGCCGGAACCGAACTGGCGTCCAGCAGGTTGATCATGTGGTAGTTGACCTTGACGGTGCCGGCCTGGAGCTGCTTCTCGATCTCCGGGAAGTTCGCGGACTCGAAGTCCCTACAGATCGGGCATTCGAAGTCCTCGTACGCGTTCACGGTGACCTTCGCGTCCGGCTTGCCGACCAGGACCGTGGCTGCCGTCTTGTCGATCGTCACCGGGACCTGCGCCGAGCCTGCCACGGTGAGGGCCGGGATGACGGTCTGCGCCGCCGCCTCGCTCTTGTGCTTCTCATACAGCACACCACCGACCACCGCGGCCGCGATCACCACGATCACCACCGCACCGGCGATGCTCTTGGTCAGGTCACGCTTGCCACCCCGGGCCGCGGCCACCGACCGGGCCGCGGCGGTGGCCTGCTTCGGCCTGTTCTGCGCCGACCGGTTCTGTGACTGCCGGTTCTGCCTCTGCTTGCGATTGCGGTTGTTCCGCTGGGCGCCGCCCACGATCATGCACTCCCTACAGCCGAACGGGCCTCGTCAACGTCGTCCTGCCGACCGCGCCGCAACCACCCGTCCATCGAGAACAGGGACCGGGGCCGGATCGCCAGCCACAGCGCCAACAGCAGGAAACCGGTGTCCCGCAAGATTTCCTGTGGATACTGCGTCTGTCCTGCCGCGACCTGACCGCCGCCGCCGAAGCAGCCGCAGTCGATGGTCAACCCCCGCGCCCACGACTGGGCGACACCCGCGATGTACACCAGCAGCAGCACGGCGGAGAGCGCACCCATCAGCCGCTGGCCGACGCCGACCAGCACCAGCAGGCCGAACGCCAACTCCACGAACGGCAGCGCACCCGCGACCGGGCTCACCAACCCGGCCGGCAGCACCTGGTAGGCCTTGACCGCGGCATAGGTCTGATTCGTGTCGGCCACCTTGATGGCGCCGGAAATCAGCCACACGGCGGCCAGGCCCAGCCGGACCACCAGGCCGATCGCGTCGAGCGCCTTGGACGGAAGACGAGCCACGACCGCAGGCTACCGGCGAAGGCTGAGTACCGGCTGAGACACTTGACCCATAACCGACAGTCACGGCCGGCCGTGCCGGCAGAAGTCAGGACAGGCACACCTTCGATAGGTTGTCCTCACTCGATAGTGGCCCCCACCAGCGCATACGCTCGTCAGGTGACAGATATACAGGCGGAGCCGGACCAGCCTGGCACCGGCGAGATCGAACACACCCACCCGGACCTGTCGGGTGGTTGGCTACGGCCCGCTGTGTTCGGCGCGATGGACGGCCTGGTCACGAACATAGCGCTGGTCGCAGGCGTGGGCGGCGCACACGCCAGCGGCCGGGTGATCATCCTGTCCGGCATCGCGGGCCTGGTCGCGGGGGCCTTCTCGATGGCCCTCGGCGAGTACACCTCGGTCGGCACGCAGAACCAGGCGGTGAACGCCGAGGTGGCCGTCGAGCGGGCCGAGATGGAACGGAACCCGGCCGCCGAGCAGGCCGAACTGGTCGACATGTACCAGGAGATGGGCCTCTCGCGGAAAACCGCCGAACTGGTCGCGGAGGAGATCCACGCCAATCCGGAGGTCGCCCTGCGGGTGCACATCACCCAGGAACTCGGCCTGGACCCGAACGAGCAGCCCTCCCCCGCCGTGGCCGCGATCTCGTCGTTCCTGTGTTTCGCGGTCGGTGCCGTGGTGCCGCTGCTGCCGTTCTTCTTCGGCTTGCAGTCACTGTGGTTGGGGCTGGGTATCGGCGGGGTCGGGCTGTTCGTGGCAGGTGCCATCGTCTCCCGGTTCACGCAGATGCCGTGGTGGCTGAACGGGGCGCGGCAACTGCTGTTCGGAGCGATCGCGGCGGCGGCCACGTTCGGGGTGGGTTCACTCATCGGAGTGGCGACGCACTGACTTTCAGTCGTCGCCATCGGGCTCGTCGATGCCGCTGGCCACCAGCAGCGCGGCGATTTCCTCGCTGGGCGGCTTGCCACCGATCCAGGCGTCGTCGGTGGCCGAACCGGCGGCCAACAGGGTCCGCACGGTGGCGACCCAGTCGGCGTCGCGTGCGTACCGGGGTCGTTCGCCACTGCCGACGGTCGCCCAGGCCAGTGCCGTCGAACCCCACTGGCCGTCCCGGGCGTTGACGTCCACTCCCCTGGCCAACAGGACATTCACCACGGAAACCCGGCCCGCGTAGGCGGCGGCGTGCAGCGCGGTGGCACCGTCGCACGCGCGCAACGCGTTGATCGGGAACCCGAGGTCCAGCATGAACGTGACGGCGGCCGGCTGCGCGTACTCGGCGGTGTCGGCGAGCGCGCCGAGGTCCTCGGCGGTCAGCCTGCGGGTCAGGCCGGGCGCGACGGACAACAACTGGTCGACGGTCGCCCGATCGGCCCGGACGCAGGCGCCGAGAAAGTTGTCCACCTCAGTGGTGTCGTCGTGGGCGCGGTAGCGGCGTAACAGGCGGGCGACGTCCTGGTTGCCCCTGCGCACGGCCGTACGGATGACCGACCGGTGGTCAGCGCCCACCGCGTTCGGGTCGGCACCGGCGGCCAACAGCGGCGCGACGACGTCCACACCGCAGTCGGCAACGGCCAGCGGCAGCGGAGCCAGCGTCCGGTCGGCGAGTCGCCCGGCGGACACCCGTCGACCGGGATCGCCGCCCGCTTCGAGCATCAGCCGGACGCCTTCCGCGTTGCCCGGTGCGATCACGGCGGCGAAGGCATTCGTGCCGGCCACCGTGGCACCGTGCCCCAGTAATACGCGTAAGCAGGCCAGATCGGGGTGCTGAGCCGCGTGGTAGAGCGACTCGTCGTCGTTCGGGTTGGCGCCGTAGCGCAGCAGCAGCGACGTGGCGGCCGGGTTGTTGGCGACACCGGTTGCCCCGAACAGCGCGGACCGATAACCGGACCGGGACGGCCGCCCGTTGTTGGTGTTCGGGTCAGCACCGGTGTCCAGCAACAGCCACACGACCTGCAGGATGCCTTCGGAGTACTCGGTGGTGACCCGGTGCCAGACGGAATGGCAGGCGTAGAGCAGCGGCGGCCAACCCCGTCGGGCATCGGGACGGATGGCGGCCGTGGGGTCGTTCCGCACGTGTTCCTGCACTCCATGCAGGTCACCGAGCACCGCTGCGGTGCTGATGTCGTAGGTGGCGATGGCCGGGTTGGCCCGCAGCAGCCGACCGGCGGACTGGGCACGTCCGTCGATGCTCGCGGTGAGGAAGTCGTCGACCAGCGAGGCCAGATCCGGTGCCGCATCGGCGCCGACGGCGGCCTTCAGCCGTGCCCAACTGGGAAAACCGTGCTCCCTGGCGACCACGAGCTGGGCCAGTGACAGCTCGACCTGGCCATCCGCTGAGCCGACATGTGACCCGAACCGGTTGAGCGCGGCGGCCTCGCCGGCTCGGGCGGCGTCGCGGAGTTCCTTGGCTTGACGGCGCAACTGTGCGAGGTCGGGCCTGCGTGGCATGGCGCCTCCCTCCAGCGGCCGGGCAAGTCTAATTCGTATAATATCATCCCAAACAATCGGACGATATTGTTCATATGACGTGCTCTGTGGGCAATGGGCGTCTCCTTATAGTGATTGTCGGCCGAGAACGGCCGCGATGACGGACCGGGTCGCTACGCTGCCGGAGTGGCATTCGACAACAATCGAAAAAAGATCACCAGGGCAATTCCGTTCGCAGTAGCGGCATGCCTGGTCGGCAATCCCCTGCATGCCGAACAATCCACGCCGGAAATCACCATCACGACAACCGAATGCGACTCAGTATCGAGTGTCGCTCTGCACGAGTGGTGGATAGATGGTGGAGGGCTCGCCGTCGACGGTGGTCCCGGCGAATTGCAACATCGCCCGTAGCGCACCGTGCATCGGTGCCGGGTAGTTCAGTGTCGGCGCGGAGACCTCGTCCAGGGTGCGCAGCTGCGCCGGGCCGAGGGTCACGTCCAGGCCTGCCAGGTTGCGCTCCAGATGGTCGACTCGTCGAGCGCCGATGATGGGCACGACAGTGCCTTGGCGAGCGCGCAGCCAGGCCAGGGACACCGCGGCCGACGTGGTCCCCAACTCGTCGGCGATGGCTGCGACGGTGTCGATGACTGTGAACTCGGCATCAGTGGGACCGCCGACGAAGGCGGCCCGGGCCGAGTCGGTCACCTGGGTGCCGCGCCGGTACTTGCCGGACAGGAAACCGTTCTTCAGCGGGCTCCACGGCACCATGCCCAATCCCTGACCCAACGCGAATGGTGCGATTTCACCCTCGACCGTGCGGGCCAACAACGAGTATTCGACCTGCACTGCGATCAATGGCGTCCAGCCCTTGAGGCAGTGCGATCGTGTTAGCCTGCGCGGTCACCCATGCCGGCGTGTTGGAGAAACCGATGTACCGGATTTTGCCGATTCGCACCAGGTCGTCGAGGGCGCGCATGGTTTCCTCGATTGGAGTGTTCTTGTCCCAATTGTGCAACCAGTAGAGATCCAGGTAATCGGTCCGCAGCCGACGCAATGTTTCGTCCAGCTGGGCGATGATCGAGGTGCGGCCCGCGCCGCCGCCGTTCGGGTCACCGGGGAAGAGGTTGGTGAAGAACTTCGACGCCAGCACCACGTGCCCGCGCCGGCCGGGGTGGGCGGCGAACCAGTCGCCGAGGATCTTCTCCGAGTGGCCGTTGGTATAGAAATTGGCGGTGTCGACGAAGTTTCCGCCGCGGTCCAGGTAGGTCGCGAGGATCTTCTCCGACTCCTCGACGCCGCATCCGGCGCCGCCAGGGTCCTCACCGAAGGTCATCGCGCCGAGGGCGAACGGGCTGACCCGCAACCCGGACCGGCCGAGGGTTACGTAGTGATCGAGTGACATGACGAATACTCCCGGAGGTCTCGGAATCAGTCACTCCATCACAACGTAGATGCCCTGCTCAGTGGTAGGTCGATCGTGTCCAACTCTTGCCTGATCCTCTTCGGGATGGTTCGGTGAGGGTGTGGGCACTGACGATCTGCTGGCCGAGATCCGAGACAGGATCGCGGCCCATGCGCGGTCGGACCTGTCGACGCCGATCGACGGGCTGCTGCTGTCCGAGGTGACGAGCGCGGCGCCGGACCATTCGCTGACCGAGCCACTGCTCGTCGTCATGGCACAGGGCGGCAAACGCTTGCTGCTCGGTGACGAGGCGTTCGAGTACCTGGCGGGCCAGTGCCTCGTGGTGACCACCGATCTGCCAGTCACCGGCCATTTCATCGCCAGCCCGGAGGTGCCCTCCCTGGCGATGGGCCTGGTGCTGCGCCCGACCGCGATCGCGCCGCTGCTGCTGGAGGCGCCGATCCGCCGATGGTCGCGTGGCGCGGCGGACGAACCGGCGATCGCGACCAGCGACGCGGGCCCGGACCTGCTCGACGCGGTGGCCCGCATGCTGCGGCTGCTCGACCGCCCGGCTGACGTGCCGGTGCTCGCGCCGCTGATCGAACAGGAGATCCTGTGGCGGCTGCTCACCGGCCCGCACGGCGGCATGATCCGCCAGATCGGCATGGCAGGCAGCGGGTTGTCACACGTCAGCAAGGCCATCCGGTGGATTCGACGCAACTACGCCGAACCGATGCGCATCGGGGACCTGGCCGGGTTGGCCGGGATGAGCCCGTCAGCGTTCCATCGGCACTTCCGCGCCGTGACGACCATGAGCCCGTTGCAGTTCCAGAAGCGCATCCGCCTGCAGGAAGCCCGCTCGCTGCTGCTGGCCCGAGCGGGCGACGTGGCGGGCGTCGGACATCTCGTCGGCTACGACAGCCCGACCCAGTTCAGCCGCGAGTACCGCCGCCTGTTCGGCGCCCCACCCGGCCAGGACGCGAGTCGTCTTCGAGCGGGCTGCGCTCCGGGCAGACATCTACCATGACCGCCGGCTGCGCTGTGCCAGGTGTCCTCAGATGCGGGCAAGCGCTTCGCGCAACGGATCGAGGCCCATGGCGCCCAGGCTGAGCGTCCTGGTGTGAAAGTCCTTGAGCTGAAGGCTGCTCCGGCCCGAGTTCGTGATCGTGCCCCGGTCACTATCGGAATGACCGGATGCATACCGGGTGTCATGCTGTCGTCCCCGCGGCGACTCGCCACCCATACAACGATCAAGGTGATGACGTTCAGGATCGAGCGCAGTCGCCGCTCAGCGGCATTCCCGGGTGGCTTGCTGGATGGCTGCATACGAGATGCGTTCTTGTTCCAGCCGCACCGACCTGCCCAGCACCCCCTCCACGAGATCGGCGTAGAGGCTCGCCTCGTCCGGGAGGAGGGCCTCAAGGTGTTCGTTGGTCGGATTGGGCTCGCCGACCCATTGTCCCTCGTGAGCAAGAAGCGTAGCTCGGTCCATGAGCATGGACCGAGCACCCTCGAACATACGACGCACGCTGTTGAGGATCGCGAATCCGTGGGTGTCGATGTCACCCCAGTAAACGAGATTCTTCTGGGCCAGCCACTTCAAGGAGCGTAGCCGGGATGCCGCGTAACCTTCGCCAAAGATCACGACAGCGTCCTCGACAGGCGGGAAGGCCAAATAGGTGATCTCGTTCTCGACGACGAACACGGTGCGCGCCGTCGGCGGCATGCCGGCCAGTTCAGGCACTCGAACGGCAAGTTCGCTGAATCCAGGACCGTCGGACAAGCGGCGATACCGGACGTAGGCGGGTTTTTGGCGAAAGAGGTAGCGGCCGGCGAAATCCGACGGCGGTCTGCCGCGGTTGACGCGGTCCTCGGGGAGTTGGCGGTCCAGCAGCACCGCCAGAATGGCACGAAAACGTTCGATGAACTTGGTGTCGACGCCGGGAACATCTACCTGCCGCACGTACATGTCCGGACGCGCGTGCTCGTCGATCCACAATACGGTGCCGACCAACTTGGCCCATTCGCCCTTGTGCCTGAGCACTTCCATCGGCTTTGCGGACATCCAGTCGGCGATAGCAGGGGCCCGGAGCCGAGTCGCTTCCAGCAAGGCCATGAACGTTCGCACGTCCGGCGCCACGCCGAGGGCGGCCCACAGCTGCCCGTAGGAGTCGACCCAGGCCCGGCCGGGGATCTCGTTCGTGCCGACTACCCGGCCGCCGATCGTTCTCGTCTCGACCCGGAGATGCCGGACGCGGTGCCATTGCTCGACCCAGGCACGTGCCTCGTCCAAGCGAGCGGAAGTGTCCGGCGCACTCGGCCCCCGCAACCCGATCGCCAACGGTTCCCACGAGGCTCCCGAGGCGAGCTGAGACAGGAACTCGCCTCGGTCCCATCGGCGCCGCAGTTTGTCGAGCACATCACCAGGCCCGGTCCAGCTGGTCGGTGCCATCTCAGCCGGTCTGACCGGACGCTACGCCGAGGGCATGGGCAAGTTGGCGTTGCCGGTATTCTTCGATGGTCAACGTCTGCAAGCGCGAGCTGCCACCGGTCTTGTTGTCCACGAACCCGACCGCCGCAACGTAGGGCTCGATGACGTGGATCTTCTGCAACGGTGTCACGATCAGCAATTGCAGACCGAGCCGCCGGAACAGGCCGAGCGCGAATCGGGTCGACTCGTCCGAACCGCGGCCGAACGCCTCGTCGATGACCACGAACCGAAAGGTCTTCGACTTACGTGCACCCCAGTCGAGCGTGAACTGGTAGGCCAGCGACGCCGCGAGGATCGTGTAGGCGAGTTTCTCCTTCTGGCCGCCCGATTTTCCGCCCGAGTCGGTGTAGTTCTCGTGTTCGGTGTCATCGGTGCGCCACCTCTCGGACGCGGAGAACGTGAACCAGTTGCGCACGTCGGTGACCCTGCGGGTCCATTGCCGATCCGGTTCGGTTTGCCCCTCCCGCCCACGGAACCGGTCGATCAAAGCCTTCACCTGAAGGAACTTCTGCTCCGAGTACTGGCCCGAGTCGTCGCCGCTCAGCGATCCGCTGGTGCAGTCGCGGAGTTCCTTACGGAAGTCGCGGACCTCAACGTTCACCGTGGGATGTGGTTCGAGCCGGATGAACCGGCCGGGGTTGTAGTCGATGTCCACGAGCGAGTCGTTGATGGTCTCGATCCGCTGTTTGATCAGCTCTGACTGCTTGGTCAGCTGGGAGTGGAAACCCGCGATGTCGCGGATGGTGTTGGTGTTGAGGTAGGTCTTGAACTCGGACTCGAACCGCGGCAGATCGTCGGATGCGATCCGCTCGTGCAGCGCGCGATATTCGCCCGCGGACTGGACCGAGTTGTCGAACTCCCCGGTTTCCAGCGGGTACGCCTTGTGGAACTCGCCCATCTTCCCGACCACGCGCGCCGCGACCTTGTTCTGCCTGCTGGTGAGCCGATCGATCTCCGCAGTGATCTCGTCGTTCACCTCGATGCGGCACGTGTCGCAGTCCTCCGGCGTCACGAGGTTCCGGGTTCCGACGCGCTCGTCCACCAGAGGAAACGAAGCCCTGGCCGCCTCCGCCACAGGTTCCTCCAGCGTGGTCCTCGTGTCGTCCAGCTGTTTCTCCGCGGCTTCGCGCTGGCCGCCCAGCTTTCCGAGTCCCGTTTGCGCCTTGTCCCTGGCAGTTTCCGCGGCCTCGATCTGGGTGCCGACGGCAGCCAGCTCTGCGGTCAGCCGTGTCAGCTCATCCGACTGCTGTTCCAGGCGCCGCTTCTCGCCGGTGAGTTCGGCAATGCGGTTCACCGACGCCTGCCAGTCGATGTCGGCGAAGCCGCTGAATTCCGCCAGCAGGGTGAGCGTGGCGGCGAGCCCGCGCTTGGCGGTCAGCTCGGCATTGACCTTCGTCGCCTGGCCGGCAAGTTCGCGCAGCCGGACTTGCAGGCGGTTCGCCTGGTCCAGCAGCGTGTCGATCTTGGCCTGGTTATCCCAGCCCAGCACGTAGTGACGGCGATCGTCGATCCGGCGCGCGTCGTCCTTCTCGTGCCGGCCGCGCGCACCTTTGATCTGCCCGGCCGCGGTGACGGCTTTCGCGGCCCGCCGAAACTCAGCCATCGTGCCCACGCACTCGTAGTCGGCGCGGTGCGCCAACTCACGATCCAACCACGCCGAGACCGGCGAGTCCTTGACCTCCAGCTTGGCGAACAACGAACGCTCTGCCAGTGGCGAGGGCGGCGTCTGGCGCAGCTGTTCGGGCACCCGATAGTAAACGAGCTTGATGCCGAGGTGCCGTTCGTTGATCCACTCGGATACGGCGTCGTAATGCTCGCTTGCGACCAGCATCGACAGCCCGAAGCCATGCAGGAGCCGTTCGGCCGCGCCCTCCCAAGCGGCACAGTCCGCACGGACCTGGATGAGTTCGCCTGCGAACGGCAACTCGGCGGCATCCACCCGCAGCGCCGCGCACAGTGCCTCCCGCACGTCGAGGCTGCGCTTCGGGATGTTGCTGCGCCGCTCGCGCAGGCTCAGCAGTTCCGCGTTCAGCTCCGCGGCATCGGCGTCCGACTCTCGACGTTCCATCCCGATGTCGGTGAGTTGGTTCTGCAGATCGGCCTGTTCCTGATCCAGGGAAGCCGCTCTCTGCTCGGCAGCGCGCTGCCGAGCATTGAACTGCGCCGAGTCCGCCAGCGCGGGCAATCCGGCCGAAGCCAGCAACACGTGATACCGATCGGATCGCTCTTTCCGCCGAGCGCGTTCCTTCTCCTCGGCGCCGATCTCCACTTCGAGCTGGCTGATCCGGTCGCCACCGCAGCCCGCCCGCTGGATCTCGAGGTTCTTCTCCTTCCGGCGCAACCGTTCCAGGTCGGCCTTCGCTCCGGTCAGGCTCGCCTGCTGCGCACCGATCTGGACGGCGAGCGCGGTCAGCCGATCGTTCAGCAACGTCGCCTTGCGATCCGCGCAGTAGTACCGCAAGGCTTCGCGTGCGGCTTTCCCCGCCGTGATCCGGGCGTCGAGTTCGTCGAAGGTGTCGCATTCGGCCAGCAGGGGTTCGAGCAGGGTCAGCTGAGTGCGTGCCTTGAGCACCGCTTCGTGGGCTTTGGTCAGGTCTTCGAAGTGGTCGACCAACCGGTTGGTCCAGTCCGCGGCGTCGAAGGGCTCCAGCATGTGAGAGCGGACGAAATCGTTGAGGTTGCCCACCGACTTCATCGAAACAGTCTGGTGGAACAGCTCCATCGCCTGCTCGGACTCGATGCCGAGTCGCCGGCAGAAATCCTTGCTGTAGGCAGGAAAATGATCGTGAAGGCGGACTTCCTGCTTGCGCAGCCTGCGCTTGAGCATCGCGATGTCCTGGCCGAAGTCGGCGAAGTCGCCCGCGATGCTCAGCGCCCGGTCCGCCGTCGCATAGAACCGGTCCGGCTGTCCGACGGACGCGTCACGAAACCAGAACACCTGCGCGAGCGTCACCGTCGAGTCGTACCCGGCGTTGGTGAAGGTTCCGAGAATGACCGAGAACGACTGGCGGTCACGCAAACCGACCGGCCGAGACGCCCCGGTCGCCTCATTGCGTTCGGACTTGTAGTAGCCCAGCACATAGGATCGGAGATGTCGCTCCTTCGCCTCGGCGCCGGCCGCCTTGTTGTAGGAGATGCGGTGGGCAGGTAGCAGCAACGTGGTGATCGCATCGACGATAGTTGATTTCCCGGAGCCGATGTCGCCGGTCAGCAGGCTGTTACGGCCCTCGGGATGAAACGTCCACACCCTCTGGTCGAAGGTGCCCCAGTTGTACACCTCCAGCCGTGCCAACCGGTAACCGGCGAGTTCGGCCTCCTCTGCGTCGAGACCGGCCGCGCTGAGCAGGCCGTCCATCAGCCCTCGTCCTCCCCGCCGCCGAGCTGCCCGGCGTACTCGGCGAGCCGCTGGTCGAATTCGGCCAGCCACTGACCGTCGACGAACGCCTTGAGAATGCGTCGCACCTCGTACGCGGCCTCCTGACCGGTGATCCGCCGCAGGAAGCCAAGGTCGACGATCTTGGTGAGCTGGGTGTCGATCTGGTCGACCAGCCGGGCCTCATTGCTGGTCTCGGGCAGGAACATCCGCACCATCTCCACCAGCTGGTCGCGGGTGAGGATCAGCCGGGTCTCCGCTCCCGAAGCATCGAACTCCGCCAGCTTCTTGCGCAGCAGTGCCAGGATCAGGCTGACGTGGAAGGAGAGGGCGCGGCGCGGGATCAGCCGGGGCAACGGGCCCTCGTCCCCGTCGTCCGGCTTGGACCGGAGAAACGCATAGCCCTCGGCTTCGTCGATGATCACGGTCAGGCCCATCACACCGACGTAGTCACGCACCTGGGCCTGTAGCGGCAGCAGATGGCGCCAGACCTTCTCGTGACTGTCCGCATAGACCACCCCCTTCATCACGTGCGTGATGACCAACGGCAGGTCAAGCTCGTCTCGGCGCAGCGATGTTGACACCCTGCTCATGCTATGCGTACCCACCGACAGAGCCGGAGCTCGATGCTCGGATGAATGTCACCCTCGGTACCGTCGCGACCCGTTCCACCCCGGTGTCATCGAGCCAGCGCACCTGCTCGCGCGTGGTCTCGTCAAAGACGACTTGGAAGGCTGGATCGCCGAGCGAGAGGTAACCGACCAGCTCCGCCATCCCCTGTTCGAGCGGCCGACGCGCGAGCACCTCGCTCAGTCCGACCTGAGAACGTTCACGCAGCTCACGGCGCACGATGCCGCACAACCGCTCACGATCCACGTAAACCTGTTCGAACAGCACGGACGCGTCGACGTCCTCGTCGGCCGCGGCGATGCCCGCGCTGTCCAGCGGAACCTTCTCCTTCGGAGTGTAGAGCGGACGTTCCATCGGCAGGACGACGGCCGGCGCGGTGCCGTCGAGTTCGGACGTGAGATCCGGGGCGGGATGCTCACGGAGCGTGAGCGCGGAGGACTCGATACTGTGCAGGATGTCCATCACCCGCCGGTTCTCCAGCCACACCTGGTCGTCGAGGAACCGTCGAAGCTGTTCCGACAGCAGCCGCACCGTTGCCTGGGTGCGTTCGGCAGCGTCGAGCCAGTCGTAGTGGATGTGGCGCATGCGCGGGTCCGGCTCGCCGACAGCGTCCAGCGACTGCACTTTCTCCAGCAGGTCGGTCAACTCGATCTGACGTTCGTGGGAAAGCAGGAAGTCGTAGAAGGCCTGGAAGCTGCGCCCCTGGTCCGAGTCAGCGATCGTATTGCGGTTTCCGACCACCTCGTCGAGTAATTCTCCCTTGGAGCCCTGCCAACCTGCGATACGGGCGCGAAGCGTCCGGTCCAGGCCGCGGAAGTTGGCCTCGACCTCGCGGAAGTCGGCCAGCAACTCACTCGCGGTCGCGGCAAACTGCTGGTAGCGATCCCGCTGGGCCGAGTCGTCGAGGACGGCAAAATCACCCCCGGCGACCCGATTGATATCCCGGTCGATCTCGGACCTGCGCCGGTGCAACTCGGCGAGCCGGACATCCGGATCGGTCTCCGCTCCGTAGGCCATCTGACGCAGCAGTTCGAAGATCGTGTTGAGCCGGGATTCGGTCCCGACGAACGAACGAGCCCGAAGCGAGTCGACCCAGGCCAGCGCCTTCTCCACGGCGGAAGTCGCGTCGAAATGTACATCATCGGACCCGGCCGGGTAGTACTTGCGCAACCAGCCGTTGACCGGCGCCGCCCAATCGTCCAGGTAAGCCTTGGCCGCCTTGGGAAAGGCCGCTTCGCCGAGCCTCTCGTTGAGCGCGTACAGCTCGTCGTCGAGACGAGCGACCAGCTCCGCGGCCGAGATCGACCGGACGTTGTCGTCGACGAAGACCTTCCGAAGGAACCCGAGTATCAGCGGAGCGTTGTCGGCACGCAGCAGCCGCCACGCGGGATCGTTGCGACGCAGGAAGTCAAGTTCGTCGAAATCCATCGTCCTCAGGAATCGCTTCACGGAAGATTCAGGCTGTTGCCAGTGTCAACAGCCTACTGGCTAGCACGCTACCGGCGCCTCGCGGCTCACCGACCGCCCCATACCGTTCGGCCACGCGATCGTTACCCTGACTTCTCGTGGCGCGACGTGTTTCCAGACCAACGACGCGGCTGACCGGCCGATGGCGGATCCTGCAGATGAGCGGCTGGGACCGCGACGCGATCGACCTGGTCGGGCCAGGTTTCATCGAGTTCGCCAACGACAGGACCGGCCGGTTTGGCTTCGTCGCCGTCGATGGCTGGCTGGACTGCCGCCCAGTCGAGCGGAACGGTCGGCCCGGTGTCGAATTCACGTGGGAAGGCTCCGACGGGGGCGATCAGGTCAGCGGACGCGGTTGGGCGGTCCTGGTCGACAACCAGACGATCCAGGGTCATCTGTTCTTCCATATGGGCGACGACTCGAGTTTCCGGGCGGAACCGTTCACCGACCCCGACGAGCAGGATCAGCGATGAGCGAGTACCAGTACTACGAATTCCTGGCGATCGACCGGCCGCTCGGTGCTGACGAGCAGGCCGCGATCCGGTCGCTGTCCACTCGGGCGAGGATCACCTCGACCAGCTTTGTGAACGAATACCACTGGGGCGACTTCAAAGGGGACCCGCGCCTGCTGATGGAGCGCTACTACGACGCGCATCTGTACATCGCCAACTGGGGTACCCACCGGGTGATGTTCCGCCTGCCCCGTGATCTGCTCGATCCCGATGTCGTCGACGACTACTGCATCGACGATCCGGTCAGGGCTTGGGTCTCGGGCAAGTTCATCGTACTCGACCTCAGCAGCGAGGACGACGCTGGTGAGTTCGACTACGACTACGATCCGCAAGCGTTGCTGGCCGCACTCGTCGGGATCCGTGCCGAACTTGCCGCTGGCGACCTCCGGTCGCTCTACCTCGCCTGGTTAGCCGCCTACGGCAGGTGGGAACGCGATGAAGACGCCTTCGACCGCGACGCCGACGACGATCTCGAACCACCAGTTCCGCCAGGGCTGAGCACGCTCACTGCCGCTCAGCGTGCGCTGGCCGACTTTCTCCGCCTCGACGACGACCTCCTCACGACCGCGGCGCAGACTTCTCCACCGCTGGAGGAGACCACGGCCAATCCCGATGAACTCGCCGCTTGGGTGACTCACCTGCCCGCCGCCGAGAAGGACCAGTTCCTCGCCCGAGTCGCGTTGGGGGAGGCCGGCCGGGTGCGGATGGAGCTCCTGCACCGCTGCCGCGGTGACGCTGTTCTCCCGGTCCCCACCTCAGTCCGCCGGACCGTAGCCGACTTGCTCGACTCCGCCGCCCGCCACCGGACCAGCCGCCTGCGTCGGCTGGCCGCCCAGCGTGCTGACGAGGAGGCACGCCGTGAGCAGGCGCGCCTCGAAGCCCGTGAGCGACGACTCGACAACCTGGCCGACGAGGAAGAAGCCGCCTGGTTTCGGGTCGAGGCGCTGATCGACACCCGCAAGCCGACTGAGTACGACACCGCTGTCACGTTGCTCACCGATCTACAAGCGCTCGCCGAACGTGAGGACCGCTACGACGCGTTTACCTTGCGCACTGTCGCGCTGAGACACGCGCACTCGCGCAAAACCAGCCTCATCGAACGCTTCAACCGAGCTGGCATCTGATCATCTCCAGCAGACCCGCGGCGATCAGGTCTACGTCGGCGCTGCCGATCAGCTCACCGGCAGCGGGGCTGCCGGTGAACATCGGGACAGGTCTGGCTAGCCGGCCTGGGCCGGCGCGATCAGGTCCCATGCGATGGCGGTGATCAGTTCGTAAGACAGGGCTGCCGGTCGCGATCCCACCCGCATAGCGCCCGGGATGGGCGCCGAGAGTGCTTGTCAGGTCGGCTACCGTCCGCGACATGGCGGTCCGACACCCGTTCGTCTCCATCGCGGGCCTGAACACATACGAACCGCGAGGCGCGCAGCGCCCGAGCCAGCGGGGGCTGGGGGTCGTCCCCCAGAAAACACGACGGGCGACCCGGCGAGGCGCGCAAGCGCCGAGCAGGGTCGCCCTGAGACCGTGGGCCTAACGTGGCACAACCCGAACTCTTTGGTCCTCGTCGACGGACCAGAAATCACCATCCAATCACCCCACCAGCGCTACCTCGGCACAGCTGACAGCGACCACCAATCCGGCCACGACCAGGCCAAACAGGTCATCGCCGGCTACCAAGCCGGCGCCACCGTCTACGAACTCGCCGACCAGTTCGGCATTGACCGCAAAACGGTCAGCCGGATACTTCGTCGCCACGAGGTCCCCATGCGTCGCACGGGCCTCACCGCCAAGCAAGTCGACCAAGCCGTCCGTCTCCACGAGAACGGCTGGTCCACCGCCCAGATCGCCGAACAACTCGACTCCACCCAGCGGACCGTCCAGCGCCGACTCGCCGAGCGCGGCATCACGACACGAGCCAGCCAGACCGGGGACGACGTCTGATGGCCGCCTACACTCCGATCACGCCGACTCGATCAAGCTCCGATCAGGCACCCTTCGTGCAGGCCGTCACCGTCATCATGGGCACCGCCCTCGGCCTCACCTTCCTCTTCGGCTTCGGCAACGTCCTCAACCTCGCACTCCGACTCGGCGTACCCGTCTGGGTGACCCCACTCGTCGCCCCCGCGGCCGACCTGTCCATCCTCGGCCTCCTGCTCGGCACCCGACACCTCGCCCCGCACGGCGCCACACCCGAGCAGCTTCGGCCAGCCCGCCGGCTGCTCATCTTCGCCAGCCTCACCACCCTCTCCCTCAACATCGCCGACCCACTGATCACCGGCGCCCACGGCAAAGCCGCCTTCGACGCCGTCGGCCCACTCCTGCTGATCGGGTGGGCCGAAGTCGGACCCGGGCTCCTACAGGCCATCACCACCATCAGCCATCAACCGAAGGAGACAATCCAGGCAAACATGTTCGATCGTCGTACCGGCCAGGACGACGCCACCACCAACACGGACAAGGCGAGCACCCTCGCGATCTGGCAGAGCGTCGAACCTGGCAGGGACACCGCCAACCGACCAGCAGACATCGTGTCCGACCACGATCTGATTGACCAGGCCCGGCGCGAAGACGCACGCCATTGGCTCGCCCATCAACGACCGATCTCAGCCGAGACCCTCCGTAAGAACCTGCGCATCAGCGCGGCACGCTCACGGATGCTCGTCACGATCGTCCGCGCCGAGCGGTCCGGCGATCGAAAGGAGGCCATGGTGGCAGCCGGTCAGTCTCCGTCAGAATGATCAGGCGACATGTCGTCACGCCCGCGGCGGCTCGTCGTCCACCTGACGATCAAGGTAGCCAACGCGCTAACCGCCCGGAACCTCCTGGCGCCGTACGCCAGATGGGACGTTGATCAACGATTCCACTCCCGGGCGTGGTCGTGGTTGGTGGCGAAGCCGCTCCAAGCGTGCCGTCGGGCTTGGCGGCCACTGATCAACATGAGCAACAGCCCTGCTGACCAGCTCATCAGTTCGGCCATGCACGACGGGGGCGGGCTTGACGATGGGTGTCCATATATTACGGGTTGACGACAATCATCAGAGATTGCGACCTATCGTAGGATTTTCGCCGAACTGGCCAGTTGCGCGCTGGACGAGGGACAATCCAAGGACGTGGTCGCGCAGCTGGCGATCAACCTGTACGCGGATCGAGAGGACCACCATGACCGCGCGTGAGCGCACGTGGCGCAAGAGCAGCTACAGCGGCGACAACGGCAACTGCGTCGAGGTGGCCTGGCCGGCCCCGGGCGTTGCCGTGCGTGACTCGAAGTGCCCGACCGGCCCCACCCTGGCCTTCCCCACCGCCACCTGGCGCGCGTTCCTGTCGACCAGCAGGTAGGGGCACGTGTACTTCACCGATCGGGGCATCGAGGAGCTCGAACAGCGGCGCGGCGACGAAGAGGTCACCCTGAGCTGGCTGGCCGACCGCATGCGAGCCTTCGTGGACGCCCATCCCGGCTTCGAGGACGCCGTCGAGCGCCTGGCCACCTACCTGGCCCGCGACGACGAGGACGATGACGACTGATCAAGTGGGTATTGCCCATCTGCCCCGTCGGGGTTAACATTGCCTCACGACCAAAGGGGCATCTGTCATGACCACATGCGAAGGTTTTCGCCCCGTCACCGAGGTGACGGCGGATGAGCGTGCCCGGATTCCGTTCGGTAAAGCCGGAGTACACAAGGACGACCGCTTCGAGGTCTTGATCAATGACGACGGCGTAATCCTGCTGGTGCCCGTCGCGAGTATTCCCAAGCGGGAGCTGCTCGTCTGGGAGAACGAGCAGGTGCGGGCCTCCCTGTTCCGCGGACTCGCGGACGCCGCCGAGGGTAAGACGCGGCGGCTCGACTGGCTTACCGAGGACACCGACGACGAGTGAGCGCCCCACCATTCGCACTGCGCTACACGCCTGAGGCCGAGAAGATCATCAGCGATCTACAGGGCCCTCGACATGTGTCGAAGTTCAAGAAAGTCCGTAAGGCACTCAGGCTCCTACAGCAGGACGGGCCTCGCCATCCTGGGCTGCATTCGCATCGCTACCAGTCGGTGCCCGGTCCGGACGGCAAAGACCTGTGGGAGTCGTACGTCGAGAACAACACACCGTCAGCGTGGCGAATCTGGTGGATCTACGGACCGGACGCGGACGAGATCACCATCGTCACGATTGGCCCGCATCCCTGACATGCCTGGGTGTGCGGTGCTGGCTGCCGCACACCCAGGGATGTGTCACGACGGTTCGGTGCCCCAGACGAGGACGCCGTTGAGGTAGAGCGTGACCGTTTCCGTGTCCTTGTACGCGAAGCTCTCGTCGGAGATGAACGAGTAGCTCTCGGTCGTGTTGAACTCGGACCAGTTGACGTGGTGGACGCGGGTTTGGACTTCGCCGCTGCCCGTCCCGGGTGCTATCGAACCCGCCGCGGCCGTGAAGCCGATCTGCACGTACTTGTTGGCTCCCGGTACGGCATTCGGCAGGCTGACGAATGTGGACGTGACATTGCTACAGTCGACCTGCGCCCAGTCACAGTCGAATTCGAGTGGATCCGTCGGCGCCGAGTCGGTGAGCCAGTACCGCATCGTCAACGAGCTCAACGGCACCGAGGACGTGCCACTGTTGATGATCTGGTAGAGCGCGTACAACGTGTTGTCGGGGTTGTCGTTGTCATGCGAGCGATCCTGCACGTGCAGCCCGGAACTGCCCAGTGCGGCGGGCAGCACGGCGCCCTGCGCGGCAGGAACAAGGCCGCCGAGGAACAACGCCACGAGTAATCCGATACCTATCCGTGCGAGCCTCAATTGAGCTCCTAAGGTGGCATGAAGGAAATGCCACGCTAGGTACGCCGCCGCCATCCCGTCAAAATTCCGATCTTCAACCGCCCGAACATAATGGCGACGGCTCGAAACTTACCTCAGCAGGCGGCCGCCATCCGCGTCACGGCTTCGGTGATCAGTTCCGGTGAGGTGGCCAGATTCAGCCGGGCATGGCCAGCCCCGCCGGTGCCGAACGTGGGTCCGGAGTTGAGGGCGACGCGGCCACGGTCGAGGAACACGGCCGCCGGGTCGTCGCCCAGTCCCAGCGCGCGGCAGTCCAGCCACGCCAGGTAGGTGCCAGCGCCGGGCCGGTAGCGGACAGCGGGCAGGTGCTGTGCCAGCAGTTCGGTCAGTAATGCACGGTTGGCGGCCAGGCCGTCGATCAGCTCGTCCAACCACGGTCCACCGGAACGCAGCGCGGCGGTGTGCGCGAGCACGCCGACGTGGCTCGGGTTCTCGGCTACCCACCACGGCACCTTGGCCAGATCGGTGGCGGCGGCCGGGCCGGCCAGGGCGACGGCGGCCTTCAGACCGGACAGGTTCCACGCCTTCGACGCCGACATCAGCGCCATACCGCGCTCGGCGCCCGGCACGCTCAGGTACGGCACGAACACCGCGCCGGGCAGCACCAGCGGGGCGTGGATCTCGTCCACGACGACACGCACTCCGTGCCGGGCGGCCAGGTCCGCGACATGGGCCAGTTCGTCGGCGGTGTGCACGGTGCCGGTGGGATTGTGCGGGCTGCACAGCAGGAACACCGGCCGCGAACCGTGCCGGGCGGCCCGCTCGAACGCCGCTGTCAGGACGGTGAAGTCGATGCGGTGCTCCTCGCCGAGCGGGGCTTCCTCGATGCGCCGCCCGGTGTGTTCGATGAACCAGTAGAACGGCGGGTACACCGGACTGTTGATCACCACGGCGTCGGTGCGCGAGGACAGCACGTCGAGGAGTTCCAGTACGCCGCCCATCACGTCCGGCATCATCGTCGTGCGCGCCACGTCGATGCCGTCCCAGTCCCAGCGTCGCCGGGCGAACGCGGCCAGCGCCTCGGCGTACTCGGTGCCGGCCGGGTAGCCGGAGTCACCCCGCTCGACCGCCTCGGTGACGGCCCTGGCCACCGGCTCGGCCAGCGGCACGTCCATCTCGGCGACGAACAGCGGCAGCACGTCCTGCGGATATGTGCGCCACTTCTCGCTCGTGCGCAGCCGGAGTTGGTCCAGGGAGAGCTGACGCAGGGGGTTGCCGCCACCACCGATCATGCCGCCAGGCTACGCGGCAGCGGGCGCCTGTCACCGCACTCGCAGGCCGGCCCGCCACACCGCGTGCGTGAGCGGCACACCGGGGCGGTACGCCAGATGCGTTGTCGACAGGGCGTCCAGCACGTGCACGTCGGCTCGGCTGCCCGGCCGCAGCACACCGACCGCGCCGTCACCGCTCTCCCGGCGCAGTGCCCGCGCGCCGCCCCACGTGGCTGCCCGCACCGCTTCGGCCACGCTCATCCCCATCTGCAACACCGCCGTGGCCACACAGAACGCCATCGACGACGTGTACGACGAGCCCGGATTGCAGTTTGACGCCAGCGCCACCGTGGCACCGGCGTCCAGCAGCGCCCTGGCGTTCGGCAACGGTTGACGGGTGGACAGATCGCACGCCGGCAGCAGCGTGGCCACCGTGTCCGAGCCGGCCAATGCGTCCACATCGGACTGTGCGAGATACGTGCAGTGGTCGACACTTGCCGCGTCGAACTCGACCGCGATGGCAACGCCCGGTCCGTAGCCCAACTGGTTGCCGTGCACCCGAAGGCCCAAGCCGGCTTCGCGCGCCGCGCTCAGCACCGCCCGGCTCTGCGCGCCGTCGAACGCACCCTCTTCACAGAACACGTCGGCCCACCGGACATGCGGCGCGACCGCGTGCAGCATCGGCCCGCACACCAGGTCGACATAGTCGTCGGCGGACATCCCGTCGGGCACCAGATGGGCACCGAGGAACGTCACCTCGTCCACGCAGTCGGCCGCCAGTTTCGCCGAGCGCACCTCGTCGGCCACGGTCAGGCCGTAGCCGGTCTTCGTCTCGATACACGTCGTGCCCTGCGCGTGCGCCTCGGCCACGTGCCGCCGCACCGTCGCGGCCAGTTCGGCGTCCGACGCGGCCCGGGTGGCGGCCACCGTGACCGCGATACCTCCCGCGGTATAGGGCCGGCCGGCCATCCGGGCCGCGAACTCCGCCGTCCGGTCCCCCGCGAACACCAGGTGTGTGTGGCTGTCCACCCAACCTGGCAGCACCGCCCGACCGGCCACGTCCACCCGCTGGTCGGCGACCGGCGACTTGCTCGCCGACCCGACCCACGCCACCTTGCCCGAGTCCAGCACCAGCGCCGCATCCGTCAGAACGCCGAACTCGTCGTCGTTGGTGGTCAGCTCGCCGATTCCGGTGATCAGGACACTCATCGCCACAACTCCTCGATCACGTCCGACAGCGCCCCGCCAACGCTACCGATCTCGTGTCGACCTTCGTTCACCACCACCTGCCCGCCGACCACCACCGTGTCCACATCGGAGGCCGTTGCCGCCAACACGACCTGATCAGGTGACGCGCCGGCGGTGCGCGGGCTGTCCAGCCGCACCGACACCAGGTCGGCACGCGCGCCCACCGCGATCCGACCGGCGTCCCAGCCCAGCGCGTGATGTCGCGTCAGGCAGTCCACCAGTTCGGCAGGCGTGAACCGACCCCGGGACCCGCTGCGCAGCCGTTCACCGTGTTCCAGCGCCCGCGCCTCGGCCAACGCGTCCACCACGGCGTGCTGGTCGGTGCCCAGCGCGATCGGGCAACCGGCGTCGGCCAGCTCGCGGGCGGGCCCGATGCCGTCGGCGAGGTCGGCCTCGGTCGTGGGACAGAAGCAGGCCGTCACGCCGGCCGAACCGAGCAACGAAATGTCCACATCGGACAAATGGGTCGCGTGAACCGCCGTCACATCCGGCCGCAACAGGCCGGCCGACGCCAGCAACTCCGTCGGCGAACAACCGTGAAATGCCTGGCAGGCCTCGTTTTCCGCCGGCTGCTCGGACAGGTGAACGTGCACCAGACCCGACACCGACGGCAGCTCCGGCACCGCCCGGACCGAGTGCAACGCCTTGCCGATCACGGCACCCGACGAAGGCCGCAGGTCCGCCACCCGGGCGAGCCACCCAGCGACATCACCGTCACCGAAGCGCAGTTGCGGCTCGGCCAACGGCAGATAGCCCGACCCGTCCAGCCCACCGGCCAGGTAACACGTGTCGAGCAGGGTGATCCGGATACCGACATCCCGCGCCGCCGCGATGAGTGCCGTGCCCATCGCGTTCGGGTCGGCGTAGCGGGCGCCGCCGGGCGCGTGGTGCAGGTAGTGGAACTCGCCGACACACGTGAACCCGGCCAGCGCCATCTCGGCGTACACGAGCCGGGCCAGCCGGTAGTAGCTGTCCGGGTCCAGCCGTGCCGACAGCCGGTACATGGCATCGCGCCACGTCCAGAACGTGCCGCCGTCGGCGTGGGTGCGGCCCCGCAGCGCCCGGTGGAACGCGTGCGAGTGCACGTTGGCGAAACCGGGAAACACCACCCCGGCCAGCCGATGCACACCCGGTGGCGGCTCGACACCCGACGAGACCTCGGTGATCAGGCCGTCCACGCACCGGACCAGCACGCCCGACACGCACGAGCCGGAAAGCCACGCCCGCTCACACCAGAACTCGCTCACCGGCACAGCGTCGTCAACACCGTGGCCAGCGCCGCCGCACCCGCCGAGCAGTCCGACGGTTCGGCGTGTTCGGCTGGCGCGTGGCTGATACCGGTCGGGTTGCGCACGAACAACATCGCTGTGGGCACCCGCGCGGCCAGGATGCCGGCATCGTGGCCGGCTCCGGTCGGGATCACCGGCACATCCCCGAGATCGGCCGCCAGCCGGTCGCGCAACACGGAGTCGAACACGACGGCATCACCGAACGACTCCTCGCGCACCTCCAACTCACAACCCTCCGCGACGGCCGCGTCCCGCACCTCGGCCGTCACCGCGGCGACCACCTCCCGGGCGGCACCACGCGCGTCCAACCAGAACTCGACCGACGACGCGATCACGTTCGTGCCACCGGGCACCGGCACCAGTCGCCCGATCGTGGCCCGCGAGTCGACCGCTGCCGCTGCTCGCCGGGCCGCCAACACCGCTGCCGCGGCCGGCAGCATCGGATCGCGCCGGTCGGGCAGTTCCGTGGTGCCGGCATGGTTGCCCTCACCGGTCAGCCGGAACAGCCACCGTCCGTGCGCCAGGATCGAGGACGCGACGGCCACCGGATGCTCACCGGACATCCGGTCCAACCACCGGCCCTGCTCGACGTGCAGTTCCACGAAACAGCCGATCTCGGCCAGGGCGGCATCATCCGGCCCGAACGACGCCGGATCGAAGCCCGCCGACGCGGCAGCCGAGGCCAGCGTGATGCCGGCCGGGTCGGTCAGCCGCCGAGCCGTGTCCGGATCGATCGCACCGGTCATCAACCGGGAACCGAGGCACGGCACACCGAACCGGCCGCCCTCCTCCTCGCTGAACACCACCAGGGCCAACGGCCGACGGGGCACCACACCAGCGGTCCGCAGCTGGTCGACCGCGTCCAGCGACGCGGCGACCCCGAGCGGACCGTCGAACGCACCGCCGCCGGGCACCGAGTCCAGGTGGCTGCCGGTGACCACGGCGTCCGGCCCCGGGGTGCCCCACCAGGCCCAGATGTTGCCGTTGCGGTCGGTCCGGACGTCCAGGTCCCGCCGGGCCGCCTGCTCGACGAACCACGTCCGCAGTTCGGCCTCGACCCGGTCGAAGCCGTGCCGCGAGTAGCCGCCCCGCCGGTCGTCCCGGCCGACCGACGCGATCTCGCCGAGCAGCCCGGTGACCGTCATGAGCGGGCCATCGGGATCCGCACGTCCTTGGCTTCCGCGACGGCGTCCGCCTCGGGGTAGCCCGCGTCCACGTGCCGCAGCACACCCATCGCCGGGTCGTTGGTGAGCACCCGTTCGATCTTCTGCCCGGCCAGTTCGGTGCCGTCGGCCACGGTGACCTGACCGGCGTGGATGGACCGGCCGATACCGACCCCGCCGCCGTGGTGGATGGACACCCAGCTCGCGCCGGACGCGGTGTTGACCAGGGCGTTGAGCAGCGGCCAGTCGGCGATCGCGTCGGAGCCGTCGGCCATCGCCTCGGTCTCCCGATAGGGCGACGCGACCGAACCGCAGTCCAGGTGGTCCCTGCCGATCACGACCGGCGCGGACAGCTCACCGCTGCGCACCATCTCGTTGAACCGCAGACCGGCCAGGTGCCGTTCGCCGTAACCGAGCCAGCAGATCCGGGACGGCAGGCCCTGGAACGCGACCCGCTCGCCGGCCAGCCGAATCCACCGGGCCAGGGATTCGTTCTCCGGGAACAGTTCCAGCATCGCCCGGTCGGTCGCCGCGATGTCGGCCGGGTCGCCGGACAGCGCCACCCAGCGGAACGGGCCCTTGCCCTCACAGAACAGCGGCCGGATGTAGGCGGGCACAAAACCGGGGAAGTCGAACGCCCGCTCGCAGCCACCGAGTTTGGCCCCGCCACGCAGCGAGTTGCCGTAGTCGAACACTTCGGCGCCCTTGTCCAGGAAGCCGAGCATGGCGTCCACGTGCTCGGCCATCGAGTCCTGCGACCGGTCGGTGAACTCGTCCGGCTTGGCCGAGGCGTAGTCGTGCCAGTCGTCCAGGTCGATCCCCCTGGGCAGGTAGGCCAGCGGGTCGTGCGCCGAAGTCTGGTCGGTGACGATGTCCACGTCCAGCCCGCGCCGCAGCAGCTCGGGCAGCACATCGGCGGCGTTGCCGATGACGGCGACCGACAATGCCTTGCGCTCCCGCTTGGCGGCTTCGACGCGCCGCACAGCATCGTCCACATCGGACGCGAGCTCGTCAAGGTAGCGAGTCTCCAACCGACGCCGGGCCCGCTCCGGATCGACCTCGATGACCAGCACCGCGCCGCCGTTCATGGTCACCGCAAGCGGTTGCGCACCACCCATGCCGCCGAGCCCGGCTGTCACCGTGAGCGTGCCGGCGAGTGTGCCGCCGAACCGCTTGGCCGCGATCGCGGCGAACGTCTCGTAGGTGCCCTGCAGGATGCCCTGGGTGCCGATGTAGATCCACGAACCGGCCGTCATCTGGCCGTACATGGTCAGGCCGAGCGACTCCAGCCTGCGGAACTCCGGCCAGTTCGCCCAGTCCGGCACCAGGTTGGAGTTGGCGATCAGCACCCTCGGCGCCCACTCGTGGGTGCGCAGCACACCGACCGGCCGGCCGGACTGCACCAGCAGTGTCTCGTCATCGTGCAGGTCGGTCAGTTCGCGGCCGATGGCGTGGAAACTGGGCCAGTCCCGGGCGGCCTTGCCGGTGCCGCCGTAGACGACCAGGTCCTCCGGCCGCTCCGCCACCTCGGGATCCAGGTTGTTGTGCAGCATGCGCAGTGGTGCCTCGGTGGCCCAGCTGCGAGCGGTCAACGCGGTGCCCCGCGCGGCCCGGACGACGTCAGCCATCAGAACTCCCTGATCAGTTGTTCGGCAGCGGCGATCTCCGGCGCGAGATGCCGGTCGGGTCCCGGCCCGGCCACGCGATCCCGCAGTCGTGCGACGACGGCGGCGGTGGCTGGTGCCGGTTTGAGCGGTGCACGGAAGTCCAGCGCGCGGGCCGACGTGAGCAGCTCCACGGCCAGCACGGTGGTCAGCCCGTCGACGGCCTTGCGCAGTTTGCGGGCCGCCGACCAGCCCATGGACACGTGGTCCTCCTGCATGGCGCTGCTCGGAATGGAGTCCACGGACGCCGGCACTGCCAGCCGCTTCAGCTCGGACACCACGGCGGCCTGGGTGTAGTGCGCGATCATGTGGCCGGAGTCGACACCGGGGTCGTCGGCCAGGAACGGCGGCAGCCCGTGCGACCGGGCCACATCCAGCATCCGGTCGGTCCGGCGCTCGGCGATGCTGGCCACGTCCGCGACGCAGATGGCCAGGAAGTCCAGCACGTACGCGACCGGTGCGCCGTGGAAGTTGCCGTTGGACTCGACGCGGCCGTCGGCCAGCACCACCGGGTTGTCGATGGCGGCGGCCAGTTCCCGGTCGGCGACCAGTTCGGCGTGCGTCAGGGTGTCCCGCGCGGCGCCGTGCACCTGCGGTGAGCAGCGCAGCGAGTAGGCGTCCTGGACGCGGTTGCAGTCCGGGGTGCGGTGGCTGGCCATGATCTCCGAGCCGGTCAGCAGCTCGGTCATCCGGGCCGCCGACACCGCCTGACCGGGGTGCGGGCGCAGCGCTTGCAGGTCGGCGGCGAACACCCGATCGGTGGCCAGCAGCGCCTCGACGCTCATCGCGGCGGTCAGGTCGGCCACGTCCAGCAGTCGCGTGAGGTCGGCAGCCGCCAGCACCAGCATGCCGAGCATGCCGTCGGTGCCGTTGATCAGCGCCAGACCTTCCTTTTCCGCCAGCTCGACCGGTTTGATGCCCTTCGCGGCCATGGCGTCGGCGGCCGGCAGGCGGGTGCCGTCGACGTCGACCTCGCCCTCACCGATCAGGGCGAGCGCGACGGCGGCCAGCGGGGCCAGGTCACCGGAGCAGCCCAGCGAGCCGTACTCGTGCACGACGGGCGTGATGCCGGCGTTCAACAGGCCGGCCAGAGTGTCCACAGTGGACGCCCGCACGCCGGTGTGCCCGGTGGCCAGCGTGCGCAGCCGCAGCAACATCAACGCGCGCACCACCTCCCGCTCGACGGCGTCCCCGGCGCCTGCCGCGTGCGAGCGGATCAGCGAGCGTTGCAGCGCGGCCCGCCGGTCGGGCGGGATGTGCCGGGTGGCCAGTGCGCCGAACCCGGTGGACACCCCGTAGGTCGGGGTGGTCGCGTCGGCCAGCATGTCGATGTGCGCGCGGGCGCCGAGCACGCCGGCCCGTGCGTCATCGGTAAGTCGGACGGGTACGTCGTGCCTGGCCACGGCGACCACCTGGTCGCGGTCCAGCGCACCGCCGTCGAGCAGAACGGTTCGGTCGGACATGCCCCTATCTCAGCCGGGCCTTGCTCACATCGCGACCCGTGGCGACGCGATCGTGTCTGGCATGCCAGACTCGGGCCGTGGGTGTGAGTTCGGATGTGCCCGCGCTGCGCAGGGGCCTGGCGGTGTTGCGGCTGCTGGCGAGCCACGCGGGACCGATGACGGCGACGGCGGTGGCCGGTGAACTGGGCCTGCCCAGGTCCACCACGTACCACCTGCTGGCGGAGTTGGCCGACGCCGGTTTCGTCACGCACCTCCCGGAAGACCGGCGGTACGGCCTGGGGGTGGCGGCATTCGAACTGGGCACGGCGTACCTGCGACACGACCCCCTGGAACGGCTGGCCAGACCGTTGTTGCACCGCTTGGTGGACCGGGTCGGCCACACGGCACACCTTGGCGTGCTGCACGGCCCGGAGACCCTGTACCTGGTGCGCGAACAGCCGGCTCGTCCGCAGTCGCTGGTCAGTGACGTCGGAGTGCGGTTGCCGGCTCAGCTGCCGGCGTCCGGGCGGGCGATGCTGGCGCACTTGCCGGCAGCGCAGGTCAGGGCCCTGTTCCCGGCGTCGTCGGCCTTCGTGCGGCGCACCGATCGGGGACCGGTCGACCTGCCGACGCTGCGCAGGCTGCTGACCGTGGAGCGCCGCCAGGGATGGGCGGTCGAGGACGGGCACGTCACGGCCGGGTATGCGTCGGTGGCGGCTGTGGTGCTTGACCACGGGGACCGTCCGGTGGCCGCGATCAGTGTGACGTTCCGGCACGAGTGTGAAGTGGAGTGCGGCCAGGACTGGCCCGATCTGGCTGGTGAGGTGCGAGCGGCTGCGGCTGAATTGTCGATGCGGATCGGTCGTCGCCCGGTCTAGGTTGCGTCGGCTGGGCACGTTGGTCGTGGTTTCGGCTTGGCCTGTCCCGCTCCCTCGCCTTGAGCGAGGGAGCGGAGACACCAACCCAAATCAGACAAAACAAGAAGACACCAAGAAGACCCACCAAGAACGGACTAACCAGCGATACCCAACTCGGGTTCCGTTGCCAACTCGGCCTCCTGCTCGGCGACCGTCCGCTGCACGTCCTCCGACGACATCGCGACGCTGACCGCGAAGAAGAAGATCACCAAGCTGAACGCGATCACCGCGACCAGGTCCCACCAGTTCGGCAGGACGTTCTGCGCGCCCGTGCCGTACCGGCCCAGGAAGCCGATGATCGCCATGCCGACCAGCCACGGCCAGATCCACGAGGACGCGCGCCAGTCGATCGGCGGGTGGTCCTCGCGGGAGGTCCTGGCCAGCGTGATCTCGAACAGCACCCGGCCGATGAAGATGCCGACCAGCAGCTTCCACGTCGCCTCGAAGCCACCCCAGTAGATGATCAGGTTCGCGAACACGAAACCGATCGGGGCGAGCACCTTGGCGGCCGGCAGCTTGTACGGCCTGGGCCGGTCCGGGTCACGCAGCCGCAGCGCGGCCAGTGACACCGGCGCGAAGGCGTACATGATCGCGGTCGCCGACGTGACGATGCCGACCAGGGACTGCCAACTCGGGAACGGCAGGAAGGACAGCTCGCCGACCACGAACGCCAGGATGATCGACCACAGCGGGACACCGCGGACGGTGATGGTGCCGAGCGAGCCCGGCAGCACCTTGCTGCGGCTCATCGCGTAGGTGGCGCGGGCCGACGTCGCGATGTAGATCAGGCCCGTGCCGGCAGGCGACACGAAGGCGTCCGCGTACAGGATGTAGGCCAGCCACGCGGCACCGGCGCCGCCGGCCAGCGAGGCGTACGGGCCGAAGTCGCCCTTGGCGATCGGGTTGGCCCAGCCGTGGATCAGGTTGTGCGGGTCGAGCGCCGCGATGAACGCGACCTCCAGGGAGATGTAGATCACCGCACCGATCAGCATGGCCACGATGACGGCCCGGGACACGTCCCGCTGCGGGTTCTTGGCCTCACCGGAGACCTGGATCGCCTGTTCGAAGCCCTGCAACGCGAACACCACACCGGCCGGCAGCGCCGCGAAGACGCCGTGCGCGCCGAACGGGGCGAAGCCACCACCGGCGGAGAAGTTGCTGCCGTGGAAGGTCAGCGAGATCAGCACGATGACTGTCAGCACCGGGACCGCGGTCTTCCAGATCACCGTGATGGTGTTGCTGTCCGACAGCAGCTTGACGCCGATGATGTTGACGATGGTGAAGATGACCATCAGCAGCGACGCGATGCCGATGCCGCTCGGGGTCAGCGTGCCGTCCACGTGCAGCATGTTGAGGTGCTGCCCGACCCACGTGATGTGGTTCAGGTACGACAGGCTGGCCTCGACCTCGATCGGCGCGATCGCGACCGCCTGCAGCCAGGTCGCCCAACCGGCTGTGAAGCCGGCCAGGGTGCCGAAGGCGAACAGCGGGAACCTCGCGGTGCCACCGGACGCCGGGTAGGCGGACCCTAATTCGGCGTGGATCAGCGCCAGCACCGACAACATGACCGCGGCGAGGACCCACGACAGCAGCGACGCCGGGCCAGCGGCCTGGGCGGCACCGAGGGCGCCGAGCAGCCAGCCGGATCCGATGATCGAACCGAGCGAGATGAATGTCAGCCCGTAGAATCCAACCGATCGTTTCAATGTTGGCGTACTGCCACCGACGGTGGTGGGTGTTGCCATCAGGCGCCTCCGCTCCCCGGGTTCGGCCCGGAGTGATTCCAGTCGCTACCACGGACTCCCGTCCGCACGCTGGTGGCATCTTGCAGCATTACGCCTTAATACATTGCAACAATCGAGTAAACGCAACGATCCGTTCGCCCAGCGGTCGTTGCCGGCGATAACTGCTGACGCACCAAAAACCCGTTTCGACCAGGGAATCCGGCCGAAACGGGTTGATGGGTTCGATCAGGCCAGGCCGACCGACTTCAGCCAATTCCCAGCAACTGTGGACGCGTCCGGGTGCGTCGGGCCGGCCAGCGTGGCGTCGAGCTTCGCCAGGGTGGCCGTATCCAGCTTGGCCTGCACCGCGTTCAGCGCGTTCATCACCTCGGGCGTCGCCTTCGCCGACGAGATCACCGGCACCACGTTCTGCGCCGCGAAGTTGTTCTTCGGGTCCTTCAGCACGACCCAGCCGTTGTTCGGGATGGACGCGTCGGTGGTGAAGATGTCGGCCGCCTGCACGTTGCCGTTCTTCAGCGCGCCGACCGTCAACGGGCCACCGGCGTCCAACTGCTTGAAGTTACCGAACACACAATTGTAGTTCTTCTTGAAACCAGGCAGGCCGTCCGGCCGGGTCTGCAGTTCCGGTGGGCCACCGAAGGTCAGCTTGCCGCAGTTCGGCGCGAGATCCGCAATGGACGTCGCGTGGTACTTGTCGGCGGTCGCCTTCGTGACCACGACGGCATCCGAGTCCTGCGCGTCGGCCATGTTCAGGACCTTGAGACCGGACGGCAGCACCTGCTTGAGAGCGGTGTACACGTCCGGCGACGACACCTGCGTGGCATCCTTGTTGAGGTACTGGAGCAGCGTGCCGGTGTACTCCGGGATCAGGTTGATCGAGCCGTCCTTGAGTGCCGGGAAGTACACCTCCCGGCTGCCGATGTCCAGGTGCTCCTTGACCGTGATGCCGTTGGCGCGCAAGGCGCCCGTGTAGATCTCGGCAAGCAGCTCACTCTCCGCGAAGTTGCCGGAGCCGATGGTGATCGTGGCACCGGAACCGCTGGAACCGGACAGCGGGCTGCCGCTGCTGCCGCCACAGGCGGACAGCCCGAGCACCGCTACCGCGGCGGTGACGACCAGCCCTACGACGGTTCGCTTCATCAACTGTTCCCTCTCGTGTGCACGGCCACCGCACCAGTAGCGGTACCCGTTGAACTCTTGGCGCGTCGAGGCACCCGTCGACGGGATACGCCGGAACCGCCAAGTCCAGGCGAGACGACCAACCGTTGGACGCCGACCAGCACCAGGTCCACCACGATGGCCAGCACGGCCACCAGCAGCGCCCCGGCGAGCACCTGCGCGTAGTCCAACTGGGCGAGGCCGTCCACGACGTAGCGGCCGAGGCCGCCCAGCGCGACATAGGCGGCGATGGTGGCCGTGGCCACCACCTGCAGGGTGGCGCTGCGGATGCCGCCGAAGATCAGCGGCATGGCGTTGGGCACCTCGACCTTGAACAGGATCTCCCACTCCCGCATGCCCATCCCGCGGGCCGCGTCGACCACTGCCGGGTCGACGGCCCGGATGCCGGCGTAGGTACCGGCCAGCACGGGCGGGATGGCCAGCAGCGCGAGCGCCGCGATCGGT
>DASUJK010000445.1:0-8117 GCA_036279295.1 Pseudonocardiaceae bacterium | reverse complement strand
ACGCCGATGTCCGCCACGTCGAACACGGCGGCATGCGGGTTGTGGTTGACAGCGATGATCGAGCAGTTCCCCCAGATACCGCTCAGGTGCTGGCTGGCACCGGACACACCGAGCGTCAGGTATGTCCTGGGTGCCACCCGCAGCCCGGTGTCGCCGAGCTTGCGGTCCGCCGTGGCGAGCTGCCACTCGATCGCCTGTCGGGTCGCGGCGATCTCGGCGCCGAACAGGGCGACCAGCCGCTCGTAGGAGGCTGGTGCCAGGTCGGCGACGCCGCGACCGATGCCGACCAGCAGTTCGGCGTCGGCGATCGCGGGCGGGCCGACCGGGTTCGGCGCCCGCCATCCGTCGTATGTGGACGGCGTGTCCGTACCGTCGTGCGGTACGAGGTTCAGTTCGGTGTCGGTGGGCGCGCCGGCGAACTCGCCCGCTACCGTCACCACGGCCGGGCCTGCCGGCAGGCTGTACTCGTCCAGCACGTCGCTGCCGGCCCGCCTGCGGGTCCAGCGTCGGTCGTCGTCGGTGCCGGCCACGGCGACACAGTCGGTCAACAGGGCCGCGCCCAGTTCCCACGCCAGTGCCGGTGCGGCCGTGGCACCGGTGCCGTCGGCGGGCAGCACGACGGTGGCGCCAGCCAACTCGCGGACGACGGCGACGACGGCGGGCAGGTCGGCGAACTCGTGATCGGCGTCGCCGACCAGGTGCAGGCTGCCGCCACCCTGCCACGCGCTGCGCACCGCGTCCGCCGTCCTGCCGACGACGACCACGTCGACCGGGCCGGGCAGCGCGGCCGCGGTCGTGGCGGCACGGGCCAGGTTCGAGCCTGGGAACACGACGAACGCGCAACCGGACATGTGTGTCATCCCCTTCAGTGGCCCACGTAGTGGTGCAGCAGTCGGTCCGCGACGGCGGACGCGGCCTGGTCGAGTTCGCCCGTGCCGTAGCGCAGCGGTTTCCTCGCCGGATCGGGCACACGGGAGCCGACCAGCGTCGGCACCGGAACCTCGCTCGTGGCGTCCGCCGCGAGCACGTCGATGTCCGGGTCGAACGCGGCGATGGTGGCGCGCAGCGACGGCACGGCGGGACGGTTGTCCGCGGTGCGTGCCACGGAGACCACGGCCGCGCGCGGCACCCTCGCCTCGGCGTCGCCGGCCGCCGACCGCCAGTGACCGGCCAGTTCGTCGCCGGTCGCGTCGACACCGGTCACCCCGGCCAGGTACGGCACGCCGAGCCGGCAGGCCAGCAGCCCGGGCACCTGACCCGTCTCCCACGCCGAACCACGTACCCCGGTCACGACGGTGACCGGGCCGGGCAGGGTATCGACGACACCGGCGAGCAGTTCCGCGACAGTCGGCGCGTCCAGGCCGGCCGACCGGTCGACCCGGATGGCCCGCCCGCAGCCCTGCGCCAACGCGACGCGCAGGGTCGTGTCGGCGGCCCGGTCCCCGACGGACACGGCGACCACGTCCTCGCGGTCGGCCGCCAGGCCCACCGCCGCGGCCACGGCAGTGGCGTCGTGCCGGCCGAGCTGGTCGGTGGGCAGCGCGAACGCGCCGGTACCGGGCCGGGGCGCGGTGCCCCGTGCGGCCAGGGTGGCCGCCGGCACACCGGCCGTCACGCACACCAGGATCGTCATCGTGTGGCTCCTTCGCTCGACACGGAGAAGGCCGCACCCGCCCGCTCGTGCACCGCGGCGACCGACGCGCTCGCCGCACCGGCGAGCGCCGAGACCTCGCTGCCCACCGGCAGCCACCGCACTCCCTTGGCCAGCCAGCCCAACGCCGCGCTCGCGTTGCCGACCAGCAGGCCGGGCACGACACCGTGCGCGGCACACCGGTCGACCAGCAACTCGACGTAGTGGGTGACCTCGGGGCCGTCCAGCCTGCCCGGTACGCCGAGGTCGTGGCTGAGGTCGTTGCGGCCGACGACGGCGACGTCCAGGCCGGGCACCGCGAGGATCTCGTCGATCCGCTCGAAGGCCCGCGCCGACTCGAACTGGGCGATGACCATCGTCTCGCGGTTGGCCCAGGCCAGGTACTCGTCGTCCAACTGCCGGTAGCGGGTGTGCGGGCCGAACGTGGCCACGCTCCGGTTGCCCACCGGCGTGTACTTGCTCTCGGCCACGATCCACTCGATGTCGCGCTCGTGCTCGACACCGGGCACCAGGATGCCCATGGCCCCGAGGTCGAGCAGCCTGCCGATCGGATAGTCCTTGCTCGGCGGGCGCACGATCGCGGTGACGCCAGCCGCCTGCGCCGCGGCGAGCTGGGCCGCGACCGTGTCCATGCCGAACGCCGAGTGCTCCATGTCCAGGTAGACGAAGTCCACTCCGGACCGGGCGAGTACCCAGATCACCTCGGCACCACCGAGGGTCAGCACCCACATGCCGACCGCGTAGCCGCGCCCGGTCAGCGCGGCCCTCGCCGACGTGACACCGTTGTCGTCACTCATGTGTGCCCACCCGCACCCGTGCCGTGCCGTTCATCGTCTTCTCCCCGTGTTCGTTCTCCACCCACACGTCGCACTCGACCACGCCGGACAGCTTCGCCCGCACGGTGCCCCGGCACACCAGCGGCCGGCCAACCGGGTCCATCTTGGACAGTCGGACATTGATGGCCGCCACGGCTCCTGGGTCGCCGCCCGCCCAGTCGACCAGCATCCGGACCAGCTGCGTAAGCTTGTACGGCCCGTGCACGACCACGTCCGGCAACGCGGCGACCTCCGTGGCGAACGTGTGGTCGTAGTGGATCCGGGTGAAGTCGCCGGACGCCCCGGCCCACCGGACCAGCGTCTCGATCGTCGGCGTCACGCGCAGCTCGGGAACGACGTCCCCGCACTCGACGCTCTCGTACGTCAGTGTCATGTGGACTCCCTAGTACCGGATCCTGGTCAGCCGGAAGCGGGCGACGACGTCACCCGCCGGGTCGGTGAACGTGGTCTCGTACAGGACGAACACCATCAGGCCGAGGCTGCCCTGTTTCTCGAAGATGTCGTCGACCCGCATCTGCGCGACGATCGTCTCGCCGATCCGCACCGGCCGGGCGAAGTCCCACTCCAGCGAGCCGACCACACCGGTCGGGTGTGGCACGGCGAGCGGCGGGTCGGGCCGCTCCAGATCCGGGATGTTCTGGCCGAGCAGTGTGGGTGGCGCGTACGAATCGCCGTAGCGCGGGTTGGTGTCCTCGGTCGCCTCGGCGAACCGTCGGGCACCCCAGGCGTCCACCCGGAACGGCGCGCTCGGCCTGCCCGCCCTGCCGATGTAGGCACGCACCTCGTCGGTGAGATACGTGGTCGGTGCTGTCATGACACCACTCCCTCCGCGCGCAGTTCGGCGATCTCGGCGTCGGACAGCCCGAGGACCTCCGACAGCACCTCGCCGGTGTGCTCGCCAAGGTCCGGCGCGAAGCCAGGGTTGACGGCTCGGACGCCGTCCAGCAGCAGCGGCAGGTCGGGCAGCCGGAGCTTGCCGTACCCGACCGAGTCGTGCTCCGTGAAGCAGCGCCGGGCCGCCAGATGCGGGTCGGACGCGACATCCTCGGCGTTGGACACCCGCGCCGCACCGATGCCGGCGGCCTGCAGCCGGACCATCGCCTCGTCGGGTGTCCTGTCCCGCAACCACTCCCGCAGCCGGTCGAGCACGTCGCCGTCGCCGGGCAGCAGCACAGCCAGCCGGTCCTCGTCGCCGGAGACACCGAGCCAGCGGTCGTCGCCTGCGCAGCGGAACGTGCCGTGCACACCATCCGGCGTGGTGCCTGTGCCGCCGCGCCGGACGAGCTGCCTGGCCACCGTCGGCACCTGGCACTCCAGCATCGACACGTCCACGTACTGGCCGTGGCCGTCCCGTTCCCGCTGCACGAGCGCCGCGATCACGGCCAGCACCTCGTGCGCGCCGGAGAGCTGGTCGGTGAACTGGCCACCGCCGGACAGCGGCGTGCCGTCGTCCTCGGTGGCGCCCAGCACGGTGTTCCAGCCGGCCCGCGCCATCAGCTGCGGCCCGTAGGTGACGTAGTCGCGGTGCGGCCCGGTGCGCCCGAGCCCGCTCTGCGACAGGTACACCAGGTGCGGATGCCTGGCCAGCAGATCGCCGGCCGACATGCCCAGCTTCGCCGCCGCCGAGCCCGAGTAGTTCTCGATCAGCACGTCCCCGTTGGCCAGCAACCCTTCCAACAGCGCGCGGCCGCGAGGGGTGCCGATCTCCAGCACGATCGACCGCTTGGCCGCGTTCAGGCCGTGGTAGTAGCCGGACGCGTCCGGTCCACCGTGGCCGACCGGGTACGGCCCGGACGTGCGCGTCAGGTCCGGATGGGCGCGGGACTCGATCTTGACGACATCTGCGCCCAGCTGGCCGAGGATCTGGGTGGCCAGCGGCCCGCCGATCACGGTGGACAGGTCGATCACCCGGATGCCGCTCAGCGGGCCACTGCCCGGCACAGCGCGGCCGGTGAGCGGACCGAACGGTCTGGCATCACCACGCACCAGAGCGGCCGGGACATCCGTAGGCTCTGCCGCGGTGAGCTCGGTGGTCATGCCGGGCAGGCGGAACGCGGGGCCGGGCACCGGGATCGGCCCGGGGATCTCCCGGAACCAGTGCCTGGCCAGCAGCTGTTCGTCGGCCAGCAGGTCGGCCATGGTCTGCTCCGGGAAGCACACGATGCGCTGCGCCTGGAGCAGTGCGGTCACCTCGTGCTTGGAGCGCTCGGCGAACCAGGTCGACATGAGCGGTTTGAGGGCGTCCCAGAACATCGCCCTCGACTCTCCCGTGGCGAACAGGTCGTTCGCCGCCCAGTCCGGGTCGCCCATCACCGACACCAGCCGCTGCCACTGTGCGTCGTTGGCGCAGTGGATGTTGACGTACCCGTCGGCACACGCCAGGAAGCCCGTCGGCGCGCGCAGCATCAACCCCTGCGCGGATCTGCTCGGGATGACGCCGGCGTAGGTGAACTGGGCAACGTTCAACCGGTTGAACGCGAACAGCACGTCCACCATGGCGACCTCGCCGACGTGCGAACGGCCGTCCTGCGCGGCGAGCAGCCTGCCGGCCAGCGCGGTGATCGCGGCGAAGACCCCACCGACGAGTTCGGCGTCCAGGCCACCGCTGGGCCGCGGCGGCGTTGCGTCGAGATCGGCGACACCGTTGGGCGTGCCGTAGGACTGGCCGGACAGGTGCGACGCCATCAGTTCCGGTTCGCCGACCCAGTCCCGGTACGGCCCGGACAGGCCGAACGTGGTCACGTCGACCACGACGGCGTGCTCGCCGGCCAGCGCGGCAGGTGTGGTGCCCAGCCGGTCCCACTCCGGCGCGGTGAGGCTGGTGACCAACACGTCGCACGAGGACAGCAGCTCCCCCAGCACCTCGGCGTCCGGCCGGTCGGCCAGGACCGGCCGCTTGCCGCCGTCCAGGTAGGCGAACAGCGACCGCTCGACCCCCTCGGCCGGGGACACCTTCAGCACCTCGGCGCCGCAGTCGCGCAGCAGCCGCCCCGCGTAGGCGACGGCGACACCGGTGCCGTGCTCCAGGACCCGAAGGCCGGCAAGGGGACTCGTCATCGTGGTCGCCATTCAGACCGACCCGAACATCGACAGGTCGGGGATCGTGCGCTGGTCGCTGTCGGGCAGTTCGAACGCCGACAGGTAGCCCAGCTTGGCGATCTCGGCCCGGCAGGCGTCCGCGGTGCCGAACCGCAGTTCCAGCACCTTGGAGCGCCGGTAGTAGAGCTGGACGTCGTTGATGTTCATGAAGCCGTAGCCGCCGTAGATGTGGCCGGCGGTGTGGCTGGCCAGGTACGAGGTGTCCGACGCCGCGCTGCGCGCCAGGGCCAGTTCCCGCTCGTGGTCGGAGCCCTCGGCCATCAGCCATGCGGCCTGGTCCAGCAGCACCTGGGCGCGTTCCACCTCGGCGTAGAGGTCGACCAGTTGGTGCTGGATCACCTGGAACGTGCCGATCGCGCGGCCGAACTGGCGGCGGGCCTTGGCGTGCGCGAGGCATGTGTCGAACAGCTTCCTGCTCATGCCGACCAGCTGCGCCGCCGTCGTCAGCCGGGACAGCTCGGTGATCCGCCGGACCAGTTCATCGGTGCCCGGTCCCGGCGCGATGCTGTCCCCGGCGTCGACCTCCACGCCGTCCAGGACGACCTGGTACAGCGGTTCGCCGCCGGTGCTGCGCAACTCGGTGGTGCGGATGCCCGGCGCGTCGACGGGCACCAGGTGCACGGACACCCCCGAGTCCGGAGTGTCCAGTGTGGTCGGTCGGGTGGCCAGCACCGCGAGCAGGTTCGCGCTGCGGCCGTACTGCACGAAGCGCTTCTCACCGACCAACCGGTAGCCACCGTCGGTCGGCGTCGCGCGGGTGCCCACGTCGGAGACCCTGGCGTCGGCCGAGTCGAACAACGCGTCCGCCACCAGTACCCGCCCCGCCACGATGTCGCGCGACAGGTCGGTCACGTCCGGCAGGGCGGCCGCGATCAGCGTGCCGGCGACGGCCGTGGACAGGATCGGGCCGGGCAGCAGCGCACGGCCGATCTCCTGTGCCAGCACGGACAACTCGATCGGGCTGAGCCCGAGACCGCCGACATCGGTGGCTGCCGTGACGCCGAGCCAGCCGCGCTCACCGAGGCCAGCCACCAGGTCCCGGGAGTAGCCCGCCGGGTCGGTCTCCATCGCGCGGACGTGCCCGGGCGGGCAGATGTTCTCCAGGTGGGCACGGGCGTTGTCGCGCAGCATGCGCTGCACGGGAGACAGAGCGAAGTCCACGTCGACCTCCTGGTTGCTCAGACGGCCCGGTGTCTCGGCAAGCCGAGACCGCGGTTGGCGATGACGTCCCGCTGCACCTCGGACGTGCCCTGACCGTGCTTGTTGACGCTGTACAGGTACTGGTGCAGCAGCCGGCCGCACAGTGGTGCGAGCGGCGAACCCTCTTCCAGCACGGCGTACTGGCCCAGCACGTCCACCACGAGCTTCGCGACGTGCTGGCGGTAGTCCTTGCCGATCACGTTGGACAGGGACGGTTCGAACGTCGGCAGCACACCGCTGTTCTGCATGCCGACCACCCGCCAGCACAGCAGCCGCCAGCTCTCGAACTCCACGGCGCACTGGGCGATCCGGCTGCGGACCAGTTCGGAATCCAGCGGCCCTTCACCCTTGGCGCCCAGTTGCCGACACAGGTTGAGGAACTCCTCGAACAGCCGCCGCGCGCGACCGATGTCGGAAAGGTTGACCCGTTCGAACGACAGGGTCGCGGTGGCCAGCTTCCAGCCCTCGCCCTCGCCACCGACGATGCTGTCGCCTGGCACCCGCACGTCGTCGAAGAACAGCTCGTGCTGCGGGTAGGTGTGGGTGAAGTTGTGCAGCGGACGGACCGTGATGCCCGGCGTGTCCATCGGGATCAGGAACATGCTCAGGCCCTGGTGCTTGCGCGGCGCCGTCGGGTCGGTCCTGGCCAGCAGGTAGATGTAGTCGGCCCAGGCCGCCCGGCTGGTGAACACCTTCTGCCCGTTGATGACGAACTGGTCGCCGTCGCGCAGCGCGGTCATCCGCACCGAGGCCAGGTCGGAACCCGCGTTCGGCTCGCTGAAGCCCTGGCACCAGACGACCTCACCCTTGGCGATCGGGCGGAGGTAGCGCTGCTTCTGTTCCGCGGTGCCGAATCGCATGATCGCGGGCCCTGCGATGGTCCGGCCCGTCGTGTCGGCGGGCGGCACCCCGTAGTAGCCGAGCTCCTCGGCGAGGATCGCCTGCTCCACGATGGTCGCTCCGCCCCCGCCGTACTCCTTCGGCCAGCCGAACACCAGCCAGCCCTTGGCCGACAGCTCCTCCATGAACCGGCGGGCGGCGGCGAAGTACGCGTCGTCGTCGCGGCCCTCGTCCGAGCCGAGCCCGAACTCGGGCGGCAGGTTGGAGCGCAGGAACGACGACACGCGTTCCCGGAAGTCTTCCTGTTCCGGAGTGAATCCGAAGTCCATGACCCGGGCCACCTTCCTGCGGGCAGGTTCACATCGGCCGACGGTCGGGCCGCCGCGCCATGAGTGAGCAGAGGTTCGAGCGTCTAGTTCACGGGCTCGAACGCGTACATCTTCCGATTCTCGTCGACCGGTTGGAACACCACGCGTAAGTGCTGTCCCATG
>DASUJK010000444.1:0-3142 GCA_036279295.1 Pseudonocardiaceae bacterium | reverse complement strand
AGTGCCGCGGCGAAGTCGGCAGCGTCGTCGTTGTCGAAGGGACCGGTGCCCCATGCGCCCATCGGTGCTTCCTGCTGTTCGTGTTGCTGTTGCCCGGGAATCATGGCAGGCAGCACCGAAACCGGGCCAGATTTTCGGTGTTACGGTTCGATTGGCCGGATAAAAAATCAGGCTTGACTGTTTGTTAGTTCCCGGCCAGACTCGGCAGCATGGTGGTGCACACCCGGCAACGCCAGGCCGACCGCAGTAAGCAGACCCGGCGCAAGCTCATGGCAGCCACCGTCGAGTGCCTGGTGGAACGCGGCTGGACCGGCACGACGACGGTGCTCGTCGCCGAGCGTGCGGGCGTGTCCCGCGGCGCTCAACTGCACCACTTCCGCACCAGGGGCGAACTGGTCGCCGCCGCCGTCGAGTACGTCGGCGCGGAGAGTGTCGCCGAGATGCTGGAGCGGGCGGCCGCGCTGCCCGACACCGACGACCGCACGACCGCCGCCGTCGAGTTCATCATCGACTTCTACGTCAGCCCGCTGTTCACCGCCGCGCTGGAACTGTGGGTCGCCGCCCGGACCGACCCCGAACTCAAGACACTCGTCGTCAACCTGGAGACCAGGCTGGGCCGCGAGTGCCACCGGATCGCCGTCGGGCTCCTGGCCGCTGACGAGGGCCGCCCCGGTGTCCGGGAAGCCGTGCAGGCCACGCTCGACCTCGCCCGCGGCCTCGCGCTGGCCAACCTGCTCACCGACGACAGCAAACGGCGGGCCCGCATCGTCCGCCAATGGGCACACATGCTGGACGCCACACTCAACGACGGGGGCTGACGTGACCGATACCGATGGGCTGCTGGCCGATCTGGTCGCCGAGGGTGACGAACTGGACCACGCAGTGTCCACACTGGACGAAGCCGGCTGGCGCACGCCGACCCCGGCCGACGGCTGGACGATCGCCCACCAGATCGCCCACCTGACCTGGACCGACCGCGCCAGCGTGCTCGCCGCCACCGACGTCGATGCCTTCTCGGCCGAGCTGCGCACCGCCATGGCCGAGGGCGGCAATCCGGTCGACGCCGCCGCGGCACAGGGCGCGGCCCAGCCACCTGCCGAACTGCTCGCGGCCTGGCGGCGGGGTAGAACCGCAGTGGTGGACGCCCTGCGCGCCGTGCCGCGGGGCCAGAAGCTGCCCTGGTTCGGCCCACCGATGAGTGCCGCCTCGATGGCCACCGCTCGGCTGATGGAGACCTTCGGCCACGGGCAGGACGTGCTCGACGCCCTGCGGATCTCCCGCGTGCCAACCGCCCGGCTGCGGCACGTCGCCCACATCGGTGTCCGCACGGTGGGTTTCGCCTTCGCCGTGCACGGTCTGGCCGCGCCCGAGCAGCCGTTCCGCATCGAGCTGACCGGCCCGGCCGGCGACCTGTGGACATGGGGCGCCGACGACGCCACCAATCGGATCACTGCTCCGGCACTGGATTTCGCGCTCTTGGTCACCCAGCGCCGCCACCCGGCCGATCTCCGTGTCACCGCGACCGGCGACCAGGCCCGCCAGTGGGTGCCGATCGCGCAGGCGTTCGCAGGTCCGCCCGGTGCCGGCCGCAAGCCGGGGGCTGTCGCATGACCGTGCTGCGCATCGGCAACATGTCCGGCTTCTACGGTGACCGCTTCGCCGCCATGCGGGAGATGCTCACCGGCGGCGAGTTGGACGTGCTGACCGGCGATTACCTCGCCGAGCTGACCATGCTGATCCTGGGCCGCCAGCGGTTGAAGGACCCGGCCGGCGGCTACGCCAGGACGTTCCTGCACCAACTGGAGGAGTGCCTCGGACTGGCACACGAGCGCGGCGTGCGGATCGTCACGAACGCGGGTGGCCTCAACCCGGCGGGCCTGGCTGACGCCGTGGCCGGTCTCGCGGACAAGCTCGGTCTGCCCACAGAAGTGGGCTACGTGACCGGCGACGACCTGCTGCCGCGCGCCGACGAACTCGGCATGTCCGGCGCGCTCACCGCGAACGCCTACCTCGGCTGCTGGGGCATCGCGGAGTGCCTCAACGCAGGCGCCGACGTGGTCGTGACCGGCCGCGTCACCGACGCGTCACTGGTCACCGGCCCGGCCGCCGCTCACTTCGGCTGGACCCACGACGACTACGACGCGCTCGCCGGTGCGACTGTCGCCGGGCACGTGATCGAGTGCGGTGCCCAGGCCACCGGCGGGAACTACAGCTTCTTCACCGAACTGCCCGACATGAGCAGGCTCGGCTTCCCGATCGCGGAGATCCACGCCGACGGTTCGGCCGTCATCACCAAGCACCCAGGCACCGGCGGCGCGGTGACTGTGGAAACCGTGACGGCGCAACTGCTCTACGAGATCGGCGGGCCGCGCTACCTCGGCCCCGACGTGACCAGCCACTTCGACACGATCACGCTCACCGAGGACGGCCAGGACCGGGTGCGGGTCGCTGGCGTGCGGGGCGAGGTGCCGCCGGACACGGCCAAGGTGTGTGTCAACACGCTGGCCGGGTTCCGCAACAGTGCCACGTTCGTGCTGTGCGGGCTGGACGTCGACGCCAAGGCCGAACTGGCCCGTCGCCAGCTGACCGCCGAGGTCGGCGGCGACGGCATCACGTGGACACTGGCCCGCACCGACCACGCCGACGCGGCCACCGAGGAAACGGCCAGCGCCTTCCTGCACGCCACGATCATGACCCCGGATGTCAAGCGCGCCAAGGGATTCTCCCGAGCATGCGTCGAACTGGCACTGGCCTCCTACCCAGGGTTCACGCTCACCGCCCCACCGGCCGACGGCACCCCGGTCGGTGTCTACCGACCACACTTCGTGCCGACCGCCGAGGTGCCCCACACAGCGGTACTCCCGGATGGCACCCGCGTCGACATCGCGCCGCACACCACCCACACCGAACCGGACCCGGCGGATGAACCCGCATTGCCAGAGCCGCTCGGCGGCCCGACCCGCAGAGTGCCGCTGGGCGCGGTCGTCGGTGCCAGGTCGGGTGACAAGGGCGGTGACGCGAACCTCGGCGTCTGGGCGAGGACCGATGACGGCTACCGCTGGTTGGTCCGGGAACTGACCACCGACCGGCTACGGGAACTGCTGCCCGAGGCACGGGACCTGGAGATCGACCGGTATGCGCT
>DASUJK010000443.1:0-29903 GCA_036279295.1 Pseudonocardiaceae bacterium | reverse complement strand
AACGGCGCGATCACGCCGACCACACCGACCGGGACCCGTTCCGCCCAGCTGCGCCGGGGAAACTCGCTCGGCATCAGTTCGCCGTAGGACCGCGACGGCAGGCCTGCGGCCTCGTAGCACTCCTGCGCGCCGACGTGGGTCTCCAGTTGCGCCTTGCCGGGCACCGAACCGGACTCGCGGATGATCCAGTCCTGGATCTCGGCGGCGTGTTCGGTGATCAGGTCGCCCGCCCTGCGCAGCACGGCGGCCCGCTCGGTGTAGGGCCGTGCGGCCCACTCCCGCTGCGCGGCGGCACCGACCTCCGCGGCCCTGGCCACGTCATCCGGGCCCGCCATGCCGATCCGACCGAGCTCGGCACCGGTGGCGGGCGCCATTACGGCGCGCTCACCAGCCGATCCGGGTGTCCAGCCGCCCAGGTAGATCCTGCCCTGCCACCGTTGTTGGTCCAGCCAGGCCACGTCACACTCCTGCGTGTGCGGATAACGAACTTGTGTGCAGGAGGCGAACGTAAGGCTCGATGGTGTGGTCGTCAACACTCAATCGGGGCTGCTCTACAACTGTCAGGTTACGGTTGACCGGTTCGTGTTCGCCACCTTACTGTTCGAGGTGGTCCGGGACGTTCGAGATGCGAACAGACGGCCGTTCAGCGAACGATTTGGGCGGTATAGCGGTATCGGCGGAACAGTATCGAATGGACGGGGGAGCACGTGCCACTTGCCACCTTCACCGGTCTCGACGAGGCCGTCGCGGATCTCGTCCACGACGGCGACACGGTCGCGATGGAGGGGTTCACCCACCTCATCCCGTACGCGGCCGGGCACGAGATCATCCGGCAGCGTCGCACGGGCCTGACCCTGGTCCGGATGACCCCGGACCTCATCTACGACCAGCTGATCGGCGCCGGTTGCGCGACCAAGCTGGTGTTCTCGTGGGGCGGCAACCCCGGTGTCGGTTCGCTGCACCGGTTCCGGGACGCGGTGCAGCACGGTTGGCCGGTCCCGCTGGAACTGGAGGAGCACAGCCACGCCGGCATGGCCAATCGATACGTGGCCGGCGCGTCCGGCCTGCCGTTCGCGGTACTGCGTGGTTACACCGGCACCGACCTGGTGCACCACACCACCAACATCAAGACGGTGACCTGCCCGTTCACCGGTGAGGTGCTGACCGCGGTGCCCGCGCTGCGCCCGGACGTCACCGTGATCCACGCGCAGCAGGCCGACCGGCACGGCAACATCCGGATGTGGGGCATCACCGGAGTGCAGAAGGAAGCAGTGCTGTCCGCCCGGCGCTCGCTGGTCACCGTCGAGGAGGTCATCGACGAGTTCGAGCCGCGAGCCGGTGCCGTGGTGCTGCCGAACTGGGTGATCGACCGGATCGCCGTGGTACCAGGCGGTTCGCATCCGTCCTACGCGGACGGTTACTCGATCCGGGACAACGAGTACTACCAACGGTGGGACGCGATCAGCAGGGACCGGGAAGCCTTCCAGGGCTGGCTGGACGAGTTCGTGATGCGAGTGGGGAGCGAGTAGCCGTGGCCGACTGGACCAGCGACGAGATGATGACGGTCGCGGCGTCCCGCGCGCTGCGCGACGGCACCGTGTGCTTCGTCGGCATCGGCCTGCCGTCGACCGCGGCCAACCTGGCCCGCCGGACCCACGCGCCGAACCTGGTGCTGGTCTACGAGTCCGGCACGCTGGGCGCCAAGCCCGACCACCTGCCACTGTCCATCGGGGACGGCATTCTCGCCGAGACGGCCGACTCCGTGGTGACGGTGCCCGAGGTGTTCAACTACTGGCTCCAGCCCGGCCGGGTGGATGTCGGCTTCCTCGGCGCCGCCCAACTGGACCGGTTCGCCAACATCAACACCACCGTCGTCGGCGGCGAGTACGGACACCCGAAGGTTCGGCTGCCCGGTGCCGGTGGCGCCCCCGAGATCGCGGCGTCGTGCCGTGAGGTGATCGTGGTCGTCCGGCAGAGCAGGCGGGCGTTCGTGGACCGGGTCGACTTCGTCACCAGCGTCGGCTACGGCAGCGGCCCCGGCGATCGGGAACGGCTCGGTCTGCGCGGCGCCGGGCCTCGCATGGTGATCACCGATCTCGGTGTGCTGGAACCCGATCCGGACAGCTGTGAACTGGTGCTGACCCGGCTGCATCCCGGTGCGACCGCCGAGCAGGCGCGCGATGCCACCGGGTGGCCACTCGTCGTGCGCGATGATGTGGCCGTCACCGAACCGCCCACCGACACCGAACTGGACGTGCTGCGCACACTGCAGGCCGGTGGGCGGCGCCAGGCGATCGCCTGACCGTGCGAATGACTCGACCGTGAGAGGAGCGCGACCGATGGACCTGCCGCTGTTCGAGCGTGCGGACAACGTGCACCCGCCGGTGATCTTTCCCGACTACCGGTCGAACGTACTGCGGGCGCCCAAGCAGCCCCTCGTGGTGCTGCCGCAGAACCTGACCGAGGCCACCGCGCCCGTGTTCGGTGAAGACCGGATCGGCCCGACCGACGGCGACCTGACCAAGCAGTTCCCTGATGAGCCGATCGGCCAGCGGATCATCGTGCACGGCAGGGTGCTGGAGAGCGACGGCAGGCCGGTGCCGAACACGCTGGTCGAGATCTGGCAGGCCAACGCGGCCGGCCGGTACCGGCACGTGGTGGACAACTGGCCAGCGCCGCTGGACCCGAACTTCTCCGGTGCGGGTCGTGCGCTGACCGATACGCAGGGCCGCTACAGCTTCACCACGATCCAGCCCGGCGCCTACCCGTGGGGCAACCACGACAACGCGTGGCGGCCGGCGCACATCCACTTCTCGGTGTTCGGCAGGGCGTTCACCCAGCGGCTGGTGACCCAGATGTACTTCCCCGGTGATCCGCTGCTGCCGCTCGACCCGATCTTCAACTCCATCCCGGACATCCACGGCCGGGAACTGCTGATCGCGCGGTTCGACCTGTCCCACACCAGGCCGAACTGGGCGCTGGCCTTCGAGTTCGACATCACGTTGCGCGGCGAGCGCAGCACCCCGTTCGAGTCCGGAGCGGACCACGATGACTGATCTCACCCCCTCCCAGACCGTCGGCCCGTTCCTGCACATCGGCCTGCCGTGGGCGGACGGCCCGTTCGCCGTCCCCGAGGACACCCCGGGCGCGATCACGATCACCGGCCGGGTGACCGACGGCGACGGCACTGCGCTGTCCGACGCCATGATCGAAACGTGGCAGGCGGGTGGTGAGCCTGTCGACCACCGTGGCTTCGCCCGGTGCGCGACCGACGCGGACGGTGGCTATCGGATCGTCACGGTCCTGCCGCCCGCCCAACCGGACCGCAACGGTGCCATCGAGGCGCCGCACATCGACGTCGCCGTGTTCTCCCGCGGCTTGTTGAACCATCTGGTGACCAGGATCTACTTCGCCGGCGTCGAGGAGAACGCCACCGACCCGGTGCTGCGGTCCATCGATCCGGCCCGACGCGGCACGCTGATCGCGGCCGAGGTGCCCGACGGCTATCTGTTCGACATCCGGTTGCAGGGCACGGGCGAAACGGTCTTCTTCGATGTCTGATCCAGCCGGCGGGCTGTTCGACGGCATGTTCGGCATGCCGCCGGACTGGCTCGCCGCGCTGTTGGACGTGTCGGCCGCGTTGGTCGTCGCGAAGGCGGCGCTGGGCCGGATTCCGTGGCAGAGCGCCAAACTGATCGTCGAGCACTGTCGACCGGATCTGTTCGACGCCGCCGACATCGGCAGGCGGACCGCTGCGCACGCCACCCCGGTGGTGCCGCTGGTCGAGGACCTGCGGGCACTGCTGCCGGCTGACGTCGCCCAAGCGGTGCACACACCCGCCACCAGCCAGGACATCATCGACTCCGCGCTGATGCTGTTGGCGGCACGGGCGATCGACGGTGTGACGGCCGACCTGGACGTGTGCGCCAGCGCACTGCTGCACCTGGCCGCGCAGCATCAGAACACCGAGTTGGCCGGGCGAACCCTGCTGGCCAGGGCGCTGCCGACCACCTTCGGGCGACTGGTGGACACGTGGCTGGCCGGCCTGACCGATGCACGGGCCGCGGTGGACCGGGTCCGCCGCGACTCACTCGCCGTGCAGCTCGGCGGTCCCGTCGGCACGTTGGACGATCCGGCGCTGGTCAGCGCGTTCGCCGCTGAACTGGGCCTGCTCGTGCCGGCGAACTGCTGGCACACCAATCGGATTCGGATCGCCGAACTCGCTGCCGCACTGGGCATGGTGACCGGTGCGCTCGGTAAAGTGGCCGGAGACGTGGTGTTGTTGGCGCAGGCCGAGCTCGGCGAACTGGGCGAGGGCACACCGGGTGGCTCGTCCGCCATGCCGAACAAGCGGAACAGTGCCAGGTCGGTGCAGATCCTGGCCTGTGCCCACCGGGTGCCCGGCCTGGTCGGCACGGTGTTCGCAGCGCTGCCGCAGGAACTACAGCGGGCGGCCGGCCGTTGGCAGGCCGAGTGGCAGACCGTCGGCGACCTGCTCGCGCTGACCGGAGCAGCCGCGCGGCACGGGCGGGTGCTGCTCACCGAACTGAAGGTTGACACCGAACGGATGCATGATGACCTCGCTTGAGCTGTCCTACGACGTGGCAGGGGACGGCCCCGTGCTGGTGGCGGGGTCGTCGCTGGGTACCACCATGCGGATGTGGGATCCGCAGTACGCCGCGCTGGCGGAGCGGTTCCGCGTGGTCCGCTACGAACACCTCGGCCACGGCGGATCGTCGGTGCCGCCCGGTCCGTACACGGTCGACCGGCTCGCCGACGCCGTACTGTCCCTTGTGGACGACCTGAGAATCGACCGCTTCCACTATCTGGGGCTGTCGCTCGGCGGAATGGTCGGCATGACGATCGCGTCCCGCCTGCCCGACCGGGTCGACCGGCTCGCGCTGATGTGCACGTCGGCGTACCTGCCGCCGGCCGACAGCTGGCTGGACCGGGCCGCCACGGTGCGCGCGGAAGGCACTGCGGCGATCACCGAAGGCGCGATCGGCCGCTGGTTCACCCCGGCGTTCACCGACACCGACCCGTACACCGCGATGCTGGCCGCCACCCCGGACGAGGGCTACGCGAACTGCTGCGAGGCGATCGCCGCGATGGACCTGCGGCCGGCACTCGGCCGGATCACGGCGTCCACCATGGTCATCGCGGGCAGTTCCGACCCGGCGACACCGCCCGAGCACGGCAGGCTGATCGCCGACACCGTGCCCGGCGCCCGGTTCGAGCTGGTCGACGCGGCACACCTGGCCAACGTGGAGCGCCCGGCCGAAGTGACAGCGCTGCTGCTCGACCACTTGGGAGGTACGGAATGACCGATCCCTACCCGGCCGGGATGACCGTGCGCCGCGAGGTGCTCGGTGACGCCCATGTGGACAGGGCGACAGCGGCGGCGGACGACTTCACGTCCGACTTCCAGGAGTTCATCACCCGCTACGCGTGGGGCTCGGTGTGGACCCGGCCGGGTATCGACCGGCAGACCCGCAGCTGCGTCACCGTCGCCATGCTGGCCGCGCTCGGTCACCACGACGAGCTGGCCCTGCACGTGCGGGCGGCACTGCGCAACGGTGTGACCAAGGAAGAACTGCGCGAGGTGCTGCTCCAGGTCGCCATCTACGCTGGCGTGCCGGCCGCCAACACCGCGTTCGCCATCGCCAAGCGCACCATCGACGCCGGTGACGGCTGACGTGCTCGGCGACAGCGCCGACGTGGCGCGCACGCCGAGTCCAAGGGCCGGCACGGCGACCGACACCGTGCCGCGCAACAGCGAGTTCGTGCAGTCCCTGGACCGTGGTCTCGCGGTGATCCGGGCGTTCGACGCCGAGCACTCCGAGCTGACCCTGTCCGAGGTGGCCAGGCAGACCGGCCTGACCAGGGCGGCTGCCCGGCGGTTCCTGCGCACCCTGGTGGAGATCGGCTACATGCGCACCGACGGCGGTAAGTTCGCGCTGCGGCCCAAGATCCTCGAACTGGGCTACGCGTACCTGTCCAGCCTGTCGCTGCCCGAACTGGCGCTGCCCCACATGGAACAACTGGTGGAGCGCACCCACGAGTCGTCGTCCATGTGTGTGCTGGACGGTGACGAGATCGTCTACGTGGCGCGGGTACCCACCAAGCGGATCATGGCCGTGGTGATCGCGGTGGGCACCAGGTTCCCCGCGTACGCCACGTCGATGGGCCGCGTGCTGCTGGCCGCCAGGTCCGACGACTGGCTGGACGGCTTCCTGTCGTCGGCCGACCTGCGCCACCTCACCCCCCACACCGTGACCGACGTCCGCGAGTTGCAGGCCGAACTGGTCCGCATCCGGCAACGCGGCTGGGCCATGGTGGACCAGGAACTGGAGGAGGGCCTGCGCTCGGCGGCCGTCCCGGTCCGCGATGCGACGGGCAAGGTGGTGGCCGCGCTGAACGTGGCGGTCAACGCGTCCCGTCGGACCAGTGACGAGGTCACCAACGAAGTGGTCCCCCTGCTGCTGGCCACGGCCAAACAGATCGAACAGGACCTGGCCGGCGTCACGGCGTGAGGCCGCACAGCGGGCGCGTCCGGTATCCGGCAGCACGGAATGCTGGCCGGAGCCGACCCGACACGAGCGCTGTCAGGCCTGTTCTCGTTTCCGGTCGTACATCGCGACCGGGAACGGCAGCACGTAGGTATGCTGCTCTTTCGCCTTGTCGATGAGGTTGGCAAGTTCTTTGCCGTCGAGTTCGATCAGGCCGGGCCGCTACGTAGCCAGGCGAATCAGCCCCGCGTCGGTCGGGCGGAAGCCGCACGTGTCGAAGTAGAAGCCACGCAGGTGGTCCTCGAAGTCGACATGTAGCCATTCGCACCCGGCCGCCGCGGCTTCCCGGGTGGCCACGGCCACCAGTTCGGCGCCGATACCGGCTCGCCGGTGCTCGTCGGCGACGACGGTGTCGAGCACGAAGGCGTGTCCGGCCCCGTCCCAGGCCACGTTCACGAAACCGACGAGGGTGTCGCCGAGAAAAGCGCACACCCAGCCCAGGCTGTGCCGCTCCAACTGCGCCTGCCAGTCGTACGGCTTCGGCTGATGGCCGAAACCCTGGCCGTGCAGGGCTTCCAGGGCCTCATTGTCGACGTGGCCACGCCACTCGTACCTCATCGGCGGTAGGGCAGCGTCGGCTGGCCGGTGGCACCCGGCCGTGCCTGGAACAACGCGCCTGCCGCTGGTTCGGCCGCGCGGTCCACGTTCTGCTGGGACGTGGTGATGAACAGGGCGCCCAGGTCAGGGCCACCGAACGTGCACGCCGTGACGTTCGTCGCCGGCACCCGCAGCCGTTCCACCAGCCGACCGTCCGGCTCGTAGCAGTGCACCGCCGCACCGCCCCACAACGCGACCCACAGGCGGCCTGCCGTGTCCACGGTCAGTCCGTCCGGCGAACCGGCATCGGCCGGGATGTGCACCACCGGCCGCCGGTCGGTCAGCTCACCGTCGACATAGGAGAACCCGTCGATCCGGTGGGTCGGCGTGTCCACGTAGTACGCGGTGCCGCCGTCCGGGCTCCATGCCAGGCCGTTGGAGATCGTCACGTCCCGCAGCACGGGCACCACGGTGCCGTCGCCGGCCAACCGGTACAGCACGCCGGCGCCGGGCCGCTCGTCGTAGGCCATGGAACCGCAGTAGAAGCGGCCGTCCGGATCGCAGCCGCCCTCGTTCATCCGCACGCCGGGGTCGCTCCACAGCTCACCCAGCGGCGTCACGTCCGTCAGATCGTCCGAAGCCAACACGAACCCGCGTTCCAGCGCGAGCACCACCCCGCCACCATCGATCGGGCGCAGCGCGGCGGCGACCGTGCCGACGTGAGTCCGCCGCACACCGTCAGCCGAGAGTTCGAGCACGTCGCCGACGAGCATGTCCACCCAGCGCAGCCCCGGCCAGCCGGCAAACCACACCGGTCCCTCGCCGTGGGCCGCGATCGGGTCGGTCACCTGGTCCACATCGGACGGTTGTGTCATGGCTTCAACAACACCTTCACCACACTGTCCCGTTCCTCGGCCAACACCTGGAAAGCATCGGCTACATCATCCAGCGCGATCTCGTGGGTGACCAGCAGTCCTGGTCGCAGCACGCCGGCCGCGAACGCGCGCACCGCGTGCTGCCACGCGTCGGACGACGCGCCGAACACGCTGTGCAGCGTCAACTCGCCGAGCACGATCTCGGCCGGCACCAGCGAGTCGTCGGCTGCCGGCAGGCCGGTGAGCACGACCCGGCCGCCGCGCCTGGCCAGTGTGGTGGCCATCCGCGCGGTGCCGGGCGCACCTGCCGCCTCGATCACCGCGTCGAACCGGCCGGCCAGCGCTCCGACCTGGTCCGCCGTGACCAGCGCGGTCGCGCCGCACTCGATCGCCAGCGCTTCACGAGTCGCCCTGGTGTGCACGACGACCAGTTCAGCAGGACTCGCGGCGGCCAGCAGTTGCGCGGCGAGCAGTCCCAGTGTGCCCGCGCCGACGACGGCGACGCGCTCGCCCGGCACAGCGGCTGCCCGCAGACATGCCGACGCGATGCACGCTGCCGGTTCCAGCACGGCGGCTGCCCGCAGGTCGGCATCGGCCGGCAGCACGTGCAGCAGCCTGGCCGGCAGCGTCAGATAGTCGGCCCACGCGCCGGGCGCGGTGAACCCGGTCTCGTGGTAGCCCGCATCGCACAGGTTCGTCTCGCCGCGCCGGCACGCGGCACACCGCCGGCAGGACCGGAAACCCTCACCGACGACCTTCCGGCCGAGCAGTTCGATGGGTGTGTCCGGCCCGACCTCCACCACCGTGCCGGACCACTCGTGACCGGGCACGAGCGGGTAGCTGACGTACTCGGCAGGCCGGTGACCAGCCAGTACATCGCGGTCCGAGCCACAGATGCCGGCCCACGCGACCCGGATCAGTGCTTCGCCGGCCGCCGGTTGACGCGGCTGGTCGGGCACCACGTCCAGCCGGTGCGGTGCCTTGATCAGCACCGACCTCGCCTGCGCCATGCACCCCGTCCCTACTGGCCTTCCCTGTGGATCGCGTCCATCGTCGTATCCAGCAGGCGTTTGGTGGCCCGCTCCGCCGCGACCGGCTTGCTGCCTCGAATGGCGACCAGCACGGTCTTGTGCATGGGCAGCGTCGCACTGACACCGCCGGGGAGGTGGGACGTGGCCTCCAGGGCGTGGTGCAGACCGGCCTCCAACAGCCTGCCCAACTGCTCGATCAGTTGGTTTCCGCTGGCCCGCAGCACGGTGAGATGGAAGGCGAGGTCGGCCTCGACGAAGGCGTCCTCGGAGTCGGGCAGGTTGTCGGCGTGCGCTGCCATGCCGGCATAGGCGGCTTCCAGCGTGGCGAGCTGTTCGGCGTCGGCGCGCTCGGCGGCCAGTCGGGCGGCGCCCGGCTCGACCATCAGCCGCAGTTCCATCAGGTCGTTGAGGAACGCGATGTCCGCGGAGTGGCCGTGCCACTCGATGACGTCCCGGTCCATCAGGTTCCACTCGGGTCGGGACAGCACCCGGGTACCCAGCCTCGGCCGTGGTTCGACAAGTCCTTTGGCGGCGAGCGCCTTGATCGCCTCGCGGACTCCACCCCGGCTGACCGCGAGCCGGGCGGCCAGGTCCGCTTCATTTGGCAGTTGGCTGCCGGACGCGAACTCGCCGGACACGATCCGCATGCCGAGCCACTCCACCACCCGGCCGTGCATGGTTCTGTGCTCGCCCAGGGGACCGGGCTTGGGCCGCGTCACGGCGCAATCATCGAATGATTGATCGATAATGTCAACTCGCGTAGGCTCCCGAACTGTTGGCGCGACAGGTCAGGAGCCGGCATGAAGATCAGCGAAGTCAGGACACACGTTCTGGGCACGCCCTGGCGCAATCTGACGATCGTCGAGGTCCAGACCGATGAGGGGATCACCGGTCTCGGCGAGGTTCGGATGCTCCAGCACACCGACGCCCTGCTCGGCTTCCTCGCCGAGGCCCTGCCGTACCACGTCATCGGTTTCGATCCCTTCGACATCGAGAACCTCGTCCACCGGATGACCCGGCACGACTACGCCCGACCAGGCGAGATTGCCATGTCCGCGCTGGCCGTGCTGGAGATCGCGTGCTGGGACATCAAGGGCAAAGCGCTCGGACTGCCCGTGCACAAGCTGCTCGGCGGCCCGGTCCGGGACCGGATCAAGGCCTACGCCAACGGCTGGTACCAGGTGGAACGTACCCCCGAGGAGTTCCACGCGGCCGCATTACGCGTGGTCGAGCGTGGCTACCGGGCGCTCAAACTGGACCCGTTCGGCGCTGGAGCGTTCGAACTGGACAGTGAGCAGGTGGCGCTGTCGCTGGCGTTGGTGGAGGCCGTGCGGGACGCGGTCGGCCCGGACGTCGAACTGCTCGTCGAGATGCACGGGCGGTTCAGCGCGTCCATGGCCATCCGGATCGCCGACCGGCTGGCGCCGTTCCGGCCGTCGTGGATCGAGGAACCGGTACCACCGGAGAACCTGAAGGCACTGGCCAAGGTGGCCGCGCACACGGACATCCCGATCGCCACCGGTGAGCGCATGCACACCCGCTACGACTACCGCGAGTTGTTCGAGTTGCAGTGCGCGGACATCCTGCAGACCGACATCACACACTCCGGTGGGCTGTTGGAGGCGAAGAAGCTCGCCGGCACCGCGGAAACCCACTACCTGCTGATGGCGCCGCACAACGTGGGCGGCCCGATCTCCACCGCCGCGAACCTGCACCTCGCGGCGAGCACGATCAACTTCAAGATCCAGGAAAACTTCAACGACTTCGCCGACTCGTTCGTCAAGGACTGCGAGCCGGGCGTGCCCGAGGTGGTCGACGGGTACTTCCCGCTGCCGGACGCGCCGGGGCTCGGTGTGTCGCTGGACTACGAAGAACTGGCCAGGCACCCGAGGCGGTCGGTGAGTTTCAACCTGTTCCAGGAAGGCTGGGAGCGGCGCCAGGCCAGTTCCGCCTGATCAGCACCCTACCCCAGGTGGCTCCGCGCGGAAGTCGCCAGTTCGGCGTGCCCATGTGCGTTTCGTCGTGATGAAGCCGATATTTCCCAAAGGGTTGACGCTATCAACGAATCATCTGATGATTCACGTCACACGACGGACGGTGGTGGAGAAGGCCATGAGTAAGCAGCCCGAGAATCCAGACAACGACCAGCCGAGGTCAGTGTCTCGGCGCGACACGTTCAAGTGGCTCGGCGCTGGTGGTGGCGTCGCAGCGGCCAGCATGCTGCTCGCCGCGTGCAACGGGGCATCGGCGACATCGGCCAGCCCCGGCGGTGCCGGCAGCTTCCCGAGCACGCCGAAGTGGAAGTTCGTGTTCGTCAACCACGTCACGACGAACTCCTTCTTCGTGCCCACTCGCAACGGGTTGGCCGACGCGGCATCGGTGCTGAACGTCGCGACACCGCAGTGGACCGGCTCGGAGACCGGCGACGTCTCCGAGATGGTCAGCGCGTTCCAGACCGCGATCACCGGCGGCGCGGACGGCATCGCGATCGCGCTCACCGACACGTCGGCGTTCGTCGAGCCGACGAAACAGGCGCTGGCCAAAGGCATTCCGGTCGTCGCGTACAACGCGACGGCCCCGAACAACTACCCGCTCGCCTATATCGGCCAGGACCTGTTCCAGTCCGGCGTGCTGATGGGCCAGCGGATCGCCAACGACGTCAAGTCCGGCACGATCCTGGTCGGCATCTCGCAGCCCGGCGGCAACAACGTGCAGCCGAGGCTGGACGGCCTGAAGTCCGCGCTCCAGCAGGCCGCGCCCGGCGTGACGGTCCAGTCGGTCAACACCGGCGCAGCCCAGGCCGGTGAGCTGAACGCCATGACGGCGGCCTACAGCGGGCACACCGACGCCAAGGGCCTGTACGCCGTGGACGCGGGCAGCACGGCGTCCATCGCGCAGCTGATCGCCAGCCGCAGCCTGCAGGGCAAGGTGCACGCGGGCGGGTTCGACACGCTGAGCGACACCATCAACGGGGTCAAGTCCGGCGCGCTGGACTTCACCATCGACCAGTCCGCGTACCTGCAAGGTTTCCTGCCGGTCGTCTACCTGTACCTCTACCGGCTGACCGGCACGCTGATCACGCCGCCGGCCACGGACACCGGTCTGACCTTCGTCACCAAGGCCAACGCCGGTCTCTACGCGTCGGCCGACAGCAGGGTCGAGGGTGGCAACAGCAACAAGCTGATTCCGATGCCCAGCGCGATCCCGCTGCCGCCCGCGTCCACCGTGACGCTGTAGCGGGAGCAGGCACATGGCAGAGGCGACCGTCGAAAGCCGGTCCGGCGGGTCAGGGCAGCGCGGCACGTTCACCGTGCTGCGCGGCCTGGCCCGCATGCGGGAACTGAGCATCCTGCTGGTCCTGATCGCAGTCGCGATCTACTTCAGCGTCACCACGTCGGCGTTCAACAGCACGGAGAACTACCACACCATCGTGCAGTTCTTCGCGCCGTGGGCGATCATCGGCGTCGGCGAGGTGATGCTGCTGATCTGCGGTGAGATCGACCTGTCCGCCGGCTTCGTGTTCACGTTGTCGCCGTTCGTCCTGATGTTGTTCTACAACAACGGTGTTCCGCTGATCCTGGCGATTCTCGGGTCGATCGTGGTCAGCGCGTTCATCGGTGTGGTGAACGGTTTCGTCCGCACCAGGTTCAACCTGCCGTCGTTCATCGTCACGCTCGGCATGTCGTTCCTGATCGAGGGCATCTCGCTGATCGTGTCCAACGGCTCGCCGGTGTCCGCGCCGAACACCGGTGCGGTGGTCCAGATCTTCGGCAAGGCCAGGTGGGCCGAGCTGATCTGGGTACTGGTGATCGTGGTGCTCATGCAGGTGGTGCTGTCCGCGACCCGGTTCGGCGTCTACACCCAGGCCGTGGGCAGCAACCCGGTCGGCGCGGCCGAGTCCGGTATCCGCGCCAACCGGATCAAGATCGTCAACTTCGCGGTGTGCAGCATGCTGGCCGGCATCGGCGGCATCGTGGACGGCCTGCGGGTCGGGTCGTTCGACCCGACCAACGGCGGCGCCAACACGATGTTCCTCGCCGTCGCGGCCGCCGTGATCGGCGGCACGGCACTGCTCGGCGGCTCGGGCACGGTCGTCGGCGCGCTGATCGGCGCCGCGCTGCTGGGCACCGTGTTCGACGGCTTCAACCTGACCGGCGTCAGCGCCAACGCGTTCGACGTGGTGCTGGGCATCGCGATCCTGGTGGCGATGCTGCTCAACGTCTACCTGTCGATCCTGCGGAAGCGAGCCAGCCGATGACCGACGAGGTGATCCGGGCCGAACACGTCAGCAAGCGGTTCGGCGCGGTGCGTGCGCTGGAGGACGTCAACCTCAGCGTGCGGCGTGGCGAGATCCTCGGCCTGATCGGGGACAACGGCGCCGGCAAGTCGACGCTGATCAAGATCCTCACCGGCTTCCACCAGCCGGACAGCGGGCGATTGTTGTTCGAGGGCAACGAGGTCGACCTGAAGTCGGTCGTGCACGCCAGGTCGCTGGGCATTGAGACGGTGTTCCAGGACCTGGCGCTGATCAACGACCTGCCGGTGTACCTGAACCTGCACCTGAACAAGGAACTGGTCGGCAAGCCGCTGCCGTTCCTGCGTCGGCGCGAGATGCGGCGGCGGGCCAGGGAGGCGCTGGACGCCATCGGCATCAACATACCGTCGGTCACCACCGAGGTCGGCCAGCTGTCCGGTGGCCAGCGGCAGGCGATCGCCGTGGCCAGATCGGTGTACGCGGGCGACGCCAAACTGCTGCTGCTGGACGAGCCGCTCGCCGCCATGGGTGCCAAGGAGGGTGGCCTGATCCTGCGGCTGCTCGCCCAGTTGAAGCAGCGCGGTGACCTGGCCATCATCCTGATCGCGCACAACTACAGCCAGGTCGTCGACGTGTGTGACCGGGTGAACCTGTTGCAGCACGGGGAAATCACGTTCGACAAGCCGTCGAAGGAGACGTCAGTCACCGAGCTGCTCGAACTGGTGCACGCCGAGTACCGGATCGAGACGCCCGGTTAGAGGCCGGCCATCAGGTCCGTCTCGGTGAGGCCGGGCCCCTGGCCGTCGCGGATGAACCACTCGGTGCCGAACGCGTACCGGAAGCCTTCGGGCGGCATGGCGAGGAAGAACGAGTCCTCGCTGATCTGGCTGGGGTGCGCGCGCATGGCGGCCCGCTTGGCGTCCAGGTAGGCGGTCACGTCGACGGCGCCGGTGATCACCGACTCCGGCTTGCCGAAGTTGCTCTCCTCCTCGATGTCCGGCAGGTCGACGGTGGTTCCGTCACTCTGCTCGGCCATCATCGCGCGACCCCTGAGCATGTGGTCGCGGTTCATCGTGCTCTGGTAGACGCGCGGCGTGCCGGCCAGTTCGGCGGCCCGCATGCCGACCCGGTGCACCTGGATGTGGTCCGGGTGCCCGTAGCCACCGTTGTCGTCGTAGCAGGTCAGCACGTCGGCGTGCTCCTCGCGCAGGATGGCGGCCAACTTCTCGGCGGCCTCCTCGACCGAAGCGGTCCAGAACGAACCCGGCTCGTCGTTGGTCGGCTCGCCCATCATCCCGGAGTCCACGTAGCCGAGGAATTCGACGCGAGCGACACCGAGGATCTTCGCCGACGCGTGCGTCTCGATCACCCTGCGCTGCCACAGCGGCTCGTCATCAGCGAGGAACCCGTCCGGCACCTCACCGTGCTCACCCCGGGTCGCCGTCACCAGCACCACCCGGTGCCCTTCGTCGGCCGCCTTCCGCATCACGCCACCGCAGGCGATGCACTCGTCGTCCGGATGAGCGTGAAACGAGACCAGAGTTGCCATATCCAGACAGTACGTCAGCTGTCTGACACCGGATTGCGAGAGGTCGGACACCAAAACGTATGTCACGATCGATGAGCGGATTACCAGCTGTCTGGGGAGCGATGCGGTGAACGACTCGGGGAATGCCGCCCGTCCTCCCGCCTGGCGTCAGGTGGGCAACGAGGTGAATGGCACCGTGACCGGTTCGGTGGTCCAGGCCGGCAGCGTGGGTCAGATCCACTACCACCTGCACGACTATCAGGAGGCCAGCGCCGTACCGGCTCAGCTGCCGAGGTCGCCCGAGTACTTCACCAGCAGGGAGCGGGAGCTGGCTGATTTGTCCCGTTGGCAGCGGACCGAGGGCGACCAGCCACCGCTGATCGTGATCAGCGGGCCGGCCGGAGTGGGTAAGACCACCCTCAGCCTGCACTGGCTCCGTGGTGTGCGCGACCAGTTTCCCGACGGCCAGTTGTATGTGGATCTCGGTGGATTCTCGACACGCGAACCCGTCGATCCGGCCGACGTACTGGAGTGGTTCCTCGCCGCGCTCGGGCTGTCCACGGACCGGGTGCCGAGTGATCTCGGCGGGCGGAGCGCCCTCTACCGATCGGTCACGGAACAGCTGGCCATGGCCGTGCTGTTGGACAACGCCGCATCAGCCGCACAGGTCAGGCCGCTTCTCCCGGCCGGCCGGAACTGCGTGGTTGCGGTGACCAGCAGGTGGCGACTGACGGGCCTCGCCGTCGATGGCGCCGGTTCGTCGACGTGGATCCACTCGATCGTCGATCATCGGTCGACCTGCTGCGCCGGTTCGTCGACCAGGAACGGGCAGACGCGGAACCGGACGCGGTGCACGAATTGGCCGATCTGTGTTGCGGCCTACCGATCGCCCTGTCCGTCGTGGGTGCCCGACTGTCCACCCGGCGTCGCCGCAGTATCGCCAGGGAAGTGGCTGACCTGCGGTCCCGGCCGCACAGGTTGACGGCGCTGTCCGTGGCAGGTGAACCTTCGGTCGCCACCGTGTTCGACCTCTCCTACGACAGCCTGCCCGAATCAGCGGGACGACTGTATCGGATTGCCGCTCTGCACCCAGGTCCCCAGTTCGGGATTCCCGTCCTGGCCGCGGCGCTCGACCAGCCGTACGACGACGTCGAAGCAGCGGTGGACCTGTTGGCGGAGGCCCATCTGGTGGCCGAACTCGACGAGGCACGGTTCGGCTTTCATGACCTCGTTCGGCTGCACGCACGGGAACGCGCCGAACAGGATGACGAACCGGACGACCGTGACCTGTCGGCCCGCCGGATGACGGAGTGGTACCTGGACACGGCCGTCTCTGCCGACCTCCTGGTCCATCCCTTGCGGCATCGACTTGGCCCGCGTTACCCGGGTGATCACGACCGGTCCGCGTTTGGCACCGACGCCCAGGCACTGGCCTGGCTGGATACTGAGCGGGACAACCTGATCGCCGCTGCACTCGACGCGGACTGGCGCGGCTGGGACGACCTGGTCTGGCAGTTCTGCGAGGCCCTGTGGGGCCTGTTCCTGCACACCCGAAGATACGACGGCTGGATCGTGTTGCATCGGGTCGGCATCGCGGCTGCGCAACGATGTGCCGACCAGCGGGCCGAGGCAGAGCTACGTGCCCAACTCGGCTTCGCCTACGCCAAGCTCGGCCGGTTCGCCGATGCCATCGAGGAGAACACGGCGGGACTGGCCCTGGCCGAAGCGTCAGGCGATGACCGCGCCAGAGCGACAGCGCTGTCGCAGTTGGGTCGAGCCGCCCGTGGCAACGGTGACCTGGTCGCCGCCATGGGCTACTACAGTGCGGCTCGCGACCTCCGGCGCGACCTGGGCCTGCGCCGTGGCGTCGCCCTGTGCGGCCGCCGGATCGGCGAAGTGCTGTTGGCTCTCGGCAGACCGGGGGAGGCCGCGGCCGAGTTCCGGTCCGCCGAGTCGATCATGGCTGACCTCGGTGACCACACCCAGCGGGCGCGCAGCCTGATGTTTTGGCCAAGGCCCATCTCGGCGTCGGCGACCGGGCAGCGGCCAAGACCGCGCTGGACACCGGCCTGGACGCCATGCGGCGGATCGGGTCCGACTACCACCAGGCGGAGATATTGGTCGAACTCGGCGAGTTGGCCGTCGCCGATGGCGACCCTGCTGGCGCTCGCCGGTACCTGACCGAAGCACTGGCGCTCTACCTGGTGGTCGAGGACCCTGCTGCCGACCGCGTCCGCAGCAGGCTCGACGAACTGTCCGCGCGGGAGTCGTCTACAGCACAGCCGCCAGCGGCTGACCAGTCGTGAGCCACGCGTAGATCAGGACGGCCGTGTGCTCCACGTCGACGCCAGTGTCGGCGACGGCGCCGTGTTGACCGTCCCTCGTGCGAACCGTGGCTCCCGATCGGGCATCCACCGCGACAGCGAGCAACGACCCGGGAAACTGCCGGAGTGCCGCGTCAGCGAGCGTGTCGGCCGGTATCCGGTGCGCGGCACAGATGACCAGATCGACCACGTTCCGCCACCTGCGGGCCGAGTGTGGCCAGTGCGCCAGCAGACACTGGCCGTTCGGCAGACAGCGAGATCGCCAGGTCATCACGTGCACACCCGGTGCCCGCTGCTGCCGAGTGATCGACAGTGACACCGTCCGAATCGGACTCGTGTGGTCCGGTTGCCATGACACCCGGGTCATCCTGCACCTCCGGTCGGACGGAACGGCTGCGGGCCGGGCAGCGGCGGCAGGCCGGCAGCCCTGGTGGGCTCGGACAGCTCCAGCAACCTGTACATCTGCGAACGCAACGCAGCTGCGGCACGACCCGGTCGGGAGCTGACAGCGGCCAGCAGGGACCGGGATACCACAGTGGCGTGGCCGAACTGAGGCAGCAGCGGGCCCTTGTGGTCGATGCGCGGCGCGATGCCGGCGAGGCGATCGGCGAGGCTGCCCGGCTGGATGTTCCCGTCCGGGAACGCGGCGAGGCTGACCGGCCGACCAAGCGCCGCGGCATAGACGGTTGTCGAGCCGTGATCACCGATGATCCAGTCACTGGCGATCACGGTCGCCTGCCAGCCTTCTTCCGGCGGGATCAGCAGCAGCCCGGCTCGCAGGCAGTCGGCGAGCCATGCCCGGACCTGCCACCGGCCATGAGTCGCCCAGATGTTGGGGTGCAGCACCGCGGCCACCCGGTAGCGATCAGCGGGCAACTCGGCCAGCAGGCGCTGGTACAGGTCGGGCCACCTGCCGAACGTCGACTCGGCGGTCCAGGTCGAGCTGACCGTGACCAGCTTCCGCTTCTCGTCCACGCCCAGCAGCTCCCGATAGCGGTGGCGGAGACCTCGGCAGGCCAGCATCCGGTCCAGGCAGATGTCGCCGGTCACCACGGCGGCGCCGACCGCCTCGGGGCAGCGCTCGCGGAGCACGGCCAGTTCGTCGTCGTGTGTCAGCGCGATCACGTCGGGCAGGACCCGACCGCGATAGGTCAACAGTTCACGGTCCAGACCAGTCGTCGGCACCGTCGCGCCACCGGCTTTGCGACTGTGCATTCGGGACATGCGGCTGCCAGCGCCATGTGGCAGTAGCAGAACGCGTCCCCGCACCCGATCCAATTCTCGATGGCTGGCGGACAACACGAGATCGAACCGGTGTTGGATGGCCTGTTCCCACGGCACCAGCAACCCATGGTGGCCGCGCACGAAGTCCTCAGGATCCGCCCAGCGCTCCGCCGCGTGTGGCACTGAGAACACCACCTGTAGCCGTGCGTCGGATTCCAGCAGGGGGATCAGATCCATCAATCGATGCCCTGCCGTCACCGTCGGCACCATGACCAGGATCGTTCGGCAGCCTGGCCGGGTGACCCGGTGTTCCGCGTCGATGCCCAGCGGTCCGAGTACCCATCCCGTCTCGCGCATGTCGCCTCCCCGTCGGCCTTGCCTGTCTGCTGCTGGTGGCAGCGTGACCCCGGCGAGGTGTCAGACCGCTGTCCGTGATCTACGGAACCGGCTGACATGCCTGGTAGTTGGTCCGCTCATCGCTGATCACCGATCGCCGACGGCCGCGTTCGACCTCGACGCGCCGCGCGGTGGACAAAATGCCTTCCAAAACCTGTCACTTCCATGTCACAGCGGTCTCGCTTGCACACACTGTTGAACCAACTGGGTTACTCACGGCAACAGAACGGTGTCATTCGGCAATGATGTGGTGGACTACACCAGTGATTGGAGCCACACTGTCCGGGCGCTGAATTGGTCCAGCGGGGGGCGACGCTGGTGGACGAAGCATTCACGATCCTCGGGCGCACAAGGGTGCGCATCGCCGGACGTCTCAAGAACAACAGTTCGAGACCCGGCAAGATTCTGGCTGCGCTGCTGGCTCAGCCGGGCAAGCAGCTCTCGTTCAACACGTTGATCGATTGGGCGTGGGCGGATGAGGAGGAGCGTCCGCAGAACACCAAGCAGACGTTCCACACCAACAGTGCTCGAATCAGGGCAATTCTGGGCAAACTGGACGTCAGTGCGGAGTTGATCGCCGAGAATGGCGCATTGCAGCTTGTCGTGGACCGCTTACTGATCGACTATCACCGGTTCCGCAAAATGATCGACCAGGCAAGAAGTATCAACGAGCAGGGTGAGCCGAGGCGTGCACGGGATCTCGTTCTGAAGGCGATGGAACTGTGGACCGGCCCACCGCTGGCCGATCTTCGCGCCTCCGTTGCCGAGAGGTGGCGCCGCAATGCCATGCAGAACCACTGGATTCCGGCTAACGGCCTGCTGGTCCAACTGCACCTGGCCCTTGGTGAGCCGGAGCGCGCGATCGCGAGGCTGGACGACATTCTGGAGGACGATCCGGGCAACATCAGGTTGGGCAAACAACGCAGCCAAGCGCTTCAGCAGCTCGGCCGGCATGCGGACGCCGATGCGCACTACTTCTCGATGCGTCGACGCCTGCTCGCCGACGCCGACGACGCGGCCGCCGAAGACCTGCGGCGATTCCACGAAGATCTACGCAGGGCAGGCGTCAAGCGGGTCGAACCAAGCTCTGAACCATCCGAAAAGGATCGGGTGCCCGCCGTACTCGGCCTGCCGCACGCGACAGCGGACTTCGTCGGAAGGGATCAACTGCTCGCGCAACTCGACGGTATAGCCGTCGATGAGGACGGCCAGTTGCGCGCGACAGTCGTCTGCCTGGACGGCATCTCCGGTGTCGGGAAGACGTCGTTGGTCGCCTATTGGGCGCGTCGGCGGCACACGGCACACGGTGATGAAGTGATCTTCGTCGACCTGCACGGCTACGACAGCGGCCGGGTCAGCGACCTGGACTCTGCAGTGGATGAGCTGCTGTACGTGCTCGGTTTTCCCGTCGACCGGATCGACAGCGCGAACGGTAGGGCTGCGAAACTCCGGGAACTGTTGGCCGGCCGCCGGATAATCGTGGTGTTGGACAACGTCCATGACTCCACCACCGTGCTGCCGTTGCTTCGCTTGCTGTCCAGCGCACTCGTGTTGATCACGACCAGCAGGCGGCTCACCGAGGTGGATGCGCACTACGGTGCCCGCAGCCTCACGGTGGAGCCCTTGCCCGCCGAACACGCGATCGAACTCCTGACCCGTCGGATCGGCGAGCGTGCGACGAACGAGAGTGACGCCGTGGCCCGGCTGGCCGAGTTGTGCGGCGGGCTGCCGATGATGTTGATCTTGGTTGCTCATCATGTCGCGCCGAAACTCGGTGTGCCGCTCGGTGAGTTCGCGGACCACTTCCGGAATCTTGAGGTGCTGCTGCGGCTAGGCGATGGCTCGAACAGTTCGCTCCTGAAGGCATTCTCTGGCATCTATCTCGATCTGTCGGCCGTCGAGCGCAGAACTTTCCGGCAGCTCGGCCTTCACCCAGGGCCGGACATCAGCCTGCCCGCCGCCGCCGCGCTCACCGGACTGCCGGTTGAGGAATGCCGGCACGCACTGGACGCGCTCGGCGCTGCGAACCTGGTCGAGCAGCGAGTGTCGCTGGATCGCTTCCGGATGCACGATCTTCTTCGCGCCTATGCCTCGCTACTCGCTGCTGAGGATGACGACCGGGCGACGGCCATGCGTCGATTGATCGACTTCTATCTGTTCTCCGCCCATCGCGCGAGCCAGCAGGTATTCGCGCACCGCAAGGGCATACCGATGCCGCCGGTGCCGGACGATGTGGTGCCCATGCGGTTTCACGACGAGCGCGGTGCTGCCGACTGGTGCCTTGCTGAACGGCAGAACCTGACCGCGGCCGCGCTGTACGCCTCGCAAAACGGCTACGAATCGCAAGCGGTGATGTATCCGCATGCATTTTCAGGCATCTTCAAGCGCCATGGCTTCCGGCGAGACGTCGAAGAGGCCCTCGGCCGGGCGGTCGTCGCGGCAAGGAAGATCCATGACGCCGAGGCCGAGGGAGCGACACTCAACGACATTGGCTTGCTTGCCCTGGAAGCCGGTGAGATCGAGGTCGCGAGGAAGAATTTCTACCTGGCCACGTATCTGGCGCAGAGCGTGAACAGCGCCCGCGGTGAGGCGAGTTCACTGTGCAACATGGCCCGGTTGGATACGATGGCCGGCGACATCGATTCCGGCATCGAGCACTACCAAACCGTCCTGCGCATGGCCACCGATTCCGGGCACGTGCACTTGCAGGCATCGGTAACGCGACGATTGGCCGACGTGTTTCGCAATCGGCGAGAATACGGCAAGGCGATCAACAATTATCAATCCGCGCTGTGGATGGACGAGTCGATCGGCCATCGCGACGGCCAGGTCGAGACAATGGTCGGCTTGTCGATGACGTATTTGCTGCGCGATTCCCACGACGACTGTGCTGTCGCTGAGGATTACGCTCGGCAAGCGGTCGAGTTGATTCCGCCGGTCGTCGATCCCGATCTTGAGCGGCGTGCCCGGCTGGTGTACGCACAGGTGCTGCTCCGTGTCGCCAGACCCGACGAGGCTGTGGCGCAGACCACCCGCGCGGTCGTCGTGGCGCGCGAGGCGCGCACCGCCGAGGGGGAGGCGTCGGCGCTGGACCTGCACGCCCGTGCCCTGCTCGCATCCGGCGACACGGCAGCGGCCGCCGATGCCTGGCAGCAGTGCGCCGCGATCCACCGCGATCGGTCGGATGCCCAGCGCCTGGCTCTGGTCGAGCACCGACTGGCTCAACTGGCGGCCATGCCCGCCGGTATCCCAGCCGCCCGCGACGGCGCCCAGCAGTCGTGGGTGCAGGAAACCAATTAACGAGTCTTTCGGTTCTTGAAAATCATTCACGCTGACGGAGTAGGCAAGCCCCCGCCAGCTGGCGCGACCCGATCGTGTTGAATGTTGCCGATGAACGTCGCAAGTGCGCGTAAAGCACCACGGCTCGCTGCACATGTCACCCGGTCGATCTACGGCCGCCGCTGCTCGATCGGACGACCCGCATGCAGTTGGTAGCGGCATGATCTGGTAAAAACTTTACCCTTGCCCCGTTGGAAACGAAACTCATCGGTTCTACGAAAGGACGTGGGGATGTTCGCGTTCCTCGCGCCGGTTGCGCATGTCCTGATCGCCCACTTGGCCTTGTTTCAGCCTGATTGGTGGGATTTCGACCGGTTTGTCTGAGGGCGTCGCCGGGGTGGTCCGCTGGGCCACCCCGGGCTCGTCTCCGCCGCTGTGACCTCGGGAAACAGCACGCAACATGTCGGTGACCGATATAATCGGGTACGACGGGTTGGAGGTGGGGCCGTGAGCTGGCAGGTGCTGCTGCGGGAGCCAGCTCGGCCACGTCGGATCGCTGCTGCCAGTTGGGCGCCGGGCCTGGTCGTGGCCACTGTCTGCATCGGCGCGTTCATGGGCCAGCTGGACGCCAGCATCGTGTCGCTCGCGCTGCCCGCCATCGGGCACGACCTGCACGCCGGCAGTGCGCAGACCGAGTGGGTCGCGCTGTGCTACCTGTTGACGCTGGTCAGCCTCGTGGCGCCGGTCGGCAGACTGGCCGACACGATCGGCAGGAAACTGCTCTACTCGTACGGTTTCGCCGTCTTCGCGCTCGCCTCCCTGGCCTGCGGCCTGGCCCCGAGCCTGCTCTGGCTGGACGTGTTCCGCGTCATCCAGGCGGTCGGCGCCGCGATGCTCCAGGCCAACAGCGTCGCCCTCATCGCCACCGCCGTGCCCCGGCGGATGCTCGGCCGGGCGGTCGGCATCCAGGGCGCCGCGCAAGCCGTCGGCCTCGCGCTCGGTCCGGCTGCCGGTGGGCTCCTCCTGCAGCTGGGCAGCTGGCGCCTGCTGTTCCTGCTCACCGTGCCGGCCGGCCTGCTCGGTGTCGTGACCGGCTGGTTCTTCCTGCCCCGCAGCCGCGATCTGGTGCCACGCCAACCATTCGACTGGCGCGGGCTCGGATTGTTCGTGCCGTCGATCGCGCTGCTGATGCTGACCCTGTCGCTGGCCACGCGATCCGAACCGGCCGCGCTGCTGGCCGGGCTGAGCGTTGTCGCCGTGCTGCTCGGTGGCCTGTTCATCCGGCACGCGCGCAGGGCACACGCTCCACTCCTGGACCTGAAGCTGTTCCGACGCAAGGCTTTCAGCGCCGGTCTGGCCAGCGGCCTGCTGTCCTACACTGCCATGTTCGGCCTGCTGTTCACCGCACCGCTCGCGCTGGCCACCGTCTATCACCTCGCTGAGGGCCGCGCTGGTCTCGTGCTGACGCTGCTTCCGGTCGCGCTCGGCGTGACCGCCCCGTTCGCCGGCAGGCTGGCCGACCGCTGGGGCGCTCGCGCGGTCACCGTGACCGGCATGGCCATGGCCACCGGCGGCCTCGTCGGCGTCGCGGTGACCAGGCCGACGCTGGGCCTGCTCGCCGTCCTGCTCGTCGTCACCGGCATCGGCCTGGGCCTGTTCACACCGGCCAACAACGCGGCCGTCATGGCATCCGTCGAGCGCTGCGATTCCGGGTCGGCGGCCGGCATCCTGAACATGACCCGAGGGCTCGGCACCGCGCTGGGCATCGCGGCGGCCACCCTGGTCTACACGGCCGGTGGCCTGACCGCCGTCGCGTGGTTCCTGGCCGGGTTGACCGTCATCGGTGTACTACTCGGCCTACGCGACTGATCCCACCAGTTCGATCGCCCTGCCCAGGGTGGCCAATCGCGCGTCCAGCGTGTCGCCCGCCGGGTAGAGGCGCACCGTGTCCACACCGGCGGCCTGCCAGGTGCGCAAGCGTTCGCGCACCATCGGCTCCGTGCCGATCAGCGTCGTGGTCAGGACCATGTCGTCGGTGACCAGTGCAGTCGCCGCGTCCCGGTCACCGGCCAGCCACAGCGCCCGGATCTCGGCCGCGACCTCCGCCCAACCCTGCCGGCTGTAGGCGTCGTTGTAGTAGTTCGTCGTGGCCGAACCCATCCCGCCCAGGCTGAACGCCAGTTCCCGCTTGCGGCCGGCCACCATCCGGAACAACTCGTCCTCGTCGGCCGCGAACGCCACCTCGGCGCCCTGGCACACGTCCAGGTCCGCGATCGTGCGGCCACTCCGGGCCGCGCCTTCGCGCAGGTAGCTGAAGTACGCGTCGGCACCCTCGGGTACGAAACTGGTACCCAGCCAGCCATCCGCCGTCTCGCCGGTCAGCCGCAGCATGTTCGGCGCCAGCGCGGCCAGGTAGATCGGAATCGACTCGTTCGCCGCCATCGTCAGCCGCATCGGCCGCCCGTCACCACCCGGCAGCGGCACCCGCACGGTCTCGCCGTGGTGGTCCACCTTCTCGCCCGCGAACACCTGCCGGATCACGGCCAGCGTCTCGCGCATCCTGGTCACCGGCTTGGCGAAGGACACCCCGTGCAGGCCCTCGATGACCTGTGGTCCGGAACTGCCCAGCCCGAGTGCGAACCGGCCCTCGCTCAACTCGGCCAGCGTCAGTGCTGTCATCGCGACCGCCGTCGGGGTCCGCGTGCCCAACTGGAGCACACCCGACCCGAGTCGCAGCCTGCTGGTCCGCGCGGCGAGATAGCCCAGCGGCGACGGCGCGTCCGAGCCCCACGCCTCGGCGACCCAGCAGACATCCAGGCCCAATTGTTCGGCCTCGACCACGAAATCCACCGTCTCGCGCCAGTTCCGCGCGAACTCGACGGTGGTCGCGGTGCGCATCAGGCCACCGGCGCTTCGCTGAGTTCCTTGATCCTGGCCAGGTTCGCCGTCATGCCGGTACGGAACTCGGACAGCCGCCGCGCCACGATCCGCTCCTCCTTGTCCGGCATCGCGTCGATCGCGTAGTTCAGCCCGGACCGCCCAGGACCCATCTGGGCCCACTGGGTGAGCACCGTGCCCGTGCCGTCGGGGCGCAGCGTGAACCGCCAGATCGACGACGGGTTGGCCACGTCCGACACCGCCCACGCGAACACCCGCGGGCGCTCGCACTCGATCACGAACGACGTCGTCTGCCACTCGCCCATGGCCTGGTGGAAGTTGTGACCGACGAACCTGGCGCCGACCGCCGCGCAGCCGGCTTCGTCCTGCCACTCCACCCTGGTCAGCTCGGTGCTGACCTCGGCGATCAGCCGGATGTCGGTGACCAGTTCCCAGACCCGCTCCGGCCGCGCGTCGATGTAGCTCTCCACATCGGTCGTCGGGCACTCCGCATACCGCATGACCAGTAGGGTTGTGGATTCGAACTCAGTAGTCAATGCCCCGGTCAGCGTGGCCGGGCGCGCTGTCGGAGCAGCACCTCGAAGCCGTCCAGCAGCCTGCGCAGGCCGAACTCGAACAAGCGGTCCAGGTCCAGGTCGAACTCCAGGCCGGTGATGTACTCGAATGCCGGATAGCGGCCCGAGCGCAGCAGCGAGCGCAGGTCGGTTTCCTGCGTCTCGATCCACTCGTCCGCGGTCAGGCCGGTGTCCTGCTCGGCTTGGGTCTCGGCGTGCAGGTTCATCGCGGTACTGCGCACGTGGCCGAACAGGGTGAGGTGGAAGCACAGCACGGTGTCGTTGTCCAGACCGAGCGCGGTCAGCGGGCCGAGCGTCCATTCCGTGTAGTCGAGCAGGTTGGGCAGCAGCTGTGGCCGGGTCAGGGACAGCAGTTCGGCGGCCCACGGGTGCCGGCGAAACACCGTCCACATCAGACGGCCCGCGTACTCGACCGACGCCCGCCAGTTCGTCGGTCGCCGTTCCGGGAACGGGAAGTCGCCGAACACGGTGTCGACCATCAGCATTGTCAGCTCGTCCTTGCCTGGCACGTGCCGGTACAGCGACATCGTCGCGACACCGAGACTGGTGGCCACCCGCCGCATGGACAGCACCGCGATGCCCTCCGCGTCGGCAAGGTCGATCGCCGCGCGCACGATCCGGTCCTGGGACAGTTCGGGTGCCGGGGCAGTGCGCTGGGGTAGTGCACCTGCCGATCGCACCACAGTGCCGGACCCCGGCACGGTCTCGACGAGACCCTCGTCCCGCAGTGCCGCGATGACCTTCGTGGCAGTGGCCATCGCAACCCCCCAGCGTTTGGTGATCTGCCTGGTGGATGGCACCTTTTCGCCCGGTTTCAGCTCGCCGCTGGTAATGCTCTCGCCGATCTCGCCGGCTATTCGGCGGTAGGGCGCCTCGGTGCTCACGCCGACCTCCATCGCACTAGTGCGCTCGTCATCCTGCTTGCGCTGTACGCCGCCCTATGTACGGTGTACGCAACGTGATTATCAGGGAGGACATCATGCGAGGCAACATCCTCATCTCCGGCGCCGGCATCGCGGGCCCCGCTCTGGCGTACTGGCTACGCAGGCACGGCTACACGCCGACGATCGTCGAGCGCGCCACCGCACCCCGCAGGGGCGGGCAAGCCGTGGACATCCGGGGCACGGCCCGGGACGCCGTGGCCCGGATGGGCATCATCGACGAGATCCGCGCACACCACACCGGCACCCACGGCATGGCCTACGTGGACGCGAACAACAAGCGGTTGGCCGCCATGCGTGGCGAGGACTTCGGCGACTCCGGTGGCATCATCGCCGAGATCGAGATCCTGCGCGGTGATCTGGTGCGGATCCTGCACGACGTCACCAACGGCGTCGAGTACAGCTACGACGACATGATCACGGGCATGGTCGACGGTGCCGCCGGGGTGGACGTGACGTTCGCCAGGTCGCCTGCCCGTCGGTTCGACCTGGTGGTCGGTGCGGACGGGCTGCGGTCCGGCGTGCGTTCGCTCGCGTTCGGTGACGACGCGTCGACGGTTCACGACCTCGGTTTCTACTCGGCCTACTTCGCCGCCAGGACCGAGCTGCGACTGGACGGCTGGGAACTGATGCACAGCATGCCGGCCGGCAACGGTGTCGGCGGCCGGCTGGCCATGCTCTACCCGATCCGGGACACCGGTGAGGTGCGCGCGATGTTCGCGTTCGCGTCCCCTGAACTGAGCTACGACCGGCGGAACATGGCCGCACAGCAGGCACTGCTGGCGCAGGTGTTCGACGGCGCGGGCTGGGAGGTACCCGACCTGATGCGTCAGATGTGGACGACCGACGACCTCTACTTCGCCAGAGCGGGCGAGGTGAAGGTGGACCGGTGGTCCAGCGGCCGCGTCGTGCTGCTCGGCGACTCCGCGTTCGGCGGCTCGGTCGGCATGGGCACCAGCATGGCGCTGGTCGGCGCCTACGTCCTGGCAGGCGAACTGGCCGCGGCCAACGGAGATCACACCGTCGCGTTCGACGCCTACCAGCGGGAGATGACCGACTACGTGGCAGCGGGCCAGCAGCGGCCGCCGGGCGGGGTCAACGGTTTCCTGCCGGCCACGCGCCGCGGCATCTGGGCACGCAACCTGGTCATGCGCGCGCTGCCGCACCTGCCAGGCAAGGGCAAGATCATGGGCGGCATCGACAAGGCGTCCTCCGCGATCACCCTGCGGGACTACGGCCTCCCGGTGGCCACGGGCTGATCCTGTTAGCGTCGTGCCGTGAGACCGTCCACCGTCCGGCTCGGCACGTGGCCGACGCCATTGGAACCCGCGCCACGGCTGGCCGTGCGCATCGGGCTGCTGCCCGGCGACCTGTGGCTCAAGCGGGACGACCTGACCAGCCTCGGTGGCGGTGGCAACAAGGTCCGCAAGCTGGAGCACACGGCAGGCGCTGCCGTCGCGGACGGCGCCGACCTGCTCATCACCACCGGGGCAGCGCAGAGCAACCACGCGCGGGCCACCGCGGCGGCGGCCACCAGGCTCGGGTTGGGCTGCCTGCTGGTGCTGGCCGGCGAACCGCCGACCACAATGGCCGGCAATCTCAGCCTCGATCACCTGCTCGGCGCCGAGCTGCACTGGGCAGGTGACTCGGCGCTGGAGGAGGCAGCCGCCGACCTCGCCCGGCAACGACGGGCCACGGGTGCCCGGCCCTACGTCGTGCCGTTCGGCGGCTCGGGACCGGTCGGCGCACTCGGTTACGTTGACTGCGCCAGGGAACTGGAGCAGCAGGCGCCCCACGCTCGGCATGTCGTGGTGGCGGTGGGTTCCGGTGGCACGATGGCCGGCCTGGTCGCCGGGTTGGGTGCGGACCGCGTGCTCGGCGTGCCGACGGGCGCCGTTTTCGATCCCGAGCGGCGGATCCGCGGGATGCTGGCCGCGCTCGGCGCCCCGAACGACGGCCTACGGCTGCGGCTCGACCAGGTCGGCCCCGGCTACGGCGTGCTGACCGACGCGGCTCGGGCCGCGCTCACCGACGTGGCGCGGACCGAGGGCGTCGTGCTGGACCCGGTGTACACGGCGAAGGCGTTCGCCGGGCTGCACGCGGCCGTGCGGGACGGCGAGATCCGCAAGGGGGAGCGCACGGTGTTCGTGCACACCGGCGGGCTGCCCGGCCTGTTCGGCCATTCCTACGCGACCGAAGTGGCACAACAGAAGGAGTCCCGATGACCCAGAGCACTGGCCGGGTGGCGCTGGTCACCGGCGGATCCCGAGGCATCGGCCTCGCCACGTCGAAGCGGCTGGCCGCCGACGGGTGCACCGTGGTGGTCAACTACGCGGGCAACACTGTCGAGGCGGAGAAGGCGGTCGCCGAGATCGGCGGTGACACCATCGCGGTCCAGGCCGACATCGCCGACGAGACGGCCGTGGCCGCGATGTTCGACCGGATCGAGGCCGAGTTCGGCGGGATCGACGTCGTGGTCAACGCGGCCGGCATCATGATCCTGGCCCCGCTGGTCGACTTCGACCTGGCCGCGCTGGACCGGATGCACCGGGTGAACATCCGGGGCGCCTTCGTGGTCAGCCAGGAGGCGGCCCGGCGGGTGCGCTCCGGCGGCGCGATCATCCACATCTCCAGCACGGTGACGAAACTGTCCATGCCCACCTACGCCGCCTACACGATGAGCAAGAGCGCCGTGGACGGGCTGACCCTGATCATGGCCCGCGAGCTGCGTGGCCGGGACATCACGGTGAACGCGGTGGCGCCCGGCCCGACGGCGACAGCACTGTTCCTTGAGGGCAAGGACGAGGCGACCATCGCGCGGATGGCGGCCGCGCCACCGCTGGAACGCCTTGGCAGGCCGGAGGACCCGGCCGAGGTCATCGCGTTCCTGGCCGGCCCGGGGCGCTGGGTGAACGGCCAGATCGTCTACGTGAACGGCGGCATCGCCTAGCCACGGTTCGGTGCCCGGCCTGGACCCTGTCACCAGGCACGTTCCACAATATGGGTATGACCAGCCTCGCCCCCACCCGCCCGCAGCACGACGCCGACGGTTCCGGCGCACTCGCCGAGATCGAACGCAGGGTGCTGTGGCTGTCCACGGCGGTGATCCACCACGCGAACCGGGTGCGGCCGAATCCGTCCGGGCTGAAGGTCGGTGGCCACCAGGCATCCAGCGCGTCCATGGTGTCGATCATGACGTCGCTGTGGTTCCGGCACCTGCGGCCCGAGGACCGGGTGTCGGTGAAGCCGCACGCGTCGCCGGTGCTGCACGCCATCAACTACCTGCTCGGTGAGCTGGGCGAGGAGTATCTGCCGACACTGCGGCAGTTCGGCGGTCTGCAGAGCTACCCGAGCCGGGCGAAAGATCCGGATCCGGTCGACTACAGCACCGGGAGCGTCGGCATCGGTGCCACGGCGCCGATCTGGGGCGCGCTGGCCCGCCGGTACGTCGCCGGGCACTTCGGCGCCGGC
>DASUJK010000442.1:0-16017 GCA_036279295.1 Pseudonocardiaceae bacterium | reverse complement strand
GTGATCGGGTCGACCGACACCACCGGCAGGCCCGGTCCGGTGGACTGGATCTCGTCGGTCAGCTCCGGCCTCGGGAACCGCAGCCGTGCCTTGAAGTGGTCGGCGCTGAATCCGGTCTCCGCGCTGCGCAGCACCACGTCGACCGTGCCGGCATCCCTGGCCAGTGCGGCAACGCGGATCGTGGTGGAACCGTTCACCGGCACCACGATCGGCCGCAGGAACTCCACACCCTCCAGCATCGGCGGGCCGGAGATCCCGGTCACGGCGGCGGCGACCTGGGTCATCGCCTCCATGCCCAGCACGGCGGGGAACAGCAGGTCACCGTCGAGCAGGTGGTCGGACAGGTACGGGTCGCTGCCCGCGGACAGGTCCGCCTCGGTGATCAGCTCGATTCCCGGGTAGTGCACGATCGCGCGGTCCACGAACCGGGACAGCGGCAGTTCGGTCTTGGCCACCGGCAGTGTCGGCAGACCGGAGGTCCGGCCGCAGAGCACCAGCACCGGCGGGGCGGCCGGGTCGGACAGCACCCGCAGCAGCATGTCGATGCCTGCCTCGGTGGAGATCGGGGTGATGCCCTCGCGCATCAGCGCGCTGACCACACCCAGCTTCTCGCCCATGCCGGCACCGGACCAGACCGACCACTCCATCGCGAGCACCTTGGCTGCCGGGTGGTCCTGGCCGAAGCGCACGGTCAGTTCGGTCATCCAGTCGTTCGCCGTCGCGTAGTGCGCCTCACCGCGCAGGCCGGCCCGGCCGATGATGCTGCCGAACGTGATCAGCAGCTTGATCCGGTCCTGGTCCACTGCGGACAGCACGGCCTTCAGACCGTCGATCTTCGGTGCCAGGGTGGAGCGGAAACCGGACTCGGTCAGGCTGAACAGCGCGGCCGGGTCGTTGCGCCCCGCGCCGTGCAGGACACCCGTGACCGGGCCGAGGTCGGCCTCGAAGCGGCTGACCGCCTCGCCGATCCGCTCGGCGTTGGTCACGTCGGCCCGCTCGTAGCGGAACCGGATACCGGCTGCCCGCATGCGGTCGAGGTTCTCGGCCAGTTCGGTGTCGTCGGCCGGGTCACTGCGACCCAGCAGCGCCAGCGACGCCTCAGTGTCCTTGGCGATCGCCATGGCGCACTCGGCCGTGATGCCCTTGCCGCCACCGGTGACCAGCAGCACGTCACCGGCTGCCAGCGGGGACGACGGGGGGTCGACCTGCTCGGGCAGCGTGGACAGCACCGGCACCCTGCGGGTGCCGTCCGCGTCGTAGCGGATCTCGGCGAAGTCCGTCGTTGCCGCGACCTCGGCCACCACCAGGCGCACCGCGCTCTCGATACCGTCCGTTGTGGACGGTTCGATGTTCGCGAGGTCGATGATGGTGGTCTTCGCCGACGGGTCCTCCAGGCGCAGCGTCTTGGCCAGGCCGGAAGCACCGAGACCGTGCTGCACCACGACGAACCGGGTGCCGTTGGGCGCACCGACGACCAGCCGGCCCGCGTCCAGGAACAACCCGACGTGGCTCTCGTCGCTGTCCGCCGGCAGGCAGAGCAGCACACCGTCACCGATACCGGCACCGGCCAGCGCGGCTCGCAGCGGTTCGGCCAGCGGATGCCCGGCCGGCGCGAACACCGACCAGGTGTTCGTGGTACCACCGGTCCGAATGTCCACACCGGACGCTCGCCGAGCCGGCACGTAGTCCACGGCGAACGGCCGCACCCAGGGCGCGACACCGGTCACCTCGTGGCTGTCGGTGTCCTTGTCCTGCGACGTCTCGTCCAGCTCGTCGATCATGTCGGCCAGTTCGCCGAGACACACCGTGGCGAAGTTGGGCATCCCGTGCATCGCGGGGCGGCCCTGCGTCCTGGTGACGTCGTTGACGATCTGCCCCACCGTGATCGAGCTCAGGTGCAGGTCGTCCAGCGGGTGCGTGTCGGCCGTGACCGCGTCCAGCGGCAGTTCGACGCGCTCCGCCATCAGCGTGCGGAGCAGGTCGAGCGTCGCCGTCTCGGAGGGGGCCTCGGTCGCGGAGGAACGAGGGGTGGCGCCCTCCGCGGCCGAAGCCATGTCGCCATGAGCGTCGTCACGACCATGGGCGAGGTCCGCGTCGATGGCGGGCGCCGCTTCACACGGGCTGGCCAGGAACGAGAACTCGGCGTCCAGGGCCAGCGGACGGACCAGGCGGTCCGCGAACAGGCCGTCGACGTCGACGGGGGCACCGAGGGTGAACGCGGCACCGACGACCTTGAGCAGGCCGGTCAACGACTTGTGGTCGGTGTCGATCGCCAGCACCGGAGTGTCCGGCGCGATCTCGGCGAACAGGCTGGACAACACCCGGCCGGGGCCGACCTCGACCACCAGGTCACTCTTCTCGGCGACCTTGGCGGCCGCCTCGCGGAACCGGACCGGCTGCACGATCTGGTCACGCAGCAGTTCGGGCAGGTTCTCGGCGGCGTGCAGCACGTCACCGGTCAGCGTGGAGACCACCGGCCGGTGCAGCCGGGTGAAGTCGAACTCGGACAGCCGCTCGGTCATGGCAGCGGCGGCAGGCTCGACCAGCGGCGAGTGGAACGCGTGCGAGACGTTGATCCGGGTGGCGTTCAGGCCCTTGCCGCGAGCCCTGGCACACACCCGCTCCACCGCTTCGACGGGTCCGGAGATGACCGTCTGCTGTGGTGCGTTGTAGCCGGCGATGACGACGTCCTCACCCTGCAGCAGGACCTCGACCTCGCTCGGGCTGGCACCGACGCCCGCCATGGTGCCGTTGCCGGCGCTGGCGTTGGCCATCACCTTGCCGCGCACGCCGGCCAGCCGCAGCACCTGCTGCTCGTCCAGCGCGCCGCCCCAGTGCAGTGCGGTCAGCTCACCGAGGCTGTGCCCGGTCGCGATGTCCGCCTCGATGCCCAGGTCACGCAGCACCCGCAGGGCGGCAAGTGAACCGGTCACGATGCGCGGCTGGGCGACCTCGGTGGCGACCTGGTCGCCACCGGTGGGCAGACCGGCGATGCGGTGCACATCCTCGGCAGCGGCGAACCGCCGCCGGACCGCGCCGACCGAACCACGGCCGGAACCCTGGCCGGGGAACAGGTAGCCGATCTTGGCGCCGGTCGCCTTGTTGTCCACGAAGATGCCCTCGGCGGCCGAGAACACCGTCTTGGCACCGCTGCCCAGCAGGTCGAGCAGGTGGGAAAGCTTGCGGTGCGCGTCATCCGGGTTCGTCGCGACGATCGCGGCGCGCACCGGCTTGCCGGCCAGGCTGCCGGCCAGCGTCGCGGCCAGGTCGGTCAGCTCGGCCATGGCCAGCTTCTCGACCAGGTCGAGCAGGCCGACGATGCGCTCCCGCAGTTCCGCGGTGTCGCTCGCGTCCAGGAACAGCAGCTCGGCGTCCTGGCGGCTGGCCACGAGGGACCGGACGTGGTCGTCGACCTCCTCGCGGCGGTCGGCGATCGGCGTCGCCTCCAGCGCGATGTGCGAGTTGATGCCACCGAAGCCCATCGCGGACACACCGGCCCGAATGGTCTGGTCCTCCGGCCACAGTCCGGCGTCGGTGGGCACGAACATCTTGGCGTCGTCGCCCACCAGCAACGGGTGCGCGTCCTTCTGGCCGGTGCCCGGCGGGATCACCTGGTGGTAGATGGACAGCGCGGCCTTGATCAGGCCCGCGACACCGGCGGCCGCCTTGGTGTGGCCGATGTTGCCCTTCACCGAGCTCAGCGCGGCCGGCTTGGCGTCCGGGTCGGCCAGTCGACGGGCGGTAGACAGCGCGTTGATCTCGGTCTCGTCGCCCAGCGCCGTGCCGGTGCCGTGGCCCTCGAAGTAGGAGACCGTCTCGACGCCGTAGCCGGCTCGGCCGTAGGCCCGCTCGATGGCCAGCCGGTGACCGGCCGCCTCCGGCCGGGTGATGCCACCCTTGCCGTCCGAGGACACACCCCAGCCGGTGATCGACGCGTAGATCCGGGCGCCCTTGGCGATGGCGTCCTCCTCGCGCATCAGCACCAGCACGCCGGAGCCCTCACCGGGCCAGAATCCGTTGGAGTCCTTGTCGTAGACCTTCATCTCGCCCTTGGCCAGGGCGCCCGTCTTGGCGAAGCCGATCACCTCGAACGGGTCGATCGACAGGTCGACGCCGCCCGCGAGGGCGACGTCGATGTCGTGTTCGGTGAGCGCGTTCGCCGCGGTCACGATGGACAGCAGGGACGACGAGCACGCGCCGTCCACGGTGAACCCGCCACCGGCGAAGTCGAAGTAGTTGCAGATCCGGCCCGCGATGGTGTTGGCCAGGCCACCGGCCAGCGAGTCCTCGTTGATGCCGGGGAACGGCTCCTTGTACTGCACTTCGAGGTCGGCCAGGAAGGCGCTGACCTCGTCGTCGGACCAGTTCTTCTCGGCCAGCGCGGCAGCGACGGTGCGGCGCACGTACGGCCAGCGCAGCCGCATGATGTTGGCCCGGGAGAACTCTCCGGTCAGGCTGTTGCCCAGGACGACACCGGTGCTGCGCTTGGGCAGGCCCTCGCCCTCCGGGTAGCCGGCGTCGGCCAGCGCCCGTGCCGCCACGTCCAGCGCCAGCCAGTGCGTCAGGTCGGTGGACCGGAACGTGCTGCCGGCGATCTTGTAGCCGACCCGGTCGAACTCGTAGTCCCGCAGCACCGCGGCCTTGCTCGCGTAGAAGCGGTCCGGGGCCTTCGGGTCCGCCGAGTAGTAGTCGTCGTGGTTCATCCGCTCGTCGGGTAACCGACGGAAGGCACGCCGCCCGGCCAACACGTTCTCCCAGAGCTCGTCCGGAGAAGTAGCGTCGGGATAACGGAGGCCAATGCCAACGATCGAAATTCGCGCGCTCATGCCACCGTGCTCCAATATGTCGGCCCGATACCCTGCCCAATCACGAGATCGCCGTACCCAGAATTGTGAATCCATGAACGACGGGTCGAGTCCTCCGAACCCGGTGAAAATCTGATGTAGCTCACGGAGTACCTTCCATCGTGCCGACGTTACCGATCCACAGAACGGCGCCTTCCGATTATTTTGTGCGCGATGCGAATTTATCGCCGATTTCGCGTCGCGTGGTGCGTCCAGCATGCACCAACCGTCCTGAGGTGCGCTTCTCCCGGTGTGCCCAGGTCAGCATCTTCTATTTTGCCCCGGCGAACGGGCGCCTAGAATGCGTTCCACACAGATCAACAATGAACTCTCCAGCGACCTGTCGATGATGTTGGCCGACGGTGGCCACCGTGCACAACCTCGTCGGTGTGCACGGCGTCCGCCGCTGGCCCCGATCAGAGCCGCTTCGCCGTTCCAGTCGAGCCAGGCTTTGTCGTGTTGGATGCGTCCCCGGTCTGACTTTGTCACGGCCTCTATCTGACATTTTCATAGTCTCGCGGATACACGTGTGCTGTCTTCTTCTGTTTCGCGGTGCCCTTACGCCGTTGTGCTACGCGGTGATCGCTTATGCGGCCTGCGGCAGCGCGTGCAGCGTGCGGACGCTGTCACCACGCACCGCGGCGATGCCGGACGCCAGCGTGATGGCGATCGGCGGGTCGGCGGGTCGGCGGGTGCGCATGGCGATGTCCACGGTGACCGTCTCGTCGTGCGTGACGGTCAGCGGGGTACGCACGGTGCCGATCATGAAGTCGGCTGGCACCGCGGGGTCCCCGACGGACTCGGCGGCCGCGATGACCGTCCACTCGCCCCTCGGGATGTTGTTGATGATCAGCTCGGTGGATCCGGTGTGTGTCAGCGCGCTGAAGGCCACCGGGCCCGCCTGCGGCACCGGGTCGGCGAACACACCGACCAACGTGCGCCACCGCCGGCCCTCGGGCAGCTCCAGCTGCCCGAGCAGCGCGCCGCCGGACTGCTGCGGCTTGGCACAGTCGATGCCGGCCGCCGTGATCGCGTCGAACGACGGAATGCGCTGGTAGGTCGGGGACAGCGCGATCAGCAGGTCGGCCACCGCCGGGTCCCGGTACTGCGTCGGCGTCATGCCGACCGCCCTGGTGAACCGGCTGGTGAACGTGCCGACACTGCTGTAGCCGACTGTGCACACGATGTCCGACACCGTCATCGACGTGGTCAGCAGCAGTCGCTTCGCCTCGAACAGCCGTACCGCTGTCAGGTACCGCCCCGGCGTCACGCCGGTGATCCTGGCGAACATCCGGGAGAAGTGGAACGGACTGACGTACACCTCAGCGGCAAGTTCGTTGAGGGTAATCGGTCCGTCGTACCGCTCGTGGATCGATGAAATCGCCTTCTCGACGGCCATCAGCATGGGGACTCCTCATCAACGTCTTGCTGGCCAGACGTGACCGGCCTCGCAGCTCACCTGTGGCGGGTGGAACGCGCTGGCGACGCGAACCGTGGCGAACACGGTTCGATCGCAGCCGGGCCGAGGACAGGTGCCGAATTCGACGCGGCGCATCGGATTCGGATGGCAGATGTCGTCGACGGCCGCGGCCAGATGTTCCGTCGGGTGATCAGCGCCAAGACGGAGTTCCCGCAGCTCCAACAGATCCTGGTTCGCTGCCATCGCTCCCCCATGCCTTCGCCCGTGGTCGCGGTCGGCGCGGACGCGCCCCGTGCCGCCAGCATGAGTACGCCGGCTCGAAACGAGGTCGAAGAGGAGTCGAGAACCCAGCAACAACCCTGGTGACCAGGTGTTGCCGTACCGCGTTCCGGTCGGAACGCATCAGCGAGGGTGGCCCTCACTGCTTCCAGCCCGTGCGTCGGGGTGGGTTATGGATGCCAATCTTGACCACTGGCGACCGTCCCGGCCAGTGCCGCGATCACTCACCATCCATGTGTTCGTCATATCGGCACATGATCAGCGCATTTCCCGCTGGTGGCGCTGTCACTGCCGTTCGCAGACGGGTTCTGTCATGGTTTGGCGTGCGGAGAACCGACTGTCTGCACGGGGAGGCGCTGGTCATGCGGTCCGAACTGGCGTCCTGGCGCGCGCCCGAGAGTGCTGCGGAGCCCGACGACGGGGTCACCTTCACGCTGCTCGGCCCGCTGGAGGTCGTGAAGGACGGCGTGAACTACGCCCCGTCCGCGCCGAAGATCCTGCAACTGCTCGCGATGCTGCTGATGCGGCCGGGCAAGGTCGTGCAGATCGACTCGATCATCCAGGAACTGTGGGCCGACGACCCGCCGCGCAGCGTGCGCACGACCATGCAGACCTATGTCTACCAGCTGCGCAAGTGCATCGAGAAGAACGAGTTGGCACCGGACGGCGAGGACCTGCTGATCACCAGGGCGCCCGGCTACCTGTTCAAGGTAGATCCGGCGCAGATCGACGTGACCCTGTTCCAGCAGCTGTGCCAGCAGGGCCGGGAGTCGATGGCAGCGCGCCGCCACGCCGAGGCTGCCACGTCGTTCCGTTCGGCGCTGGCGCTGTGGACCGGTGCCCCGCTGGCCAACGTGAACTGCGGCTCGCTGCTGTCGGCATACGCGGTGGACCTGCAGGAACAGATGCGCGCGGCCCAGCAGTTACGGATCCAGGCCGAGATCGAGGGCGGCAACCACCGCGAACTGATCGGTGAACTCAAGTTCCTGGTCAGCGCGAACCCGTTGGACGAGGGCCTGCACGGCCAGCTGATGCAGGTGTTGTCCCGCAGTGGCAGGCGATCCGACGCGATGGCGATCTACCGCCAGTTGCGCTCCCGGCTGCACGCCGAGCTCGGGGTGGAGCCCTGTGACGAGCTCCAGCTGCTGCACCACGGGCTGCTGTCCGCGGGCGAGACCTGACCGATCCTGCCCGGCGTGGCAATCAGACCTGAACGGATAGCGGTCGGCTCAACGCGCTAGTCCGTTGTGGGGTAAGTGCGACTCCGTGCGGTCTGACTGTGCGTAATTGCGACATTCCCCGTAAACAAACCACTTTGGGCCCCTTGGACGGCTGCGAAACCGCCGTGGCACCTGACAAACATCATTAAACGCCGCGATCGGGCGGTTCAGTCCGCGACAGCACCACCGAAAGTGTCGTTGTACCACCTTACTGGCTGGTCACTTCGCCACGGACGCACCAAACCGGCTCACCATATCGGGGGATTGGCGCATGGGCCGATTTACGACAATGCTTGGCGCACAGCGTTGATCGATCACACATCGACAGACGGCGAAACACGCCGGGATGGGATCGTCCTGGAATGACGGATCTCTACGAGGAATATTGTCACGCCGACCCGGTCTTCTTCGATTCACAGGCCCGGGAGAACAATGGCGGTGGGCATTTCCGAGACATCCTGCCGTCCACTCCGGACAATTGGCTCACTGTCGACATGGACACCTGGCACATCCTCCGGCCACACGGGGTTCCCTTACCCCTACAGGGATGGAAGGTCCACGTGTCGAGTGGCATGGACAACGCGGAATCCGTGCTGCGCGAGGTGTACGACTACTGTGTCGACGCCCGGTTACCCTTCAAGTACCTGCGTAGTAAAAACGTGCTGCTCGCGCGGAACTCGAAATACGCCCCCCGTGCGGCGAGCGGCAAGCTCATCACCATATACCCATGCGACGACGAGCAATTGGCCATGGTACTGGCCGAACTCGGTGCCATACTGGCGGGCGAAAAAGGTCCTTACGTGCTCAGTGACCTGCGTATCGGCGACGGTCCGCTGTACGTCCGCTACGGCGGTTTCCTGGAACGTTCGACGATCACCGAAGATGGTGCGCTGGTCCCCGCGGTGGCCAGACCGGATGGCACTCTGGTGCCGGACGAGCGCAGACCTGGATTCCACATCCCCGACTGGGTCACGCCGCCCGAAGTACTGGCACCGCACCTGGCGGCCCGCTCCGCCCGCACCGGAAATGACTTTCCCTATCACGTCACCGGTGCCCTGCACTTCTCCAACGGCGGCGGTGTCTACCTGGCCACGCGGCAGGACGACGGCACCGAGGTGATCCTCAAGGAGGCGCGGCCGCTGGCCGGGCTGGATCGGGAGGGCACCGACGCGGTCACCCGGTTGACCAGGGAGTGGCACACTCTGGAGAGGCTGGCCGGTATTCCCGGCATCCCGGCCGTGTACCACCATTTCACCAACTGGGAGCACCATTTCCTTGCCATGCAGCGGATGCCCGGCATCCCGCTGGGCAGGTGGCTGGCCGTGCACTACCCGCTGAGCCGGCACGACGCGCCGCACGCCGAGATCGCCGACTACACCGGACGGGCACTGCACGTGCTGGGTCAGGTGCGGCGGCTGATCGCCGAGGTGCACCGGCGCGGCATGGTGTTCGGCGACCTGCACGACAAGAACCTGCTGGTGGACGAGGACGACTCGGTGTCGCTGATCGACTTCGAGCTGGCGTCCGACGTGACCGAGTCGACGCGGCCCGCGCTGGGTGCGCCCGGTTTCGCCGCGCCGAGCGACCGCGCCGGGTTCGACATCGACGACTACGCACTGGCCGCGCTGGCCCTGTGGCTGTTCCTGCCGCTGAACGTGGTGCTCGGCCTGGACCGGGGCAAGCTGCCCGGCTACCTGGAGCTGATCGGGGACCGCTTCGACCTGCCGGCCGACCACCTGACCCGGATCAGCGACCAGCTGATGCCCAGAACTCGCCCGGTCACGGCGACCACCTGGCCGACCGAGCCCTCGACCGGCCAGCGCCCCAGGACCGACTGGGCCGCGGTCCGCGAGTCGATCGCCGCTGCCATCGTGAACTCGGCCACCCCCGAGCGGACCGACCGGCTGTTCCCCGGTGACATCGACACGTTCGCCTTCGGCGGCGCCTGTTTCGAGTGTGGTGCGGCCGGTGTGCTGTACGCCCTGGCCGCCTGTGCCGCAGGCCGCTCCGACCGGTTCGAGCGGTGGCTGGTCGAGTCGGTGCGCCGCGAACCGCCCAAACGAGCCGGTTTCTACGACGGTGCGCACGGCGTGGCCCATGTGCTGGCCGGGTTCGGGCACCGCGAACTGGCCGGTGACCTGGTGGCCGAGTACGCGCCGCTGGTGCCCACGATCACCGATCACGGACTGCGCGGCGGGCTGTCCGGTATCGGCCTGAACCTGTTGTTCCTGGCCGAAACCTGGCTGGACAGCTCGCTGCGCGACCAAGCGCTCGACATCGGCGAACGACTGGTCGACGCGCTCGGCTCGGCATCGCCGCCGGGCAGGCGGGCCAAGGCGGGCCTGCTGTACGGCTGGTCGGGACCTGCCCTGCTGTTCACCCATCTCTACCGGCAGACCGACGACGAGACCTGGCTCGGCCACGCGGATCGTGCTGTCCTGCGGGACCTGGCCGAATGTGTGCCGATCGCGGACGGCTCGCTCCAGGTGCAGGACGGCGAGTTGCGCACACTCCCCTACCTCGGCGTGGGCAGCGCGGGCATCTCGGTCGCCATCGACACACTGGCCACCCATCGGCCGGACGCCGAGTGCACGGCGGCGGTGGCCGATCTGCGGCGGGCGCTGCTCGGCGAGTTCGTCATCCAGCCCGGCCTGCTGTTCGGCCGGGCGGGCCTGATCGTCGCGCTGGACGTCGCCCTGCGTCGGACGCCGGACCCGGACCTGGCCGCTGCCCGGGACCGGCACCTGGACCGACTGTCCTGGCACGCCGTCGCGCACCGGGGACGGCTGGCGTTTCCGGGCAACACGCTGCTGCGGCTGTCCATGGACCTGGGCACCGGCGGTGCCGGCGTGCTGCTGGCCACCAGTGGCAGCACGGCGGCGCTGCCGTTCCTCACACCGGCTGCGGCTACGGCCGCGGCCCCCTGATCGCCGGCCCGCAGTGACCGGTGGCTTCACCGAACACACCGACAGTTCAAGACAACCAAGGAGACAAGCATGGAGCACGTCCTCGACCTGCAGGAACTCGACACCCCCGAGCTGATGGACAACGGCGGCGGCAACGGCGGCGGCAGCCGGGCGAGCCTGCTGCTGTGTGGCAACAGCAGCCTTTCCCTCACCACCTGCGAGTGACGACGGGCCGGCCAACGATCGACGGGTGGGAAGTGACGACGACTCTCTGAGGTCGTCACCATCCTGACGACCATGCGTCGTCGGGTGGGCGGAGCGGCGCCGGCGGACGGCGCCGCTCCGTCCGCCGTTCATTGTCGAACAACCGTGCCAGCAACGGAATGCCGGAAGGACAACTATGCCGGAACGGGAAGCCGGAGACATCGGGAACGCGACCGCGCTTCTGCGTCGAGTCGTTCTTCGGACACCCGGCTGGCTGGTGTCGGCGACCCTGTCCGGCGTGCTGGCCGCCGTCGCGGGGCTGTGGCTGCCCGACGCCATGGCCCGGGCCGTGGACGGTGCGCTGGCCGGCAACCTGACCGGGGCCGGGGTCCCGCTGCTGCTCGGCATCGTCGTCACGATCGCCGGTGCGGACGCGGCCAACGAGATCGCGACAGCGGTACTGACGTCGACCGGCACGGCGTGGCTGCGCAAGATGGTCGCCGACCACGTGGCCAACTGCGGTGACCAGCGCGGTGTGCGTGCCCTCGGTGATCCTGGCGACCTGGTCAGCAGGCTCACCGGCGACGCTGCCCAGGCGGGCGGGGTGGCCGCCACCGCGATCCAACTCGTACTCGGCGCGATCACCTCGATCGGCGCCATCCTCGCGCTCGCCCTGCTGGACCCGTGGCTGGCCGCGGTGTTCGCGGCGAGTGTGCCGCTGGCCCTGTTGCTGGCCAGAACCCACATGCGCACCACGTCCGGCCACATCGCGACCTACCGGGAGCTGGCTGGCGAACTGTCCGCCCGACTGCTGGACGCGGCCCTGGGCATCCGCACCATCGCGGCCACCGGCACCGCGGAACAGGAAACGGCCAGGGTGCTGCGGCCGCTGCCCGCGCTGGGCCGAGCAGGCCACGGTATGTGGCGCACGCAGGCGGTGATGATCTGGCGGGCCGCACTGTTGCTGCCGGCCGTGCAGCTGGCCGTGCTGGTGGCGGCCGGCCTCGGTGTGCTGGACGGCAGGCTGACGCCCGGCCAACTGCTCGCCGCACTCGGCTACACCGGCATGGGCATGACCCTGATCGGCTACCTGCCCACCCTCACCACGCTGGCGACCGCGCGGGCCGGTGCCGGCCGGCTGGTCGACGTGCTGCGCATCCCGATGCGGCAGTCGGGCGACCAGCCGCTGCCGGTCGGTGCCGGTGAGCTGGACCTGCGGGACGTGACGGTGCTGGCCGGTGACGGATCGCCAGCACTGTCCGATGTGGACCTGATCGTGCCGGCCGGCGCGGAGGTCGCCGTCGTCGGCCGATCCGGTGCCGGCAAGTCGACGCTGGCCGCCGTGGCCGGTGGGCTGGTGCCGCCGGACCGCGGTGATGTGCTGCTGGACGGCGTTTCGATGCGGCAGATCAAGCCGGACGACCTGCGCGCCGCCATCGGCTTCGCGTTCGAGCGGCCCGCACTGCTCGGCGGCACGGTGGCAGGCGCCATCGGCTACGGGTCGGACGCGGACATCGACGCCGTGACGACGGCCGCCCGGTCGGCCAGGGTGCACGACGCGGTGTGCCGACTGCCCGACGGCTACCGCACCCCACTTGCCGAAGCACCGCTGTCCGGCGGCGAGGCACAGCGGCTCGGCCTGGCCAGAGCGTTCGTCCGGGCGCCGAGGGTGCTGGTGCTGGACGACGCGACCGGCAGCCTGGACGCGGTCACCGAGGCCGAGGTGGACAGCTCGGTGCGGACCAGCCTGCCCGGCCACACCCGGCTGGTCGTGACCCACCGACTGCGCACGGCGGAACACGCGGATCTGGTGGTGTGGCTGGACAACGGCAGGGTGCGCGGCACGGGACGACACGTGCGGCTCTGGCGGAATCCGGACTACCGCGCCGTGTTCACGCAGGCAGCCGAATGAGCGCCAACAGCGCCTGGCCGGGCTATCTCGCCTCGCTGCGCGGCACCAGGAAAGCACTGCTCGCACTGGCCGGCTGGTCCCTTGTGGAGGGTGGCCCTGCGCTGGTGTCCGGCCGACTGGTCGCGATGGCCGTGGACGACGGGTTCGGCGCCGGCAAGCCGTGGACCGGGGTGGCGTGGCTCGGTGTGTTCGGCGCGGTGGCCCTGCTCGGTGCGATCGGCTCCCGGTTCGTGTTCGCCCGGCTCGGCGACGTGGTCGAGCCGGTGCGGGACGCGCTGGTGACCGCTGTCGTGCGCGGGGTGCTGCACGGTGATCTGGCCACCGGCCACCGTGCCGACGCGAGTTCCGTGGCCCGGATCACCCGGCACGTCGAGGTCGTCCGGGACGTCACGGCGGGCCTGTTGGTGCAGGGCAGAAGCCTGGTGGTGACCGTGGTGGCCGCGATGATCGGCCTGCTGGACACCGCCAGCCCACTGGCCGTCCTGGTGCTGCCGCCGGTCGTGCTGGCGCTGGCGGCGTTCACGCTGCTGCTCCGCTCGCTGGCCCGACGGCAGCGCGAACTGGTGCTGTCCGACGAGCGGTGTGGCGCCGTGGTCGGCTCGCTGGCCGGCGGGCTACGGGACGTGTTGGCGTGCGGTGGGCAGCGGTCCGCCAGCCGGGACGTCGCCGAAGCCGTGGACGCACAGGCGGCCGCGTCGGTCCGGCTCGGCATGGCGGGCGCGCTGCGTGGGCTCCTGGTGTCGCTGGGCGGCCTCGTGCCCCTCGTGCTCGTGCTCGCCGCCGCACCGAGACTGGTCGCGGACGGCCGGATCAGCGCGGGTGCCGTGCTGGGCGCCGTGGTCTACCTGACCACCGGCGTCGGCCCCGCCCTGGTCGCGCTGGGCCAGACCGCCGGCACGGCCGTGCTCCGGCTCGTGGTGACGCTGCGCAGGCTGGCCGACGTGTCCCTGGTGCCGGAACCCCAGGTGTGGCAGGAGAATCAGCCGGCCGGCACGGACATCCTGGTGCGTGGGCTGACGTTCGGCTGGGGTGTGGCTGCCGAACCGGTGGTGCGCGATCTGGACCTGCGGCTGCCGGCCGGCCGACACGTGGCCGTCGTCGGGGCCAGCGGTATCGGCAAGTCCACGCTGGCCGGGCTGCTCACCGGGCTGCTGCCGCCCGCGGCCGGTGTCGTGCTGCTCGGCGGGGTCGACGTGGGACAGCTGCGACCCGAGGTGCGCCGCGAACTGGTGGCCCTGATCCCGCAGGAGTCCTACGTGTTCACCGGCACCCTGCGGGAGAACCTGGCGCTACTGGCCACGAACGCGACCGACGCCGAACTCACGCTGGCCGCGCAACGGGTCGGTGCCGGCGAACTGCTGGCCGGGCCGGACGGCCTGGACGCCAAGCTCGGCCACGGCGGCGTCACGCTGTCCAGCGGCGAACGACAGCTGGTGGCCCTGGCCAGGGTCTACGCGTCGACAGCCAAGGTCGTCGTGCTGGACGAGGCGACAGCACACCTGGACCCGGCCACGGAAGCCATGGCGGAACAGGCGTTCGCCGAGCGGGGCGGCACGCTCGTCGTGATCGCCCACCGGCTCAGCTCGGCCATCCGGGCCGAACTCGTGCTGATGATGGACGGCGGCCGACCGGTGCTCGGCTCACACGCCGAACTGCTCACCGGCTCCCCCGGCTACGCCGAGTTAATGCGTGCCTGGACCGGCCAGGTGTCAGCAGCCTGAACAAGAACAGGCCCGAACAAGCGAGGTGGCCCCTACCGTCTCCGCCCGGCAGGGGCCACTTCTTCGGGATGGTCACGCGGGTCGTCAGCCGACCGGTCCGGCCACCGGGACCACCGTGGCCGTGTGCTGCTGGCCGGTGGCGTCGGTGTAGGTGACGCTCAACTTGTCACCGGGGTGCTGCTTGTCCATCAGGTTGGTCAACGAGGTCGCCGAGTCGACGTTCTGCCCGTTCAGCCCGGTGATCACGTCACCCTGCTCGATCCCGGCCTGCTCGGCAGGCCCGTTGGGCACGGTGCTGCCGACCGCGGCACCCGAGTCAGCGGAACCCTGGCCGCCCTGGCCCTGACCGCCCTGGCTCTGGCCGAACCCGCCGTTGTCCTGGCTCTGGCCCGCGTCACCGACGCTGACCCCGAGGAACGCCGTCTGTCCGATGTGGACCGTGTTGGACGCGGTGCCGGCGATGATCTGGTGGGCGATGGCGATCGCGCGGTTGATCGGGATCGCGAAACCCTGGTGACCGCTCTGCCCCTGGCCACCCTGGTCACCGAAGCCACCGCTGAACTGGTAACCGCTGGAGGCCGCGGTGTCCACGCCGATGACCTGGCCCGCGCTGTTCACCAGCGAGCCGCCCGAGTCACCGGACTGGATGTTGGCGTCGGTCTGGATGAGGCCGGTGAGCTGCTCGGAAGCGCCACTGGAGTCATCGCTTGCGGTGATCGACTGGTTCAACGCGGTCACGGTGCCGGCCGCCGCGCTCGGCGTGCCACCGGCGCCACCCGCGTTGCCGATGCCGACCACGGCGTCGCCCTTGGCCACCTTGGACGAGTCACCGAGCGACTCGGTCTTCAGGCCGGAGGCGCCCTGCAGCTGGATGACCGCGATGTCCTGGGTGCGGTCGAAGCCGACCACGGTCGCGCTGTACGTCTTGCCGTTGCCGACGTCGGTCACCTTGATGCGCGTGGCGCCCTCGACGACGTGGTTGTTGGTCAGGATCTCACCGTTGGGCGTGAGCACGATGCCCGTGCCGGCCGCCTCGGCGTTCTCGTAGCCCAGCACGGTGTTGACGTCCACCAGGCCCGGATCCACCTTGGCCGCGATGGCCGACGGGTTGATCGACGTGTTGGACGTGCCGCCGCCCGACGGGGCCTGGGCGGAACCGAAGTTCTGGTTGCCACCGCTCAGCGCGGCGTCTGCCGCGTTGTCCGACGGCCACGCCAGCCTGCCGATGCCGAGGCCGATCAGCACGGACAGCCCGACGGCACCGATCGCGAGACCGATCGCCCGGACCGGGTGACGGCGATGCGGCTGCTGGTAGGGCTGGTACTGCGGGTACTGCTGCGTCCACTGGCCGCCCTGCTGCGACCAGCCCGGCTGGCCGAACTGAGCAGTGTGGCGGAAATCACCCTGTTGGCCCCCGCCGGCATAGGTGCCCGGGTAGGTGTAGCCGGTCCAGGGGCCGGGTTCCGCCGTCGGCTGGTCACCAAGGCCCGCCCCGGCCCGGTACTCCTGGT